>NZ_VILA01000014.1:34385-287579 GCF_009712025.1 Dolichospermum sp. UHCC 0406
TGCTCATAAGCTGCAATGGCATTTTCCAGATTATCCGCTTTATCTCCCCTGATTCTATCACTGTAGGCATTCCCCAGATTATTTTGCGTCATTGCCCATTGTACAGGAAAATCGGTGCGGGTTCTCACTTCTAAAGCTTCATTATAAGCTGCAATGGCATTTTCCAGATTATCCGCTTTATCTCCCCTGATTCTATTATTGTAGGCAGTCCCCAGATTATTTTGCGTCATTGCCCAATCTACAGGAAAATCGGTGCGGGTACTCACTTCTAAAGCTTCATTATAAGCTGCGATGGCATTTTCCAGATTCTCCGCTTTATCACCCCTGATTCTATTAGAGTAGGCATTCCCCAGATTATTTTGTAAAGTTCCCCATTGTTCTGGAGAAGTTTCACGGGTGAAAACAGTGGAAACTATTTCATAACCAGTAATAGCAATTTCCACATTATCAGGTTTGTTACCTAAAGGAAATTGCCATATCAAATTACTAAAATTACCTATCACTACAGCGAAAAATTGTTTTGCGTCTGGTTCTGCTTCTTCTAGTGTATTTGTTGCCCAATCCTGTAATAATTTAACAAAGGTGAGATTAAGTTTATCCGTATTTGCAGCCAGTAAAGGGTAAACTACCTGGGGATTACCTTCACTTTCTGCGGTAGCTTGTAATACTTTTGATAAAAATTGTAAATAGGTATCAAAATTTGCTTGATTAAGCGGCGTTTCTGGTTCTGGGGTTAGGGGTATATCTAACTGTTCACTCAGTTGAGAAGCTAAAGCCAGCAACCGGTTAGCACGATTTTCTTGTCCTTCCTGGGTAGACATTTGTTCTACCCCTACCTTCAGCAATTCTAAAAAATCAACATCGAGTAATTCCCTGTTAGCTTGTAATATAGCCGCTTCTTGACCATGGGGACAACTAAGCAGTTGTTGAACTAGCTGATAATATGCCTGTAGACGCTGTTCATTCATAAGTTAGGACTGGATAGGGTAGAACCTAGATCATGCTTCAATAGTATCTTGACACATTGCGGACAATATTACCCTGCAAATCCCGAAAATCCTGATTCTGACAATTAATTATCCTGAAAATCCTCAAATCCTGGAAATCCTGATTCAGACAATTAATTATCCTGAAAATCCTTAAATCCTGAACATCCTGATTCAGACAATTAATTATCCAAGGTAAAATGATCCAAGATGCGCGAATGGTAAGCACAAACTATGATTATTTGGGTAGATATTAATCCCAAAAACGAACCTTAAAGGAGAATTGCATCTTGGAAGTTAAAGCAGCAATAGCTTACACCGCAGGAAAACCTCTCACAATTGAAACCGTACAATTAGCACCACCACAAGCAGGAGAAGTCTTAATTGAGATTAAAGCCAGTGGGGTTTGTCATACTGATGCTTTTACCCTGTCTGGTGATGATCCTGAAGGTTTATTTCCGGCAATTTTAGGACATGAAGGCGCTGGTATAGTTGTCGAAGTAGGGGCTGATGTCAAAAGTCTCAAAAAGGGAGATCATGTAATTCCTTTATACACTCCCGAATGTCGGCAATGTGATTATTGTTTAAGCTTCAAAACTAATCTTTGTCAAGCAATTCGCGGTACACAAGGACGGGGTTTAATGCCAGATGGTACGAGCCGTTTTAGTATCGGTGGCGACATGATTCACCATTATATGGGTACATCCACCTTTGCTAATTATACGGTATTGCCAGAAATCGCCGTTGCTAAAATTCGGGAAGATGCCCCTTTTGATAAAGTTTGTTATATCGGTTGTGGTGTGACAACAGGTATTGGTGCAGTTGTGAATACAGCTAAAGTAGAACCAGGCGCAAACGTGGTAGTCTTCGGTTTGGGCGGCATTGGTTTAAATGTGATCCAAGGGGCGCGAATGGTGGGCGCAAATAAGATTATTGGTGTAGATATTAATCCTAAAAAACGCGAATTAGCTGAAAAATTTGGCATGACACATTTTGTTAATCCCCAAGAAATTGCAGGTGATTTAGTTCCTTATTTGGTAGATTTAACAAACGGTGGTGCTGACTATTCCTTTGAATGTATTGGTAATGTCAATATCATGCGTCAAGCTTTAGAATGTTGTCATAAAGGTTGGGGTGTGAGTGTGATTATTGGTGTAGCTGGTGCAGGTAAAGAAATCAGCACTCGTCCCTTTCAATTAGTAACTGGCAGGGTTTGGAAAGGTTCGGCTTTTGGTGGTGCAAGAGGGCGGACAGATGTACCGAAAATAGTAGATTGGTATATGGATGGTAAGATTAATATTGATGATTTAATTACTCATGTGATGCCGATTGAAAAGATTAATGATGCTTTTGATTTGATGCACAGGGGGGAATCTATTCGGAGTGTGGTGACTTTTTAGGTTTTTGTTTCGCGCAAAGACGCTAAGGAGCAAAGGCGCAAAGGAAGAAGGGAGTTATAATTAATTCAAGGTTACTAGGTTTTAATTATGCAGACACAAGGGGGGAAAGAATCCGCTGTCAACCTGAATCTTTATGAAACGGATTTTTATGCCTGGACTCAACAACAGGCTAATTTATTACGTTATCAGCTATGGAATCAAGTTGATTTAGTTAATTTAATTGAGGAAGTTGAATCTTTGGGGAGAAGGGAACGCCAAGAATTGAGAAATCGTCTGATTATTTTAATTGGACATTTACTCAAGTGGGAATATCAATCATCAAAACGTATTCGTAGTTGGTTAGCAACTATTCGGATTCAACGCCGAGACATCATAAAATTACTGAATGAAAATCCTAGTTTGCAGTCTTCTCTAGAAGTAGCACTTGAGGAAGCTTATGAAAATGCTAGGGATTTAGCATCAGGAGAAACCAATTTACCGTTATCAACCTTTCCTTCTCAATGCCTATATTTATGGGAAGATCTAATTAACCTCAACTTTTATCCTGGTGACGTTGCAAATGATGATTTGATGCAATAATCGGCATTGCTAAATTAAAATATAAAATTGGAAACTCACAAATTTCAAACTTTGCGCCTTTGCTTCTTTGCGCCTTTGCGCGAAACATAATTTATTATTCTCCTAACTCCTCAAACAACTTCGCTAACATCACATTAGAAAATATAAAACCATCGGGATCGCTGAAACGCAACCTATCCCCAACAATCTTCACCCAACCCTGAGCAAAGTATGGTTGCAAACAGCTTTGAATTCTCTCAACTTGATGGTTGCCAAAGTTTGTTGCTAAGGAATTTAAACTGATTCCTTCGGCTAACCGTAACCCTAACATGAGAGTTTCTAACAAAACATCTACCTGTGGTGTGATTTCACAATCAATCACAGCACCGTTTTTTAACCATTGGTAATATTCCTGGGTTTTGCGGGGACGGGTGAAGCGTTTACCTTGTATATAGCTGGCTGCACCCATACCAAAGCCATAATAGGGGCGATTTTGCCAATAAACTCGATTATGCTGGCATTGATGTCCTGGTTGGGCATAATTGGAAATTTCGTAATGTTCGTAACCAGCATCAGTTAAGGTCTTTTGCCCCATTTGATACATTTTGACGGTGGTTTCATCTGTGGGTAAGGGATGATCTCCCGGTTTGTAATAACGATTGAAGGCTGTTCCGGGTTCAATGGTCAGGTCATAGATGGAAATGTGAGTTGGGGTGGCTGCTACTGCTTGGATTAAGGAATCTTGCCATTGTGCTAAAGATTGATACGGTAAGCCAGAAATCAAGTCTAAGCTAAATTCGGGAATCTCGACCTTGTGAATTAACTCTATAGCTGTAAATATATCTATAAGGGAATGCGATCGCCCAGCAGTTTTTAACAATTCTTCTTGGAAAGCTTGGACACCCAAACTCACGCGATTTACTCCTAAGCTACGATAACCAGCGATATGTGCAAAATCAAACGTCCCTGGGTCAATTTCCATAGAAATTTCTACCCCAGAGGCAATGCCAAATCGCTGTTCTAAGGTTGTCAATATAGATTGCAACTGTACTGTTGATAATAGTGAAGGAGTACCACCACCAAAAAAAATTGTTTCTAAAGGTTGACTATAAGTTGGTGCAATCCTGATTTCTTGACATAAAACTTCAACATATTCGCCAATTGTCCCAGAATTTTCGCCCCGTGAGTTATTCCCGACCACAAATACCGGAAAATCGCAATAAAAACATCGTCGCCGACAAAAGGGAATATGCACATAAGCAGAACTGGGAATCCCCCAACCAATATCTTTTTGACTCATTTTGAACAATAGTGAAGTTAATTTGATTTGACTGTTAAAAATAATGAAAATGAGGAGTTTGTTTACAACTTTTCATCCTTTTTCCCTAAAAATAAAAATAATATGCAGTAAAAACGCTTTAGTTATAATGTTGGCATATTCTGTCTGCCTGAGCAGCTAAGATGATTCCATCACTAAAAAGGACTCAAACAAGCATACTTTACTCTATCGAATAAATATCGTTGTAGGAACACAACATAACCATGCTGGATGTCATTATTATTCTCTCATTTATCTTGGCAGCGTCGGGAATAGGTTATTTCAGCACTGATCTACTCCCCCCTGGTACTCTTAATGGAGTTAGTGATTTAGATGCCTTACGCCTAGTTTTCGCTGTCTTTGCTGCCATTATCGGTGGTGCAGTCGGGCTGAGTTTCCAGACTACATACCGTCGGCTAGAGTCACAAGTCCGGGAAATGCCCCTAGAAGTCATTCTCACCCGTGCCATTGGCTTAGTAATTGGGCTATTACTCGCCAATCTGATGTTAGCCCCGCTATTTTTATTACCCATTCCCCCAGATTTTGGTTTTATCAAACCTCTTGTTGCGGTTGTTGGCAGTATTATCCTCTCTGTTACAGGAATGAACTTAGCAGATACTCACGGACGGGGGTTGTTAAGATTAATTAACCCCAATACTGTGGAAAGTATGGTGGTGGAAGGAACTCTTAAACCTGCTAATACTAAGGTTTTAGATACTAGCTGCATTATAGATGGCCGGATTGAAACATTACTAGAAACAGGATTTCTAGAAGGATTAATTCTTGTCCCCCAATTTGTTTTACAAGAATTACAACAAGTAGCTGATGCTAGTAAAGACCAAAAACGGGTCAGGGGAAGAAGAGGATTAGAAATTCTCAACCGCATTCGGGAAACTTATCCTGAACGTATTTTAATCAATCCTGTGGACTATGAAGATACTGCCACTGTTGATGCTAAATTGGTGCGTTTTGCTCAAGAAATCAATGGCACATTACTCACCAATGATTATAATTTGTCGAAAGTTGCTAGTGTGCAAAAAGTTCCAGTTTTGAATGTTCATGATTTAGTCAATGCTGTTCGTCCAACTTATTTACCTGGTGATTATCTTGATTTGAAAATTCTCAAAGAAGGAAAAGAACCAACTCAAGGAATTGGCTATTTAGATGATGGCACAATGGTAGTAGTGGAAGAAGGTAGAGGTTATGTTGGTGGTGAATTGCGAGTAGTAGTTACCAGTGCTTTACAAACTTCTGCTGGAAGGATGATTTTTGCCAAACCCCAAGCTTCCGCATTAGCCTAAGGAATATGGCACGGAAAACTAGAGTTAAATTATGTAAATCGGTGTGGGGAACTGCACCGATAAACTACATTTAATTTTATTTCGCGCAAAGAGGCAAAGGAGCAAAGGCGCAAAGGAAGAAATAAATACATGAAATCTGAACTAATGTAAAACCAGAAATTATAAATATTTTTCCATTACATAATTTTTAAGTTTTATTCCTCGACGTTCTACAAACAGTTTCATAATTGCTTCAGTGTCAGATATTTGATATTCTCTGACTATCATTATGGTGTTTTTACAGGTTTGATATTTTTGGCTTTATAAAATGTTTCTAAACTATCAGTATCGCCGACAAAACGCCAATGCCAAGGTTCATAACTGACACCTTGAAGATTATTTTTCGGAAAGGAAATTTCAAAACTAAACTTAGCCGCATTAGCCTGTAACCACTGATAAGCTTTGGTATTATCAAAATTGGCTTGGAGATTAGTTGCTGGGACTGTGCCATCGCCAACATCCACCGCATAACCTGTATGATGTTCACTATGATTTGGTGGTGCGCTGAGGGCTGCTCTTTCGGCTGGGGTTTGATTCCGCTGTGCGCCTACACCGAAAAATAACTGCTTTTGCTCTTGTACAGAACGAAAGCCAGAAATTGGAACTAAAATTACACCCGCACTTCTAGCGGTTTGTACCATGGCTTGAAACTTGACAGCGGCAGATTTTCGCATTCTGATTCTACTGTCACCCGTAATTGGGGCTAATTCTGATTCTGGTGCTTCTGAATAGGGAAAATGTCCCAACACTGTATCATTATTATTTGGGGTATTAGCGGCTATGGGTGTAGAACTAATTGGTTCAGCTACAGAATTAGCATTTGGCTTAGGTGTTGTCAGCGAAAACAAAAAACCACTAGAGACAGCCAGTAACAAAAATCCTGTTAATCCACCTGTAATCAAAACCACAGGTTGGACTTTGATCTTACTTCCTGCATCATTTGTATCGCGTAAAGCCACTGGGATATCATCACCAGAGAGAGGGTAGGAATTGTGCGGTTTTTTAGGAAACCCAGCTTTATTCAAGTTTTTGCTCCTGTTTGTGTTTAATAGTTAGTTAAAGAAGAAATGAGTTTTGTTTAATGCTTAATTTTGAATTATGGTGTAATTTTGATAAATCTTTTAGAACTATATATCAAGTTAGTGGGATTAATCCTAGTGGGATTTATACTGGGACGTAAATTGCCTAACAATACTTCCACCTACGTAGGTCAATTTCTCTATTGGGTGGGAGTACCTATAAGCATCATCGGTTTTTTACTACAAACAGATTTATCAGGACAGATTTGGATTGCACCGATAATAGCTCACTTGGCAATCTTTCTGGGGGCATTATTAGCTTGGTTAAGAATCAAAGCCCAAGCCCATTTCATTGATTCAGTTCCCCCCGCGACAACTCAAGGTAGTTTGATTCTAGCAGCAATGGTAGGTAATACAGGTAATTTGGGTTTTCCCATTACTTTAGCAATGGTAGGTAAAGAATATTTTGCCTGGGCTTTATTTTACGATATGTTGGGTTCGCTGTTTGGTGCTTATGGTTTAGGTGTGTTTCTTGCTGCTAAGTTTGGTAATAATACCCAAAATCAGATGCAAATAGCAAAGGTAATTTTGATTAATCCGGCTTTATGGAGTTTTGGATTTGGCTTATTATTGCATCAAGTGACGCTTCCCTCTCCGGTGATATTTTGTTTAGAAAAATTGGCTTGGGGTGCAGTTGCTTTATCTTTGATGTTAATTGGAATGCGACTTTCCCAACTAAAATCTTGGCGAAAATTACCACAAGCGGGGAGTAGTGTCTTCATTAAAATGCTATTAGTGCCGATGATTTTAGGTAGCACTCTCTCATTTTTTGGTGTTACTGGTAATGCAGCACAGGTGATAGTTTTGCAAATGGGTATGCCTCCAGCTTTGGCTACATTGGTAATAGCAGAAACCTTTGATTTGGATAGAGATTTGGCTGTTACTGCTTTAGCTATGGGGATGATAGTTTTGTTGTTTACTCTTCCTGTTTGGTTATGGTTGTTTTAATTGGAAATCTGCTTCAAATACAATCAATTACAGTGCTTACCTGCATCAACAGAATTACCAGATTGGGCTACTGCAAAAATTCATTGCTATATCCCTCTATTATTGCACTAATAACCAGGAGTTAGTATGTGGTCAACATTAAATTCTTTGAATTTGTCACATCCTAAATGAGTTTCCTGCCACATTTTGACCAAAGAAGAAGATTGAATAACAACTCGTTTTTCAATTTGAACGTCAAAGTTAAAGAAATTCTCAACTGTTGCTGAATAATCACAAATCAGCTTTTCAAAATTTTTTATTGAGATTTCATTTTGAATCTTGTTGCCCAATTTATCTGTGATAACAAAGTCAATATTATCTTCTTTATCTCCCTGTAATTGAAAGCTTAACATAGTT
Organism: Dolichospermum sp. UHCC 0406; assembly: GCF_009712025.1. Taxonomy (NCBI): domain Bacteria; kingdom Bacillati; phylum Cyanobacteriota; class Cyanophyceae; order Nostocales; family Aphanizomenonaceae; genus Dolichospermum; species Dolichospermum sp. UHCC 0406. The sequence goes on from NZ_VILA01000014.1 coordinate 42,411, forward strand.
TGGTCTGAATTGTGAAAAACAAATAATTCCTCTTTATAGAGAATATCAGTATCATAGAAAGTATAAGCTGTAGAACCTTTAGATGGTGGAATAAGGCTTCTGAGAAAAACTTTATATTTAATATTCTTTAAAAGTCTTCTTCGAGGTATGTTCCGAATGACCAATCTAAAACCATACTCTGGCAAGTATCCAAGCCTCGGTAGTCCTTCTTGTCGTACTGTCCACTTGAGTAGAAAATATTGGATTACGGGGAAAGCGAAAAAGGTTATTAATGCTAATACCTGACTAACTACCTGCTCCAAAAGTTTATCTATGCTCACCGATTTCTCTCCTATAGAAATAATAATTAAGACTCAAAGCTAATATAGCATTTCCTAGTCTAATGAGGTACAAAATTATCTGTGTTCATCTGCATTTATCTGCGTTTAATTCTGACTTATTGCACCTCACTTGTATGGGAATTGCTATATTTGAGTATGAAGTTTTCCAGAAAGCACTTTTTTTGTAGGCAATGAAGTCACAACAAAACGAGTATCTTTCACTGCTATTCTGCAACCCCTAAATTCTCCTTTTTTGCCAGTTCGCAAGGACTAATATGTTCGTAATGTTCAAAAGGTTGATGAATCCAAGGATTATCAGCCAGATAATCAACGTGATAATCAGGAACAACAACTGAACAAGCTTTATACCAAATTACAGCGGTGCGAATTTCTTGAATGGGAAAATCATGATGTTTCTGTAACCAGGGAACTGTTTCTTGAATAGTGATACCAGAGTCTACTAAATCATCTACTAGCAAAATCCGTGAACCTAAATTTTCACTAGTCATGGTTAATTGACGAGAAATAATTAAATTACTTCTTTTATATGTCCCCGCGCCATTGTAAGATGAAGTAGCTAAAATTGCTAATGGTTGATTGTATATGCGGGAGAGAATATCTCCTACTCGCAGTCCCCCTCTAGCTAAACAGACGATTTGGTTAAATTCCCAACCCGATTGATAAATCTTTACAGCCAGTTGTTCAATTTTGTGGTGATAATCTGACCAAGAAATGTAAAGGTCTGACATAAAACTAAAATAAGTGTGTTAATAATTGTTAGTTATCTATTGTCAATTGTCAATTAATAAGGGTGTAATTTATGGTTAAGGATAATGGTGATAATAACGATTTTCCTAAGTCGCTAACAAGTGAAAAATTAGATTTTAAAACTAAATTAGCTTATGGTGCGGGAGATTTGGGACCAGCGATTACTGCAAATATTGCTGTATTTTACATGATGGTTTTCTTTACCAATGTGGCAGGAATTCCAGCGGGTTTGGCAGGTAGTATTTTGATGATTGGCAAAATTTGGGATGGTATCAATGATCCTATGGTGGGAATGTTGACTGATAAAACCCAATCCCGGCGCTGGGGTCGTCGTCTACCTTGGCTTTTATATGGGGCAATTCCTTTTGGATTTTTCTTTTTCTTGCAGTGGATTGTCCCCCAATTTACTGCTGACAAAAGTAGTAATATTTGGTGTTTATTTTGGTATTATGTAGTAATTGGGATTATATCTCAGGCATTTTATACTGTTGTGAATTTGCCTTATACAGCCATGACTCCTGAGTTAACTCAAGATTACGATGAACGAACTAGTTTGAATAGTTTTCGGTTTACGTTTTCCATTGGTGGCAGTATTTTATCGTTGATTTTATCAAAAATTATTTTCTCACAAATTAGCGATCGCCAACAACAATATTTAGTCTTAGCGGCTGTGTGTACCGTAATTTCGGTTTTATCTTTGTATTGGTGCGTTTATGGGGTGCGCGATCGCATTTTAGCTTTTGAAGCTAAACGGATTTCTTTGCCACAAGAAGCAGAAATTCCCTTTTTTGAACAGCTAAAAATTGTCTTTAGTAATAAACCTTTTCTGTTTGTAATTGCGATATATCTTTTTTCTTGGTTAGGTGTGCAAATCACAGCCAGTATTATTCCCTATTTTGTCGTTAACTGTATGAAACTTAAAGAGGGAGATGTCCCCACAGTCATGATTGCAGTGCAGGGAACGGCTTTATTTATGTTATTTATTTGGAGTTATTTAAGTAAAAAGATTGGCAAAAAAATCGTTTATTTCTTAGGAATGAGTTCCTGGATTATTGCGGCTGCTGGATTATTTTTCTTACAGCCAAATCAAGTTGGTTTAATGTATGTTATGGCTGTAATGGCAGGTATGGGAGTTTCTACAGCTTATCTAATTCCCTGGTCAATGATCCCTGATGTGATTGAATTAGATGAATTGCAAACTGGACAACGACGGGAAGGAATTTTCTATGGTTTCATGGTTTTATTGCAAAAATTTGGTTTAGCTTTCGGGCTATTTTTGGTCGGTAATACCTTACAAGCTTATGGTTTTAAAGAAGCGGTTGCTGGACAAAGTTCTTTACCTGTACAACCTGAATCTGCACTTTTAGCCATTCGTATTGCTGTTGGACCCATACCAACCGTTTGTTTAATTGCCGGGTTAGTTTTAGTCTACTTCTATCCCATTACCCGCGAAATGCACGCGGAAATCATGCTAAAACTGCAAGCACAACGGCAGAGAACATAAACGCGAATTCTCACCAATAAATATTATGGCTTTTTATGTAATGTTAATTAAAGTTAATGAAGATAATCAAGGTGTTACTTATAATTTCGGTACTGATCCTGAACATTTAGGTAAAATTCGTCTTGATAAACATGATGGAAAAATTCAAGAAGTTGAAGCTGTTAATAGTGAAAATTATCACCATATTTTAACATGAACTCCTTTCATCAAATAAGCGATCGCTTTCTCAACGCATAACCAAAAAGCGATCGCTCTCCACAAAACCACACCCAAACAGCGATCGCTTTGTTATAGTTCCTACTCTACTCAGTTAACGGATTCTGATAAATCCTGAGACAGACGACAAATTACGAGTAAAGTTACCACTGGTATTATCTTTATTTCCTTCAGAAGTTTTGATTACAGAACTTCCTTGAGAATATGCTCTGATAATGCCAATATGATTAAATTCACCCGTAGCCTTCTTACCAGGCCAATCAAAAGTAACAATATCTCCACGCATAGGAGTTACCGAACCTTTAGGACACCAAAAATCGTTTTGTTTTGCCCAAAATTTCCAAGATTCAACTAAAGCCATTGTTGCCCAAAAACCTTCAGGTTGATCTGGTATATCAATTCCTACGTTACGACAACAATAAGCAACAAAAGCCGCACACCAATTATAAAAAACTGGATCACTTCCGATATGACCTATACTTTGCATAGGTTTACGGAAAGGTTTGAGGTATTTTTCCGCTTCACTACTTGCACTACTCCAAGTAAGTCCTTTAGCGGCTTCAATTTCAGCAAAACCAGCCAATCGTAAATAAATAGGATCAGATGGATCTTCAGAAATGCTATCTCCAGGTTTACCACCAAGTTTACCCCAAGTCATGGGACCAACTTCCCCATCAATCATTAAACCTGCTTTTAACTGAAAAGCTTTAACAGCATTTTCTGTGTTATTTTCAAATTCACCATCTACTTTGCCAGCATTAAATCCTAAATCATTAAGTGCTTTTTGCAAGGCTTTAACATCATCTCCTTTACTACCCCAACGCAGAATACGAGTTAAGATTGGTAAATCAGTGGTAGGAGTAATGGTAATATCAGGTGCGGTAACAGAAGGAATAGCCTTACTAGAGGGAGCAATTAAAAAGGTTTTTGCTGTCGGATATTTGCCTAAAAAATCTACAAATTCATCCGTTAGTTTGGTTTTTAATTCTACTACTTCAATAGTTTCTGAACCTGCACAAGCGGCGATAACTGGATAAGATGTGCCATCTTCTTCCTTACGATAAAGCTCAAACCATGTTACCTCTTTTTGTTTTGTTGTTGTATCAATATCGTCACCCACTCCACTTTCTGGTGATAAGGAAATAAATCCTTTTTCTTCCATTCTTTTGAGAAGCACAACAGAGCCACATTGCTCACTCACTTTATCGGTATCAAATTTACCATCGGAAACAAATTTACCTTTAGTATAGTGATTAGAAAAACTCCATAAATAAGGAGATTTTACTTCAGAGTGAAACCGCCGATAACCTAGTCCATTGTAGCCTTCAAGTTTCCAACAACTTCCGGCAATACTCCAATCAGTCCAATTATTTAAATCATCAAAAGTTAAAGCATCTTGTGCCGATTCTTCCCATGTAAAAGGTGGCTTTCCGGGGGGACGATTTTTAGGAATATTAATTGTTTTAGCACTTAAGCGATCGCCATTGTGTAAATGAGTATTAAAATTTCCACTAGCTTCTAGTTGATGAATTACTGCAACGATGAACCAAGGAACATCAGTCAGTCTTTCTACTTTTTTATAGCGAGAGCGATTGTCTATAAGACGATTAACAATCGTATCAACTTGACTTAGTTTATCAGATTTGATTTGACAATCTCTGTAGAGTTGTTCATATTCTGTTCTTAGTGCTGCATTGAATTGTACCATTTTATTTGCTCCTTTGAATACAATTTGATTATTTTTAGCTGACAAAAGCTATGTTTTAATTGTTTCCTAAAACATCCTCAAAATTCACAAATATAAGTAATAATATATCTACCCCCCCGAATAATCAGCTTTTTTTATGTATTTTCATAGTTAATTGATAGTTGATTTCTCTATCGGGATATCCTGACCATGAAATATTCCCTCACCTCATCCTCAAAACCAACAATTTGATCAAAATTCAAATAACGATACAAATTATCAGCAAAAGGATGTATTTTCTCCTGTTTATAAATTAATCAAGCCACAGCAAACTCCGTCAACTTACGAGTTTCTGGATCATGAAAAGCTAAAACAATATCCTCTTTGGGTACACCTTCCCTCAATAATTCTGTTGCAATTCCTTCCTCAGTCCAATCTTCCTCAATGTAAATCTTCTCATTCTTAATGCGAATATGGACAGAAATTCCCTTAATTCTTTCCTCTGTTGTCCAACCAACTTGAAACCATAAGTATTGATCTCTTTGCTCATCAAAAGCTAATAGCATTTCTATATTATCAGGAGATGCAGAGGAAAAAAGTTGATGATATTCTGTTAAGATTTTTTTGATTAAAAAACGGTAATTTTCTAACTTATCCATTTGGTAATAACCTCCTTATCTGTATCTACAATGATTAATTTAAGTTGGTTTTCATCAACAACAACTTGGATAGTTTCATCAAAATTAGCTTTATAAACAAGTTGACCAAGTGCTAAGTAAATCTGATGGTCTGGTGCTGTTCTTTTAAGATAATTACGGTAAATGATATACTGACCTACAGCCCTTTCTAAATCATAAATAAATGATGGATTTAGAAAACTTTTAACTTCTATCACTATTTTCTCATCACCTCTTTGAGCAGATAATGGACGTTCAGCACCTAGATCAGCAACAAGTCTTAATTTTCTATAAATTATATAATAAGGATCAGCCGTAATTGTCCAACCATCCTTAATTAAAGCATTTTTGACCGCATCATGGCAAGTATCCTTTGCTGGCATTGTTGACCCCGATAATAAACTATTATAACATTCAGGTGAGTCCATCCAGCCCACCCTAACCTAAATTATACCAAAGCCGCTTCTCCTTACTAATCACCCTCCCTTCATCCTCAAAACCAACAATTTGATCAAAAATATCCTTGATTTACCTCAACAAACCTTCAATCTCCTCATCACTAAAACCAAATTGCCGAAAAATCCGTAAAACATAACCTGGAGACATTTCTCTAGCACCCATATCTATAGGAACTACTCTCCTTTTCCCTCTCTATGAAAAGTACAACCTGCTTTTTCTAATAATTTAATTAATTCTTTGGGTTTTAAAGAAGGTATATTTTTAGGCATAAACCTTCCTCAATTCATAGATTTCTGATTGTTTTTCTTTTTCCTCAACTAACAAAAATTCATGTAATTCATCTATAGAAATAGGAGATTTATAAATATTATCTTCTGATTGATAAACATCTTCAAAAGATTCTATTGCTTCCTTTAATTTATTAACTGCATCTTCTTGAGTATCTCCCTGTCCAACAATCCCATTTTCTAAACACAAACCCACCCAATAACCGGAACTTTGTCTGAGAACAACTGTGTAAAAGTTCATTTTTGTTTACCTATGGATTATGTATAAGCATTTTCTTAACATCAGCTAAAGATACGGAAAGACTATCTTTCTCTTCTTCCTTAGCATCCCGTAAATCTCTTAAATCTTCCAAATCTTCTAACAATTCCGTAATCTTCAAAAATTCCTCATAAGGTAAAACTGCAAATTGTTTTTGACCATTTTTTGTTAAAAACTCAGGATGTAATTCAATCATTTTTACACCTCTTTATATTCATAAGATTTTCTCCATTAATCATCTGCTAAAGTTTCCAACTCATCAGAAATTAAATTTTGCCAATCTTCATCACAATGGGAATGCAAATGAATAGAAGCTACCAGCAATTCTGAGAGAATTTTACCCTTTTGGCGATCGCTTAATTCAGAAAGTTGTAATTGATTAATCAGAGAAATCACATTCTGGCATTCTTCCTGTAATTCCATTAGTAACTGATTAAGCGTTGAGTTTTCACTGCTAATTTTTTGTTTCGCGAGTTTCATTAATAGTTTCACGATAATTAACTAATTTATCCATTGTACAATTTCCTCTTTTTCTGTATTAATAATAACCAAAGCAAGTTGATTTAATTGAACTACAGTTTTAATTGATTTCCTTTGAAAAAAAGTCTCATAAATTTCATCTTTTACAGCTAAATAAATTTCTTGGGATTCATTTTGAGATAGTTGAATCAAATTACGATATAAAATATATTGTCCTAAAGCATTCTGAAAATCTTTGATGAGTGAAGAACTGATAAAACTTGTGATCTCAACAATAATTTTACGTTGTTTTTGGTTTTCTGAAATTATCTTTTCTATAGCTAAATCTGGATAAAGTTCAACGTCTTCATATTCCAGAGGACAAGTATCTATTGTAATTGTCCAACCGTCTTTAATTAAAGCATTTTTAACCGGATTCTTTTTTAAATATTTTTCATTAGATAGATAACTCTCTATATTTTCTAATATTCCCCTTAAATAACAAATAACTCTTTTTTGAATTTCCAATAGCTCATCAGAAGTAGCATCTCTACCAACTTTCTCAAAAGACTTAAAACCATGTGTTAAGTCTTTTCTATGATCTTTAATTCGTTGTAAATCCTTACCATTTCCAGTTTTTCTAGCATTAGTCTTATATGAAAATCCATACATTTCGGCTATATCTTTGATTCTTTGTCCATCAATATTTCCTGAAAATAATCTATCTCTATTAAAAGTAGCTGATATGATATCAACCGAAATATTTTGAACTGTAACTAAAATATCTTTAGTAGATTTATTATCTTTATCTTTTAGATTATCAATAACAATCTTTTTAATTTCGTCTCTTACATCATCGAAAGAAATATTTTTAGTTTTTAATTCATCAAATATTGTTTCAATTGCATTACGCATTGTAGATTCAACTAGATTATATAGTAACAAAAATCCTGTTGCTTTAAGAGTTTTTTCTAAATCATTGTTTATCGGTTTGATTTTTGTATTGTTTGTATTACCCATACTTAATTGAATTGAACCTTGCTCTAAATTTTTCAATAATATAAAATATCGTCTTACTTCTTGAGCGCGTTTATCAAAATCTTCAAATAATGTACTTCTCATGAATTACCTAAAAGCTGATCACGAACATAATAAATACGATTAATTACTTTGTTTTTAGAACTACTCGCATTAGAATTGGTATAATCTTTAAATTCTTTAGAGTTTAAAAACTCAATTAAATTGGGAACTATATCTGGATTTATTCTTAACGCTAAAGCAATACCTACAGTAATTGATTCAAACTTAATTCTAGTTGTAGGTTCATAGGATTTTTTTATTTTGATATAGGTATGTAAAGCATCAGAAAAATACTTTTGAACAAAATTTAACATTAAATAAAATTCATTTTTAGCTGCATTAATATCTAATGTTTCAGACTTATTCTCTTGCTCTAAATAATCATCCAAAAATTTATGAATATCACTTTTCCTAGGATAATTTTCATAATTATTCAGAAATGCAAAAAACCGGAGAACAAATTCTTGGGGATCTCTCTTATTTATCTGAGTTGGAGTAAAAGAACATAAATCTCGAAATTGTTGATATTTTGATAACTCTTCGATTATATCCAAAAACTTTCCTGGTCGAGATCCTCTGCGTTTCTCCATTTCATTCAATTGAACACTACCAGTATTAAGTCTCTCAAAAATATCCCTTCTAATTTCTTCACCTGAATGTTCGGTTAATTGAATCATTCTCATGGTAGTTCTGTTAAAACGTCTTTGACGTGGTAGCGGTAAATCTTGAAAAGTAAACCCATTGAGGCTTTCTAATTTATTTAGATTTTGTAATCTAAGCTCATTGTTAATGAACTTAGCTAAAGTCCGAATACGTTGTGTACCATCTATAATTTCTAATCGTGCTAAATCTTCTGTACTTGATATATCCGCAACAAAAATATAAGGGATTGGTAAACCTAACATCACAGATTCAATGAATTTTGATTGTCTATCTTCATCCCAAGCTATTTCTCGTTGATAATCTGGAATAAACAATTCATTTTCATCTTCCTTCTCCCCATCTAAATATTTTTGCACAATTACTTCGATAGGATATTCTAAGGTGTTGTAGTCAACACGCTTTGTTTTGTCACGAATTTCCGCTTCAGCATTTTCTTTGCGTTGATCTGTAATTTCTAGTTGATTTACCATAGTTGACAATCTTTTTCGTTAACGTTTAAAATTAGAGATTTGTTGATTAAATGAGTTAGTATAACTACATTTTATCACTTTATCACTGAAATAGCTTAATTTAGATAGAGTAAAAAATCTTAACAATTAGATTAAATATAAACTTCTTAAAATCAAGGTGAGTCATCAAGACTCACCCCAATTACATTATACCAACAAAGCCTGTTCCTCCTTACTAATCACCCTCCCCTCATTCTCAAAACCAACAATTTGATCAAAGTTCAAATAGCGATACAAATCATCAGCAAAAGGATGAATTCTTTCAGCCACAATATCCAAATATTCCTGCACATTAGGAAGCCTTCCCAATAATGCACAAACCGCTGCTAATTCCGCCGAACCTAAATACACTTGAGCGCCTTTACCCATGCGATTATTGAAATTACGAGTCGAGGTAGAAAACACAGTTGTATTATCATCAACTCGCGCCTGATTTCCCATACATAAACTGCATCCGGGAATCTCAGTTCTCGCCTTTGCAGCCACGAAAACATCATAAACACCTTCCGCCTTTAATTGGTGTTCATCCATTCTTGTAGGAGGTGCAATCCACAACCGCGCTTTCACATCTCCTGCACCTTCTAAAACCTTCGCAGTTGCTCGATAATGCCCGATATTTGTCATACAAGAACCCACAAAAACTTCTTGTACAGGATCATTGGCAACTGCCGATAATAACTTAACATTATCTGGGTCATTGGGAGCAGCTACAATTGGTTCTGTGATTTGGCTTAAATCAATTTCAATTATTTCTGCATATTCGGCATCAGCGTCAGCAGATAATAATACTGGATGATCTAACCATTCTTGCATTTTTGCCACCCGGCGCATAATAGTTCTGGCATCACTATAACCCCGGGCTACCATATTAGTTAAAAGGGCAATATTGGAACGTAAATATTCCGCAATTGTTTCTTCGCTTAATTTAATTGTACAACCAGCACAAGAACGTTCTGCGGAAGCGTCAGTTAATTCAAAAGCTTGTTCAACTTTCAAATTTGGTAAACCTTCAATTTCCAAAATCTTGCCAGAGAAAACATTTTTCTTGTTCTGCTTCTCGACAGTTAACAAACCTTTTTGCATAGCCACATAAGGAATGGCATTGACAACATCCCTTAAAGTAATTCCTGGTTGTAATTCTCCTGTAAATCTGACCAAAACTGATTCTGGCATATCCAAAGGCATGACACCCAATGCACCAGCAAACGCTACTAAACCCGAACCCGCAGGAAAGGATATACCCAAGGGGAAGCGAGTATGGGAATCTCCACCTGTTCCCACGGTGTCGGGTAATAACATCCGGTTTAGCCAGGAGTGAATGATACCATCACCAGGACGCAACGCCACACCACCACGGGAGGAGATAAAGTCGGGTAATTCTTGGTGGGTTTTAATATCCACAGGTTTGGGATATGCGGCTGTATGACAGAAACTTTGCATTACTAAGTCTGCACTGAAACCTAAACAAGCGAGTTCTTTCAATTCGTCTCTGGTCATTGGGCCTGTAGTGTCCTGAGAACCCACTGTAGTCATGATTGGTTCGCAAGATGTCCCCGGACGTACTCCTGGCAAACCAGCGGCTTTACCGACCATTTTCTGCGCCAATGTGTAGCCTTTGCCGGTGTCCACTGGGGCTTGAGGACGGATAAATAAAGTGCTGGGCGCTAAACCCAATGCTAGACGGGTTTTATCGGTGAGGGTACGTCCAATTAGTAGGGGAATGCGTCCACCTGCGCGAACTTCGTCTAAAATGGTGTCAGGTTTGAGGCTGAAGGTGGAAATTACTTCTCCTGCGGCGTTGAGAACAGTTCCTTTGTAGGGATAAATGGTAATTACGTCACCGGTTGCCATTTTGCTGACATCGCATTGAATGGGTAATGCACCGGCATCTTCGGCTGTGTTAAAAAAGATGGGAGCGATCGCACTTCCTAAAATATAACCTCCCGCCCGTTTGTTTGGCACAAAGGGAATATCATTGCCCAAATGCCATAATACAGAATTGATTGCAGATTTACGAGAAGAACCTGTACCCACGACATCACCAACGTAAGCAACAGGATGACCTTTTTGCTTCAACTCTGCAATGGTTTCTAAACTTCCCGGTTGACGAGTTTCTAACATCGCCAAAGCGTGTAAAGGAATATCTGGTCTGGTTGTAGCGTGGGTTGCGGGTGATAAGTCGTCGGTGTTGGTTTCTCCGGGAACTTTGAAAACCGTAACAGTGATAAATTCTGGTAATGTGGGACGCAACGTAAACCATTCTGCTTCTGCCCAAGAGTTTACCACTTGTTTGGCGTAGGGGTTGGTTTTGGACAATTCCAAAACATCATGGAAAGCATCATACACCAACATAATTTTGCTGAGAGCGTTGGCTGCATAAGCGGCGATTTGTTCTCTTCCTTCTCCTCCCATTACCAAGGGTGTTTCTGAAGAAGTTGATACAGAGGTGCTGGAAACTTGGAGTAAATCAATTAAGGATTGAACGTTGTAACCACCAATCATCGTTCCCAGTAATTCTACTGCGTCAACTGGTGAAACTAAAGGACTGGTAATTTCTCCTTTAGCAATCGCAGTCAGAAATCCAGCTTTTACATAAGCAGCTTGATCTACTCCAGGGGGAATGCGATCGCGTAATAAATTTAATAATAACTCTTCTTCGCCTGTGGGTGGATTTTTCAGTAATTCACACAATGCTGATGTTTGTTGTGCGTCTAATGGTAAAGGAGGAATACCCAATTGAGCGCGATCGGCAACCTGTTGACGATATTCTTGTAGCATGGTTTAGATTGTGATCCTGTAATGTCTTGCTTTCTTTATTTTATTGTAAGGGAATTGTTACAGGAGTTACTGGTAAACGAATTTGTCAGAAATAGACAGTTTATAGTTTATGATCAGATTATTAAAATTTTTCTGAATTTAATTTTTATGTCAGCTAGGGATACTTACCATGAAGCAATTAAAAATGCCTTGATTAAAGACAGTTGGATGATTATTCGTGATCCTTATACTATTAAATATGAGGAGATACAATTATTTGCTGATTTATTAGCTGATAGAACTTTAGAAATTGAACGCAATGGACAACAAATTATTGTAGAAATTAAAAGTTTTATTGGTCGTTCACCCATGCGTGAATTTGAAACAGCTTTAGGGCAATATATTATTTATCGTACCTTGTTAAAAGTTATTCTTCCTAAAGTAACAATTTATTTAGGGGTAAGTCGCAGTATTTATCAATCTTTTTTTCTGCAAAAAGCGATTTCGTTCATCATGGCAGAAAATGATTTAAAATTAATAGTTGTTGATTTGAATAAGGAGGAGATAGTACAATGGATAAATTAAACCAATATCGCAATGTGATCAAGAAAATTCTGAATGAATATGAGCAATTAGCATCACAAACGCCTAATCCTGATGGTGTTGATAGTATTCTAGCTTTTGATGAACAAAGAGATCAATATCTTTGGTTTCAAACAGGTTGGCATAATGATCACAAAGTTAGAGGTATTACTGTTTATGTCAGAATTAAAAATGAGAAAATTTACATTGAAGAAGATTGGACTGAGGAAGGTATTGCAACTGAGTTATTAAGGGAAGGTGTACCACAAGAGGATATTGTTTTAGCTTTTCATGATCCTGAAACTCGCAAGTTTACAGAGTTTGCAGTCGCTTAGGTTGAATATTTGGGAATAGTTAAACACAATATTTTTGATAATCAAAAGGAGTTGTGAATAATGAAAAAACCTGATAATTGGGATCGCCTGATAGATTCATTTAGTGATTGTAATTGTCCCTATGCTTATATAGTAGGTTATTATCTTTCAAGATTTGATAAAGATAGTTATCAGAGATTAGGACTTGGTAACAAAGGGGAAACACATCAGAAAATTGGCTCTATGCTTGAAATTTCATCTAATACACTTAAAAATTTTAGAGATGCTTTTGATCCTTATCATGAAAACAGTCGTAAAGGTTGGTGGCAAAGAGATTTATGGCGTGTTGAAAAAGAAATTTATGATGGATTTAAAGCATATCCTGAAGAAGAAATATATGATTTAGTCTGTAATATTTTAAATAATCCAAAACTAGATTTTGAATACTTTTTCGATTCTGTTAGTGTAATAGATGATATCCTATTATTTCCTGATGAAGTAAGAGAAACAGAAGAAACTCAAACCTTAAAAGAAGGGTTTATTCGTCAAGTAACAGTTAATGCTTATGAAAGAAGTAATCAAGCTCGAAAACAATGTATTGAATATTATGGCATAACTTGTTATGTTTGTGGGTTTAACTTTGAAAAAGTTTATGGTGAAATTGGTCAAGGTTTTATTCATGTTCATCATTTAATTCCTTTATCGGAAATTAATCAAGAATACGAAGTTGATCCAATTAAAGATTTACGTCCAGTATGTCCTAATTGTCATGGGATGATACATCGGAAAAATCCACCATATACTATAGAACAACTTAAAAATATACTTCAATAGCTGGGTGTTAGCTTACCGTAGGTATCGCTTAATCTTTCATCCTCAAAAATAACTCCATCCTGTAAATCCTTAAATCCTGGATATCCTGATTCTGACAATAAGAATTATATTTGAGATCAAAATAAAAAACTAATTGCTGCACAAATCCCTATGACTGAATTTGAACAAATAGAAGAAATTTTAGAAAATTATTAGCAAAACTGATGAAATTTTATCTAAACATGAAGCTTTAAAATATTTAGAATTACTGAAAAATAACCATCTGGAAAGTTGAATCAACAAGAGCGGAAGCTCCCCGACTTCTCCTTTAATGATGTCAATAAGTGATGAATCAATCGTAGAAATCGGGGAGATAATACTTACACTAAAAGTTATTTATGCCTTGTTTGATGCCATTGCCAAGCATGAGAAACGATATCCTTAATACCTGGATATTGAGGTTGCCAATTCAAGATTTTTCTGGCTTTTTCACTTGTACCAATTAAAGCTGGAGGATCTCCAATCCGGCGATCGCATTCCTGCACTGATATTACCATACCTGTGACATCTTCTGCCGCAGCAATCACTTCTCGAACTGAAAAACCGTTACCATTTCCTAAGTTAAAAACTTCGCTTTCACCACCATTTAATAAATATTCTAACCCCAAAACATGGGCATCTGCTAAATCATTTACATGAATATAATCCCGAATACAAGTACCATCAGGAGTAGGATAATCAGTTCCGAAAATACTAATAGCTTCTCGTTGACCTAATGCTGTTTGTAATACTAAAGGGATTAAATGGGTTTCGGGATGATGATCTTCTCCTAATAATCCTTGGGGGTTAGCACCAGCAGCATTAAAATAGCGGAAACGCACTGATTTAAAATTGTATGCCACATCAAAATCAGTTAATATCCTTTCTACCATTAATTTAGTTGCCCCATAGGGATTAATGGGATTTTGGGGATGATCTTCTGTAATCGGAATAAAATTCGGTACACCATAGGTGGCACAGGTAGAAGAAAAGACAAAATTCTTAATAGAAGCTGCTAACATTGATTCTAATAGTGTCAGCGTTCCTAAAACATTGTTACGGTAATATTTAGCGGGATCTGTTACAGATTCACCTACATAAGCATAGGCGGAAAAGTGCATAACTGCGGCAAAATTACGACTCTGAAAAAGATTATCTAATAAAAGGCGATCGCTTGTATCCCCTTCGATCAATTCTACCCGCAAAACCTGTTCTACCAAATCCCGATGTCCATACACCAAGTTATCAAGAATTACCACCTCATAACCGGCTTGCTTGAGGGCTAACACCGTATGAGAACCAATATATCCTGCTCCCCCCGTTACCAAAATACTAGGCTTTTCCGCTGACATAGTTTCTCCTTGATGGTTCTTTGATTATAGGACTTACGCAAGTGTCACACTAAAAATCTGTTGTAGGGTGCGTCAGATATACTCAAAACGGCTTGATTGTTTGATTCTAAACGTAGGGGTTTAGCTCTTGCTTTACCCCTACACATCTGGGTTCTTTGTCATTTGGCAAAAGTTTAAATCTCACCCGTGTTTAGTATATCAACAATCTGTTTATTTGCAGGATTTATGCAGTCGGACGCACCCTACCAATGTGCCAGTTGCGTAAGTCCTGTATGAATCTAATTTAGCCTAATATTATTTCCTTTTAAAGATAAAATTTATTCTTTGTTGTCCAGAAGTTGCATGAGTAGAGATTCTCCACGCTATAAAATTTATTTAGCACACCTTTATATAAAATTGGTATAATTTTAATGATTATAGAAAATAGCCAATTGACAATTTCATCATTTAATATTAAAGTGTGGGAAAATAAATAAATTATTAAGTAGATATAGAAAATGCAAAATACATCAGAGTTTTATTGTGCTTATTGTGGAGAAGTAAACGTAACTTTTATTGATTTCAGTGCCGGAATGCAACAAAACTATATAGAAGATTGTCAAGTTTGTTGCCGTCCTAATATTTTGTATATCAGGATTGATGAAGACACACTAGATATTGAAATAGATACCGAATATGATGGTTAAATAATTCGGAACAGCCTCACAAAAAATGGCTCAAAAAAGAGAAATATTAGTTAAAACTTTACCCGACTGTAAAAAATACCTTTAACAATTTCCGCAGCCGTGACATAGAGGGCAACTATTGCCATTAAAATGAGGACAAAACTCAAAGGTAAGGCTTGAAAACCCAACACAGATGCTAAGGGAGTATAGGGAATAATCAATGTAATTATAGCGATCGCTATTGTTGCACCAAACAGGTATGGACTGGGTTTACTGTGGAAAATAGATTGACGAGTCCGAATTACTAAGACAATCATAGATGCAGAAATAACCGATTCCATAAACTTTCCAAAATTGGCACTAGTGGTCTGTCAATATTAATTTTGTGGATAAAGACGCTTGAGACGGACACGGGCATCCGCTGTTGTGAACTGCCAATCTACAGATTTTTGTAAATGATTGCGTTGAATATACCAAGCCGTTGTTTCTTGTTCTAAAGTTTCGCGGTCAGGAATCCGACGATCTAAACATTGTCGAGTCATTGCGGACAGTTCGTTTTCAGCGATATTGAGCCAACTACCATGTTTAGGGGTGTGGTGAATGGACAAGCGTTCAACCAGACGACGGGCAATGGATGGCTCAAAAGCTTGATATAGGGAGGCAAGTTTATGAGTATTTAGCTGGTCACATACTAAAATAACTTTGTCGCTATCGGGATAGTCGTTATCGAGTAAGTGCTTAATTTCTGTTGCCCAGTCAACCGCTGTTCTCCGGTCACTGACGACTGTTTTACGCCACCCAGACAAGGGTTATGTAAACATAAAAATATTGGCTGTTCCATTGCGATCGCAAAACATAATCCACCGACTCTGAGTGTCCAGGTTTAGCTGGCAGAGGAACGCGGGTTTCTTTGACCAATTGTATAGGTTGCTCATCCATGCAAATCACTGGATACTTGGGGTCATAGGGCAAGTGATAAATCTCCAGAACATCTTCCATATGAGATACAAATTCGGCACTTTGTTCCGGTGGAATTACATACATCTGCCGCAGATGAGGTTTGAGTTCGTTTTTTTTAGCACTTGACGCACGGTTTCGTGACTAATTGCTGGCACAATTTCTAACTCGACTGCCTTGTCTGCCAGTAATCGCAATGTCCAACGAGCATAACCAGCAGGCGATTCCCCACAACGCAAGGCAATTAGTTTTGCTTCCACCTCTCCATCAATAATCGTTTGACGAGGCGGCGTTTTACTGGGTTTGCGGTTTAATGCTGACTCTATGCCTTCTTTTACCAATCGCTCTCTAAGATTTGCAACTGTGTTTCGGTGGCAACTGAAGGCGGTCGCAGCTTCTTCATCCGTCCATCCTTGTCCATTGACATCAATGTTTAACAGAATATTGGCGTGCTTAATTTTGTAAGCTGCTGCTTTGCCTGTGGATACCAAATCTTGTAGGGTCTGCCGTTCTTCTTGACTTAACCGGACAATATAGGTCTTAAACATAATCAGTTATTAGAATATCTGCTGAGGTTTACTGTAAATAGCCTTTCTATTTTCCCTCAAACTCCTCAAACTCACAACTTTTAGCTTGACAGACCACTAGAAGTATGAATGGTAATGCTTTAGCTATTGTAAGATTTTTAGCATCTGCATTTGCTGGTATTGTCGGTTATTTAGTTTCTGGTGATCTTGGTTTACAAGCTTCAATACCTTTTATGAGGACAAAAACCCAAGTTAAAGCCACAGGAGCATTTGCAGCATTTGTTTTAGTATTTCTACTTTTTTATATGGGTGTTCCTACTTCCGAAATAACACCACAACCAACCCCCACACCTTGATGAAAATCCTCATATTAACCGATAGGATAACATCCCGGATTAACTGCATGAATAAATTCACTCCCTGCTAGTGGTCTTCCCCGTTTATAAGCTGCTTCTTGGGGTTGTCCCCAACCTAATTGTAAAATGATTTCTAGAAAGTTCGGATTTTCCCATTTTAATAAAGTTGCCCATTCTGTTCTTTGGACAATTCTTTCTACATCTACTTTTACAATTTTTTGATGTTGTTTACCATTACTAAAACTTAAATGTAAATCCATTTCCCCTGTGACTAAATACCAAAATTCTAAAATTGTATCTTTGGCAGGTTTCAATATTTCTAAATCACTTTCTAAAGCGATTAATTCAGTATCAATTTCTGGATAATGCAGATTTTTACCTTTAACAGTCATATCTTTCCAGATAATTCCAGAAACTTGATTTTCTCGTTGATATTCATGAATAGAGGTTTTAAAATCTTGGTAGGCCGTGAATCTTTGCAGTCCGTCGGTTCTGACAAACTGATCTATAAATGGATTACCAGAAACAGTTACATCTAACTTTAAACGTTCACCTTTTAAGCAAGCTTGGCGTTCGGTTGCCAATATCTGAATTAACTCTTGGGTATTATAAATATTTGACATCAGAACAAGACCTAATTAGTGATCAATCATCAGTTATTAGTCATTAGTTATGAAACTAATTATTAATTTTGTGTCAGATGATAATCAAGATTGATTGAAGATTTAATTATTATCTCTTGATAGCCATAGAAATGCCGTATCAGAACCGACTATTTGTTTCATTGTTCATCCCATAGTAATGAATGTCGACATTATTCTATTTTACCTTGAGGAGTAGAATTAGGTTTATGGTCAAGAAAAAGCCCAATTCTCAAGAATCAGGGCTGAACAAGCAGAACTCAAAATTGCACAATTAGCTGAATGCTTAGGATTAACAAGTATAAAATCAGACTCACGCTAAAACTTAACCGCAAAAAAGCCTAATAATGATGATCTTATTAATTTAAGTAAGTTAACGCCTTATGTGAGTTAGAGTAACAAAAAAGAAAGGGAAACTACAAGATCAAGGTAAAGACATTTTATGAAATTTATGCTTCAATTATTGGATAATCCATTTTGGGCATTAGTAAGAAAAGAAATTAATCAAATTTTACGCAATAGACAATTCAGCAGTGAGACTGCGTTGCTTTCGTGCCTGTACTCGTCTGGAGAAAACTTAGCCATAACCTTAAAATATTTACTTGCTATTTGTATATGGCTATTGTTTAATCAAATAAAGGAAACAACAATGGGAGGGACTTATATTTGCTAACAAACTATGTATATAAGCTACGTCCTAATATTAGTCAATCCGATAAAATGGACGGTTGGCTAGATATGCTCCGGTCTACTTACAATTGGAGTTTGGCTGACAGAATAGCTCAATACAATCAGCAATTTATTCAAGGTGACTATTGCGATATTAGGACTAAAGCAGAAGCTTGTCCATTAACTTGTTTTGTCAGTAAAAATGGAGCAAGTGGAGAGCCGTGGAAAGATGCTAAAACTAACAAGGATGGCAAACTCAAAAACCCTCGACGCAGTGCTGGTGATATTCAAATAACGGCATTACCATATCTAAAAAAAGCTAGACGCACTTTAAAAATCAGACAGCGACGGATTAATTGTAAAGTCAAGGGTAGTAAGAATCGTAAAAAAGCAGCTAATAAGGTAGGACGGTTTCACAAAAAGATTACAGATAAAAGGACTGCTTATCAATGGAGTGTTGCTAATACAATAGTTTCTAGAAAGGTTGATGCTATTGCTTTAGAAGATTTAAATGTCTCCGGTATGTTGAGGCGTTGCCAAGTTAAGACCGATGAAAAAACTGGAAGATTTTTAAAGAATGGGCAATCTAGAAAAAAAGGATTAAACCGTTCTATTTCTGATGCAAGTTGGAGTGATTTAATTTTAAAAATTGAGTATCTCGCTGTGAAGCAAGGAAAAGTTGTAATTAAAATTAATCCTAAATACTCCAGTCAAGAATGCAGAAATTGTGGGCATACTGATAAGTCAAACCGTGATGGTGAGAAATTCATTTGTACGGAATGCGGATATCACGAACACGCCGATATTGGTGCTGCAAAGACTATCAGAGATAGAGGTTTCAAAATAGTACGCGGGGACTCCGCGAAACTTGCTGTTTAACAGCTAAACGCCCAGAAGATGAGCCAGTGCGGTCTTGGGGTTTCCCCAAGTAGAGCAACTGGCGGTATCAGCACGCACTTTTGTGCAAACGTACTGAGTCTGGGAACCTGTGTGAACAGGATATTAGGATTGTAAAATCTTAAGAATCCCCGCGTCTTTAGACCGGGGAGTGTCAAACACAAACCTGATACGATTCCAGCCCATTTACCAGAAATTTTTGTCAATGACAAGATTAAAAAAAAAGAAGTTGGGAATCTCAGATAGAATATTTCTCTGTCCTCTTGGTGCATAACTTCCATGACCACATTTGGTGAAAATCCCTTTTCCCCCCAAGAAATAGCCTCAGAAGGCATAAAACCAGAAGAATATACCGAAATCGTCCGCCGCTTAGGCCGTCACCCCAACAAAGCCGAACTAGGAATGTTTGGGGTGATGTGGTCAGAACATTGCTGTTATAAAAATTCCCGCCCATTACTCAAACAGTTTCCCACCACCGGACCCCGCATTCTTGTTGGACCCGGTGAAAATGCTGGAGTTGTGGATATCGGCGACGGACTACAATTAGCGTTTAAAATAGAATCCCATAACCACCCTTCCGCCGTTGAACCATTTCAAGGTGCAGCCACGGGAGTAGGTGGGATATTAAGAGATATTTTTACCATGGGGGCGCGTCCCATAGCCTTATTAAACTCTTTGCGCTTTGGTGATTTGAATGATCCCAAAACCCAAAGATTGTTTACAGGCGTAGTGGCGGGCATAAGCCATTATGGTAACTGCGTTGGAGTGCCGACTGTAGGTGGTGAAGTCTATTTTGACCCCGCCTACTCGGTCAATCCCCTGGTCAACGTCATGGCACTGGGTTTGATGGAAACGGCAGAAATTGTCAAATCAGGGGCTTCAGGCTTAGGAAATCCCGTGCTGTATGTCGGTTCAACCACCGGACGGGATGGCATGGGCGGCGCAAGTTTTGCCAGTGCGGAATTGACTGAGGAATCAATGGATAACCGTCCCGCTGTGCAAGTGGGAGATCCATTTGTCGAAAAGTCCTTAATTGAAGCTTGTTTAGAGGCATTTAAAACCGGGGCTGTAGTTGCGGCACAGGATATGGGGGCTGCGGGTATCACCTGTTCCACTTCGGAAATGGCTGCAAAAGGTGGTGTGGGGATTGACTTCGATTTAGACAAAATTCCGGTGCGGGAATCGGGAATGATTCCCTATGAATACCTGCTTTCGGAATCTCAAGAACGAATGTTGTTTGTGGCCGAAAAAGGACGAGAACAGGAATTAATTGATATTTTCCACCGTTGGGGACTGCAAGCGGTGGTTGCGGGGACTGTAATTGCAGAACCCATTGTCAGAATTTGGTTTGAGGGGAAAATAGCTGCCGAAATCCCGGCTGATGCTTTGGCGGAAAATACGCCTTTGTATGAAAGAGAATTATTAACAGAAGTCCCCGAATATGCCCAAAAAGCATGGCAATGGACAAGTGATAGTTTACCTGTTGGCAATGCTGCGGGTATTGAAATTGCAGGAAGTCTGCAAAGTTGGAATCAGATTCTATTGACTTTGTTAGATACTCCCTCTATTGCTTCTAAAAGCTGGGTTTATCGCCAATATGACCATCAAGTTCAAAATAATACCGTATTGTTACCCGGTGGTGCTGATGCGGCTGTCATTCGTATCCGTCCCTTAGAAGCACCCCAAAATCCAAAATCCAAAATCCAAAATCTAAAATCCGGCGTTGCAGCTACGGTAGATTGTAATTCTCGTTATGTTTATCTTGATCCCTATGAGGGGGCAAAGGCAGTAGTCGCGGAAGCTGCCCGCAATCTTAGCTGTGTGGGTGCTGAACCCATCGCTGTGACGGATAACCTCAATTTTGGTAGTCCAGAAAAACCCATTGGTTATTGGCAATTAGCGTCCGCTTGTCGGGGTTTGAGTGAGGGTTGTCGGGAGTTGGGAACGCCGGTAACTGGGGGGAATGTCTCTCTCTACAATGAAACTTTTGACGCGGAAGGTAATCCTCAACCAATTTACCCGACTCCGGTTGTGGGTATGGTGGGATTGATTCCTGATTTAACCAAAATTTGCGGACAAGGTTGGCAAAATGCAGATGATATAATTTATCTTCTAGGTTTATCAATTCAATCCAAAATCGTTCGACTGAGCGAAGTCGAAGTCCAAAATCCAAAATATAAAATAGAATTAGGTGCTTCTGAATATTTGGCAACTATTCATAATACGATCGCTGGTAAGCCCCCTAGAATTGATTTTGATTTAGAACGACTGGTACAAAAGGCTTGTCGTGAGGGTATTCGCGCTGGTTGGGTAAATTCTGCCCATGATTCGGCTGAGGGTGGTGTGGCTGTAGCTATAGCGGAATCTTGTCTTTCTGGGAATTTGGGGGCGGAAATTAATTTCCCAATTAGTGCAAATCACGATTCCCGTTTTGATGAAGTTCTTTTTGGTGAAGGTGGGGCGAGAATTTTAGTTTCTGTGAGTGGAGAAAGCCAAGAAAAATGGGAATCCTATTTACACCGAACTCTTCCAGAGAATTGGCAAAAACTGGGAACAGTAACTAATTCCGGTAATTTAGAGATTTTAACCGCAGATAACCATAAGTTACTCCAGGTTAGTCTCGAAGATATGAGCGATCGCTATTCTCAGGCAATCTCTAAACGTCTCGCTATCTACACCAATACCTAATCAACAGCAAAAATCAAGGTTTGAATACGAAAATTCACAATTCGCACTTGATTCTTAACCAATTTACGGTACTGTTTTAATGGATGGTTAAAGATTTGTTAAGAAGAAGGAGTCAGGAGTCAGGAGTCAGGAGTCAGGAGTCAGGATAAAAATTAATTATTCCCAATTCCCAATTCCCAATTCCCAATTCCCAATTCCCAATTCCCAATCACCAATCACCAATCACCAATCACCAATCACCAATCACCAATTCCTAGTTCCCACTGAATCGACACCCCACCAGGAGCAATACCAGCATGATTCCCCTTAATTCCGTTACCTCGGATGAAAACGCCTGTGACAAACCAGAAGAAGCTTGTGGTGTGTTTGGCATTTATGCCCCAGAACAAGACGTTGCTAAATTGACCTACTTTGGATTGTATGCTCTTCAGCATCGGGGTCAAGAATCTGCTGGGATTGCTACCTTTGAGGGTACGCGTGTCCACCAGCACAAAGATATGGGTTTGGTGTCTCAAGTCTTTAATGAAACTATCTTAGATCAATTACCCGGAAATCTGGCAGTTGGTCATAATCGCTATTCCACTACCGGTTCTAGTCGTAAAGTTAACGCCCAACCCGCTGTAGTCGAAACTCGGTTGGGTTTATTAGCTCTAGCACATAATGGTAATTTAGTCAATACCGTAAAATTGCGAGAAGAGTTACTCAAAGATAAGTTTAACTTAATCACGACCACGGACTCGGAAATGATTGCTTATGCGATCGCTCAAGAAGTCAACGCTGGTGCAGATTGGGTAACAGGGGCTATGAGTGCCTTTCATCGTTGCGAGGGTGCATTTAGTCTGACTATTGCCACACCTGATGGTATAATGGGAGTCCGTGACCCCAACGGCATTCGTCCCTTAGTCATTGGTACTTTAGATAGTAAACCAGTCCGTTATGTTCTCGCTTCCGAAACCTGCGGTTTAGATATTATCGGTGCGGAATATCTGCGTGATGTTGCCCCTGGAGAATTGGTTTGGATCACTGAAACTGGTTTAGAATCATTTCAATGGCATCAACAATCAGAACGCAAACTTTGCATCTTTGAAATGATCTACTTTGCCCGTCCTGATAGCCTCATGCACAACGAAACTTTATATAGTTATCGAATGCGGTTAGGACGGAAAATGGCGGCTGAAGCCCCTGTAGAAGCTGATTTAGTGTTTGGTGTTCCTGATTCTGGTATTCCTGCGGCCATTGGTTTTTCTCAAGCTTCTGGTATAGCTTATGGTGAAGGACTGATTAAAAATCGCTACGTCGGTCGCACCTTTATTCAACCTACCCAAGCCATGCGGGAATCAGGGATTAAAATGAAACTTAATCCCCTTAAAGATGTCTTATTCGGTAAGCGAGTTGTCATTATTGATGATTCCATTGTCCGGGGAACTACTAGCCGTAAACTTGTGCAAGCCTTGCGTGATGCTGGTGTGTCCGAAGTCCACATGAGAATTTCTTCTCCTCCTGTAACTCATCCTTGTTTCTATGGTATTGATACTGATACCCAAGATCAATTAATTGCTGCTACGAAGTCAGTTGAGGAAATAGCCAAGCAATTACAAGTTGATAGTTTAGCTTATTTGAGTTGGAAAGGAATGCTAGAAACCACCAGAGAAGATACTAATAGTTTTTGTTCAGCTTGCTTTACTGGTGATTATCCTGTGGCTATTCCTGAAAAAATGAAGCGTTCTAAGTTGATTTTGGAAAAGGTTGTAGTTTAGATAATTCTATCATCTTGTGGGGTGGGCATCTTGCCCGCGCCTCAATATTTAATTGTCAGAATCAGGATATCCAGGATTTAAGGATTAACAGGATTGTTATTGATTATTTTTCTGTGGGAATTTGTCAGAATCAGGATATCCAGGATTTGAGGATTAACAGGATTGTTATTGTTTAATTGATGGTTTGATTTTGTGTCTTTTTTTGTCAGAATCAGGATGTCCAGGATTTACAGGATTTACAGGATTGTTATTGTTTAATTGATGGTTTGATTTTGTGTCTTTTTTTGTCAGAATCAGGATGTCCAGGATTTCAGGATTTTCAGGATTGTTATTGTTTAATTGATGGTTTGATTTTGTGTCTTTTTTTGTCAGAATCAGAATGTCCAGGATTTCAGGATTAACAGGATGTTATTGATCAATTTTCTGTTTGCATCATAGCATCAGAATTTAAAGATATGATATCATTATTTAATCTATATTTATCATCTTTTAGTAAACAAAAATTACATCCTGCACATCCTATAATCCTAGTTATCCTGATTCTGACAAAAAGATACAAAATTAAACCAGAAATTTAAAAATCACATCCTGTAAATCCTATAATCCTGGTTATCCTGATTCAGACAAATATTATCAGACAATCTCATTCAATGCTGGTAAGCTATTAACTATTTTCACTGTTTCTAAACTTACTTTCACAATCCTTTTGACTAATTCCACTATATAACGGGGATTTTCTGACCAATGGTTAGGGTCGTTAATTATGCCACTATCTTTATCTTTGGTGACTTTGTACCTTTCCATTATCCATTCTAGGGCTGATTTGCCATTTACTATATATTCGTAGGCTTCTAGGGGGATTTGCGATAGGGTAAGTTTACTATTATAGATGATGATGGTTTTATCTATGCCGTTTTTGTTCTTACCAAAGACCATTTTTTCGACTTGATAATCTTGGTGATCTAAATATAATTCTTTTTTAAATTCTTCTAATTCATAAGGTTCTATGGTTTCATAGTTGATATGATAATACGCTAATTCTCTACCGGCTTGACTGAATGTCCAAAAATCGGCTGTAAAGGGGATTCGTGGTAACATTTTCTTGAGGTCTGATGCAAAGCGTTGTTTATATTCGGGTGAATGTAATACTCCATAAATGTAATAGAAGATGTCTTCTTTGCTGATGGTTTTGTCTTGATATTTTTGCTGATATTCTTTTAAGATGCTATCGGAGATGTTTTCTTTTTTGGTGTATTGTTCTGTGTTTGCTGTTGCAAATAGTGATCCTAGTTCGCTTTGTTTTTCGTAGATATATAAGGGGAAACATTGACTTTTAGAAATTAACTCTAAGTCTGGTAAAATATTAGTTATTAAAGCAGAAAATTCTTTTGTAGAACCACGTCCAGTTACACAAATTACTAAGTTTTCTAAATTTTGATTTGGGAAAATTTTAGGCATTTGGTAAGTTCTTTCATTAAAATCTTTATTAAAATAAGACCATTGTTTACAATAAGGTCTATATATTCCTTGAAATAAAGATTGATTTGTAAAAGTATGATTAATTAATTTACCTAAATCTGTTTTTAAAGTATCTGTCCAACTAATCTTTTTAGCATCATTATCAATAAAACTTTCTACTTGTTTCTTTCTTTGTTCAGCATTAGTTAAAGTTTGACCTTTTAAATGATTTTTGAACTCCTCAACTTGTTCATTATAAAAGTCGATCATTCTAGTCATATTATTAATAATTGCTTGGCGAGAAAAATTAAAACACCAAGTATCACGACTTGTTAAAACACCTCTTGAATAAACATCAAAAATAGTTTTACTAGTTGCATCTTTTTTATCACCCAATGAAATAAAACTTTCAAAATCATCATTGCGTTGGTTAATCCAATCATAATTTTCATTAGGGGTGATTTCTTGCCATTTCATAGTAGAAATATCACCGAAATTTTTAATAATATCTAATTTTTCCTTTTGACTTAAATAATCACCAATATCATGATAAAATACTTTATTTTCTGATTTCTTACTGGAATTTTTGATTAAGAAAATAATCGCAATAGTAGTTCTTGTACCTTCACCAAAAACATTACCTTTTTCTTGTCTTCTTTGTTCTCCAGAAGTTCTCGCATTACCTCGTAAATTAAAACAATAAATGCTAGTAAATTCATCTACTAAACATTTTCTAAAACCATCCATTGCATTATTATCAATGAATGAACCATTACTGACAAAACAAACTATACCTTGGTCTTTAATTCTATCACTAGCCCATCTAAAACCGCGAATATAAGAATCATAAAGGCTGTTTTTATTCGTAGCAGTAGAATGTTTAGCGTAACTATTGGCAATTTTTTGATCTAAATTTTCATAT
This sequence comes from Dolichospermum sp. UHCC 0406, assembly GCF_009712025.1. Classification (NCBI taxonomy): domain Bacteria; kingdom Bacillati; phylum Cyanobacteriota; class Cyanophyceae; order Nostocales; family Aphanizomenonaceae; genus Dolichospermum; species Dolichospermum sp. UHCC 0406. Next base: position 68,693 of record NZ_VILA01000014.1, read on the forward strand.
TTGAGATTTTTATTCCCATCATTTTCGCTAGTTTGTCCAGCAGAATAAGGAGGATTACCAATAATCACAGTAATATCCCTTTGCTTTTGATTAATTACCCGTTGATTATTTTCAGGAAAGATACTTTCTAACAAATAACCTGCATTTTCAAACATTTGAAAAGTATCCGTTAAAACAATGCCATTAAAAGGTTGATAAGAAGATCCCCCTAAATCCCCCTTATCAAGGGGGACTTCTATATTTCCCCCCTTTTTAAGGGGGGTAAGGGGGGATCTAGTTAAAAAATGATAACTTTCCTCAATATTAATTGCTGCAATATAATAAGCTAATAAAACAATCTCATTTGCGTGCAATTCTGAAGTAAACTTCCGTTGTAAATCCTCTGGTTTAATTAACCCACTTTGCAATAACCGCACCATAAAAGTACCGGTCCCGGTAAAGGGGTCTAAAATATGCACACCCTCATCAGTTAAACCCACACCAAACTCTTGTTTTAAAGCAAAATCAGCACTTTTAATAATAAAATCTACCACTTCCACGGGAGTATAAACAATACCCAATCTTTCTACCAACCGGGGAAAAGCCGCACGGAAAAATTTATCATATAATTCAATAATGATCCGCTGTTTTCCTTCTGCATTATCAATACCACTAGCGCGTTCTCGCACACTTTGATAAAACTTGTCTAAAGTCTTGACTTCCTTCTGCAAAGATTGACCTTCTAACACATCTAACATTCTTTGCATTGTCTGGGAAACCGGATTATATTTAGTAAATTCGTAACCCTCAAACAAAGCATCAAAAACCGGTTTGGTAATTAAGTGTTGAGATAACATTTCAATGGCTTCATCTTCGGTGACATTAGGATTAATATTTTGATGTAACCCTGTGATAAATTCATCAAATACTTTTTTCGCTTCTGATTCTGAATTTTCTAATAATGCTTTAATTCGGGAAATGTGAGTATCAGCAATCTCCGCTACATTTTTAGCCCATTTTTCCCAATACTGTCTATCACCACATTTAGTAACTATTTTCGCATAAATGGCATTTCTCCATTCTTCAATGGGAAAATTTAATTCTAATTGTTTGTAAGAACTTCCTTTTTTTGCACTTTGAGAACTACCATCATTTTCAGTTTTACCTCCCACTCCAATAACAGCAATTTGGGGAGGACGACGTTTATTTAATTCTATTTTATTGACAGTATCATTAAATCGGTCATCATGGGAGCGTAAAGCCTGTAAAACTTGCCAAATTACCTTATATTTTTGATTATCTTTTAAAGCAATTTCGGGAGGTATATCAGCAGGAATACCAACCGGTAAAATAATATAACCGTATTTTTTCCCCTCAGCTTTTCTCATCACTCTACCAACGGACTGTACCACATCCACCACAGAATTACGAGGAGTGAGAAACATCACAGCATCTAAAGCCGGAACATCCACACCTTCCGATAAACACCGCGCATTTGATAAAATTCGACAGATATTACCGCTATTTCCCCCCCCTTGTAGGGGGGGTTCAGCTTTTAACCATTCTAATTTACCGTTTCTTTGTAAGGAGTTTTGAGTACCATCAACGTGGTCTAAATTACATTGTAATAAATCTTCATCATCAGGATTTAATTGTTGATATTGATTAATAATATCAGCGAATAATTTAACAATCTTTTGAGAATCTTTAATCGTGCGAGAAAAAGCAACCGCACGTTTCATGGGGTTGATATCTTCTATATCTTCTCCTTGAGCATCTTTAATTAAACGTTTTGCTAAACCATTCCAACAACCGATAATTTTTACCGCGTCATCTAAATCTAATTCATTATTTGCGTCTGCTAATTGTTGTTGAAAAGTTGCACTCACAAATTTTTCATCAACAGCTAAAACCATGACTTTATAATCAGTTAATAAACCAGTGCTGACAGCTTCCCCAAAACTTAACCGATGAAATTCTTTACCATAGATATTTACATCATCCATGGAACATAAAAAAGCGTCATTTTCCTGTGCTTGGACTTTGGTATCATCACTAAATATTTTTGGAGTTGCTGTCATGTAAAGACGTTTTTTAGCTTTGATAAAATCTTGATTATGTACTCTGACAAAATAAGATTCATCTTCACCAGAAATAGTTACACCTGTGGTTCTATGGGCTTCATCACAGATAATTAAATCAAATTCTGGTAAACCTTGTTTCTGTGCATCTGATATAGCTTGAATTGATTGATAAGTGGAGAAAATAACGGTTAATTCTGATTGATTATGTTGATTTTGATTTTGTAGAGACGTTGGATTTTTTTGTAGAGACGTTCCATTTTTTTGTAGAGACGTTCCATGGAACGTCTCTACATTTGGTAGATTATTAACATTTGGGGTATTATTTTCACGGATTTTTTGATAGGATTTAATAATATCATCAGCGTTAGTTGTGGCAGGAAAAGCTAAATCATTAACTGTAATATCTGCAACATCATCATTTTTAGATTTTTTCTTATTTTTACCCACATTCACATCAGAACAAACTGCAATACTATGAAAATTAATATCACTTTCAGCAGTCCATTCTCGCAAGGTTTGGGAAAGTAAAGAAATCGAAGGAACTAAAAAGAGAATTAAATTATTTTCTCTAGGGAAATTTTCCGCAATTTTCAAAGCAGTAAAGGTTTTACCAGTACCGCAAGCCATAATTAATTTACCTCTATCTCCCGTTTTAAACCCAGCGAGGACTTTTTCTAAAGCGGTTTGTTGATGAGGACGAATTTGTTTTTTTGGTTTAAGTTCTAAATGATCAGGATTTTTGAAACTGAATTTATCCCAATTAATGGGACTATTTGCTAAATCATAAATATCAGCACGAATAACAGGAATTTGTTGATTTTCTAATGCTGCTTCGGCATTTTTACTCCACTTGTTTGTAGTGGAAATAATCATGCGTTTTTTAAATAAATTTGTCCCGGAAGCGGTAAAAAATGAATCTATATCTGATTTTTCTAAAGTTTGATCTTCTCCATAACATTTACATTGAATAGCACAATAATCGCCAGTATCTCTGATTACTGCTACTAAGTCAATACCTGTATCAGGCATATTTCCCCGTTTCGGGAAATCCATCCATAACCAGACTTCGCTAAAATACTCTTTATAAATGGGATCAGTTTTGAGAAAATTCAACATTAATCGTTCAAACTTATCACCTAATTCACGGGGAGACGTGGAATTTTGTCTAAATTCTGCTAAAATTGTGTTAATAGTCATTTTTAGTTTTTCCTGGTTTTTTAGAATTATGATTTACAGGATTTTAATTGTTGGTGAGTTTTATAATTTATTTGTCTGAATCAGGATAACCGGTTACTGAGCGAAGTCGAAGTACAGGATTTACAGGATGTTATTGATTAATTGATGGTTTGATTTTGTGTCTTTATTTGTCAGAATCAGGATGTCCAGGATTAAAGGATTTTCAGGATTTTGATTGTTTAATTGTTGGTGAATTTTATAATTTATTTGTCAGAATCAGGATATCCAGGATTAAAGGATTTTCAGGATGTTTATTTGTCTGTCATTGTTGAAATCATAAAATTGTGATTTTACTACCTACAATTTTCATCATCATCCTGTACATCCTCAAATCCTGGTTATCCTGATTTGTGACAATTAATATAATGTTGGGTTTCATTTCATTCTACCCAACCTACAATTTTCATCATCATCCTGTACATCCTCAAATCCTGGTTATCCTGATTCAGACAGTAAAAATGTTAACCATCAATCCTCTAAATCCTCAAATCCTGGTTATCCTGATATGGCTTGCACCACGCTACGCTATCAGACAATTATTCATAAATTAGCCTATTTCCTTCTTTCTTGCAACTTCCGATAAACTGCTTTTAAATCAACCTGATGATGCGCTAAGGCTACAAGAGTATGATAAAACAAATCTGCAACTTCACCAGCAATTCCATCGGCATCATCATCCTTGCAGGCCATGACTACCTCCGCGCTTTCCTCACCAATCTTTTTCAAGATCTTATTATCACCACCAGCCAATAACTTGCAGGTATAGGAATCTTCATTAGGATGATCGCGGCGATCGCAAATTACCGCAAACAATTGTGATAAACTATCCCCTGGTGGTGGTGTCACCGTGCCATCAACCTGGTGAAAACAACTACGTTCTCCAGTATGACAAGCTACATCACCCAACTGCTCCACCCCGATTAACAGAGCATCACTATCACAGTCATAACGAATAGTTTGTACCTTCTGAATATGTCCAGAAGTCGCGCCCTTGTGCCAAAATTCCTGCCGGGAACGACTCCAAAACCAAGTTTCCCCAGTGTCCAAAGTCCTTTGCAACGATTCCCGATTCATCCAAGCCATCATTAACACAGTTCCATCCAAATAATCTTGGATAATTGCCGGCACTAAACCCTTGTCATCGTAGCGAATTTTGTCCACAGGGATAGCAGATGAAAGCGATTTCAGTTCAGAAGAAGACATACCAGTTAATTTACAATAATTCTTTGACTCAAGATACCATTTTCAGCTAATCCCATACCAGAGAAATTCACAAGCAACTTTTCACCCTATCCTAAGATAGAAGCTCAATTTTAATCACCACCTCAGAGGAGATACCCTTGGTAAACACCACCATTAAAACCACAAAATCACAAGAAATCTTTGCTGCTGCTCAAAACCTGATGCCCGGAGGAGTCAGTTCTCCCGTTCGCGCTTTTAAATCCGTCGGTGGACAACCCATCGTATTTGATCGTGTGAATGGCGCTTATATTTGGGATGTAGACGGCAACAAATACATTGACTATGTTGGGACTTGGGGCCCCGCTATTTGTGGTCATGCTCATCCAGAAGTCATATCCGCACTACACGCAGCCCTAGATAAAGGCACAAGTTTTGGCGCTCCCTGCGCTCTCGAAAACGTTTTAGCCGAAATGGTCATTGATGCCGTTCCTAGCGTCGAAATGGTCAGATTCGTTAACTCTGGCACAGAAGCTTGTATGGCGGTATTACGCCTGATGCGAGCCTTTACAAATCGAGAAAAATTGATCAAATTTGAAGGCTGCTATCACGGACACGCAGATATGTTCCTGGTCAAAGCCGGTTCTGGTGTTGCTACCCTGGGTTTACCTGACTCCCCAGGAGTACCAAAATCCGTCACAGCCAACACCTTAACCGCGCCTTTCAATGATTTGGAAGCCGTAAAAGCCTTATTTGAACAAAACCCCCACGAAATCGCCGGAGTCATTCTTGAACCCGTAGTTGGTAACGCTGGTTTTATTACCCCTGATGCTGGTTTCCTAGAAGGACTACGGGAACTTACTCAAGAATATGGGGCATTATTAGTATTTGATGAAGTCATGACAGGCTTCCGCATTGCCTACGGTGGCGCACAAGCTAAATTTGGTGTTACCCCCGACTTAACTACAATGGGTAAAGTCATTGGTGGTGGTTTACCCGTTGGTGCTTACGGTGGTCGTCGTGAGATTATGTCAATGGTTGCCCCCGCAGGCCCAGTTTATCAAGCTGGAACTCTTTCCGGTAATCCTTTAGCCATGACAGCAGGAATTAAAACCCTGGAACTACTCAGCAAACCCGGTACTTATGAGTATTTAGAAAAAATTACCAAACAGTTAGCTGATGGATTGCTAAAAATCTGTGCAGATACGGGTCATGCTGCCTGTGGTGGTCATATTAGTGCCATGTTTGGGCTATTCTTTACCGCTGGACCTGTGCATAACTATGAAGATGCCAAAAAGGCTGATACAGCTAAATTTGGTCGTTTCCATCGCGGAATGTTAGAGCATGGTATTTACCTAGCCCCATCTCAATTTGAAGCTGGTTTTACTTCTTTAGCACATACTTCCGAAGATATTGAACAGACATTAGCTGCTGCTAAAGAGGTGCTATCTAGTTTGTAAATAGGTAAGAGGCAAGAGGCAAAAGTAAAGATAAATTTCTTTCCTGTTCTCTTTTCCCTTTTAAGCTGTTACGCAGCTAAATTTGATAACCCTAATTTAGTAGGGATAATTCATGAATTACCCCTACTAGAGTTATAAAAATTAAATGCACTACAGCTTACCTCTGATAATTTTGGGAAATATTTAACAAAGTTTTCCGACAATAACTAAGTATAAATTTCGATTTTTCTTAATAATTTAATATTATTGTCATTAGCCTCGTTATTAATTATATTCGTGCTAAGTAGGTGAACGGCAAAAAACCGTAATATGTAACGAAAAGTAAAATCGCCCAAACCCTCTTCACTCTTGCCTCTTGCCTAGTGCCATAACGACGATTTTCAATGCTAACCTACTTATTTTTATTAAAACTGTCATTGGTTAACCATCTGACTTTCTATTCTGGCATATCATCTCTAAATGTTCGTTTCTGTCAAAAATCTAGAATTGATTTGTCATCTGTAATGCAATAAATTGACTAAACCGATTTTGTCTAGATCTACATTTTTAGGTTTTCCAGGATTACGTTTTCTACCTCATATTTTTCATTAACTAATTTTGAAACAGCACTGAAAAGGTATGCAGTTGTGCAAAACCACAAGCTACAAGGTTCATTATCTTCTCAGTCTATTCTCCGATTAGCTATAGCTATTGCTATGCTGGCATCTTTATCTGTGGCTAGTATTAGTGTTTTTATTGTCCTAAAATTTCGGGATATAGATAATCAAAAATTAGCAACTGCTGCGATCGCAATACCAGAGATAAAAACAGTCACAGCCCTAGGTAGAATTGAACCAGAGGGGGAAGTAATTAAATTATCAGCACCTGTATCTGGAGAAGGAAGTCGAGTCGAAAAGATATTAATTCAGGAGGGAGATATGGTCAAAGTAGGACAGGCAATTGCTATTTTAGATAATAGCGATCGCTTGCAAGCAGAATTAACCCAAGCGCAAGCAGAAGTGAGGATAATTCAATCTAAAATAGCTCAAATTCAAGCAGGTGTTAAACAAGGAGAAATTACGGCTCAAAAAGCGATAATTGACAGATTAGCTGTAGAAAGTCAAGGTGATATTGATACTCAAAAAGCAACTATAGAAAAATTCCAGGCAGAATTACTCAATGCTGAATCTGAAAATAAACGTTATCAAGAATTATATACAGAAGGGGCAATTTCTGCGTCTCAAAGAGATAGTAAAAGCTTGAATGTAGAAACGGCTAAAAAAAGTCTTGAAGCGGCACAATCACAATTAAAAAAACTGGAATTAAGTAGCCAACAACGAAAAAAGGAAGCTTCAGCAACACTAGATCAGATTTCTGAAGTTAGGAAAGTAGATGTAGAAGCTGCAATAGCCGAATTAAATCGGGCAGAAGTATTAGTGAAAAAAGCTACTATTAATCTCCAGAAAGCTTATGTAAAATCTCCTCAAAATGGACAAGTATTTGAAATCCATACCCACCCAGGAGAATTGATTACTAATAATGGCATTGCTGACATTGGTAAAACCAGTCAAATGTATGTAGTTGCTGAAGTTTACGAAAGTGATATTACCAAAATTCTTCAAGGTAAACAGGTGCGAATAGTTGGTGATATTTTTCCTCAAGAATTGCAAGGAAAAGTAGAAAGAATCGGTTTACATGTAAGCAAGCAAAATCTCACTAATACAGATCCTTCTAGCAATATTGATAACAGAATAGTCAAGGTTCATATCCGACTAAATACAGCTTCCAGTCAGCAAGCAGCTAAATTTACTAATATGCAAGTTAAGGTAATTATTAGTCTTTAGTCAGTTGTCAGTTGTCAGTAGGGGCGAAGCATTTGGAAGATAAATTATCGGTCATTGCCAAAAATAGTTCTCCAAATGCTTCGCCCGTACAGTTGTTAGTTGTTAGTTGTCAATTATCATTCCTATGATTAGTATTTTTCAACAATTTCGACGACGAACTCCTTTGGGTTGGTTGCAACTTACTCATGAAAAAAGTCGTTTATTCGTAGCAATATCAGGTATTGCTTTCGCTGATATTCTTATGTTTATGCAGTCAGGCTTTCAAACTGCTTTATATGACAGCAATACTAGATTACATCGCAGTTTACAAGCTGATATTATTCTCATTAGTCCCCAAGCCCGTAGTTTACAAAGTATGTCTATTTTTTCCCGGAGACGACTTTATCAAGCAATGGATATACCGGGGGTGAAATCGGCTGAAGCTATGTATTGCAATCATATTATTTGGAAGAATCCCCAAACACATTTGGAAACCGGAGTTTTAATTATTGGGATAAATCCAGATCAACCAGCTTTTGATTTACCAGAAATTAATCAACAATTACAGAAGATTAAATTACCAAATACAGTTTTATTTGATCGGGCAGCCAGAGGAGAATATCAACAAGCAATAAAGAAAATTCAAGAAGGTAAAACTGTCACAACTGAAATTAATGGTAGCACAATTACTATTGGTGGTTTATTTAAACTTGGTGCTTCCTTTGCCGCTGACGGTAGTTTAATTACCAGTGCAAATAACTTCTCCCAAATCTTTGCCAGGCAGCCTACAAGTAGTGTGAACATCGGTTTAGTTAAAATCAAGCCAGGTTATAAAACTGACCAAGTTGTTGCCCAATTAAAGGCTTATTTGAAAGATGATATTAAGGTTCTCACTCATCAGGAATTTATTGAATTTGAAAATAACTTTTGGAGTAGCAATTCTCCCATTGGGTTTATTTTTAATCTCGGTGTATCAATGGGATTTGTGGTTGGAGTAATTATTGTTTATCAAGTTCTTTCCACAGATGTTAACGCCCATTTGCGAGAATATGCAACTTTTAAAGCCATCGGATATCGTCATTTTTATTTACTAACTATTATTTTTGAAGAAGCTTTAATTTTAGCAGCTTTGGGATTTTTCCCAGGGGTAGCCGTATCTTTAGGACTTTATCAGCTAACCCGAACAGCGACAAATTTGCCCATGTATATGACCATAATTCGTGGTTTACAAGTGCTATTATTAACTATAATTATGTGTGCTATTTCCGGAGTAATTGCTACTAATAAACTCCAATCTGCTGATCCTGCGGATATGTTTTAATTGCTAGTTTACTTGCTTTCGTATTGGCAGCGCATTATTATACTTAAATTTCCCAAGTTATCTTGTTTTGGGTGGCATTTGTTCTGACTTGACCATTTGGGGCAACACTGGGGGATATTCTCACCAAACAACATGAGAAAAGCGGACTCGGTTATGCTACTATTGGCTCGTCTATAGTTAATATAGCTGTATTATGGTACTTAATTAGACATTTTTCTAAACATTAATTAAGCAAAAATACTGATAACATAAACCGATTCGACAATTATCAAAGAATAGTTAATCTAGCTACAATTTTATCAAGCAAATATAAAAAAATTTTAGTTAGATAAATGAGATAATAGAAAAGTTGATCATCAAGTCATCGAAAATTATTAATAATGCCTAATTCTTCCGAACAGTTTTCAATTACACCTGATGCTTATGCACCTAGATTAAAGCGTCTACGTCAATTTAGTAAGGTATTAGATAATATAATTACCGTTCCCGGAACACAAGTAGGAATTGGTTTAGATCCTATTATTGGATTACTTCCCATAGGAGGTGATGCTTTAGGACTCATACTTTCCTTTTATATTATCATTGAAGCTGCACAATTAGGCGTACCTACAGCCACATTAGGCAGGATGGTAATGAATGTAATTGTTGATTCCTTAGTTGGGGCTATTCCCATGTTAGGAGACTTGTTTGATTTTGCGTGGAAAGCTAATAATTACAATATTATTTTATTGGAAGAATCTTTAAAATCTCCTCAGCAAAATCAAAAAGCAGATAAATCATTTATCCTCATTTTTACTGTGGGTTTATTTCTACTGGCTATTGTCTTAATATCCATCCCTGTGATATTACTAAGAATATTATGGCAAGTCTTCACTGGTAATTAAATTATCCTAGAAAATTATGAAAGATTGGTGGCAAGATAATTTTCCTCAAGGACGGCAATATCTCGTTATTCCTGATGCTCAAGGTTATCCAATTCAAATAGCTTATGGTGAAAAAGGTCGAGGTAAACCGCTAATTCTATTACATGGTTTAGGCAGTTGGAGTTATAATTGGCGACATAGTATTGAACCATTATCTCAACATTTTCGGGTAATTTGCTGTGATTTTAAAGGTTTTGGTTTTTCCGAAAAGCCTGTATCTCGTCGAGAAGAAAATGGACATCAAATTATTGAATTAAAACGCATTATTCAAGCTTTATGTGATGAACCACCCATAATAGTAGCAGAATCTATAGGAGCATTAATTTCTTTAGGATTAGCTGGTAAAAATCCTGATTTAATCGGACGTTTAGTAGTAATTAATGCCCCTATTTTTACAGAAAGCTTACCTCATTGGTCTATGGGTTTACTGGCACAAACACCAATAGAGATTATCCATGCAGTTGATAATTTACGTCTCGCATATTGGTTTGCACCTTTAGTCAGAGAAGTTATGGGAACAGAAAGACGGAAGGTATTGTATGATCCTTCCCTGTTAACAGAGGAAGATATTTACTGGATTACTTACCCATTTATTGAAATTCCGGGAACTTTGGTAAAAGTTGCGGAAGATTTACAAATTGCTGCTCAAGAAATTGAGAGTTTGCGAACAAATCAGCCAAGTATGTTGAGTAATATTCAAAAAAATCTCAAAAATATTGAATGTCCAACTTTGGTATTATGGGGAGATCAAGATAGTTGGTTTCCTGCTAGTCATGGGGAAAAACTACATCAACATCTTCCCAATTCTCGGTTACAAATTTTGCAAAATTGCTATCATGATGCCTCAACTGGTTCTTCTACTGTTGTGAATGCCGCAATTTTGGAGTTTTTAAAAGATACCAATTTCTTTTAAATAAATCTGATTGGATTTTTATTAGATAATAATTGCATTGTCTGAAAATTAGCAGGATTTTCCTGATCTTTTACCCAATTTATCGGATTGTTGACAATGTATTCACGAATATTATTTAATGCTTCTTCATTGCGGATAATATGTTCATAATAATTACGCTGCCAAATTACATTTCCTTTAGCTTTATTCATCCGATTAATTTGGCGTGTAGAAACTGATTTATAATTTTGAGTTATTGCCGCCAAAGATTGTGGTTTTGTCCCATTAATTTTAACTGTTTCACCCGTATAGACTGTAGGGGCGAAGCATTGGCTTGATAAATTTTGTTGTTGTGAAAAATCTTGATTTGCCAATGCTTCGCCCGCCACCTCAGAAAACGATTGTGAAAAATCTTGATCTGCCAATGCTTCGCCCGCCACCTCAGAAAACAATTGTGAAAAATCTTGATTTGCCAATGCTTCGCCCACCACCTCAGAAAACAATTGTGAAAAATCTTGATTTGCCAATGCTTCGCCCACCACCTCAGAACTATCAATGATAATAATCCCATGTAAATGATTGGGCATGATCACAAATTCATCTAACTCGACATTTTTAAAATATCGAGGAATAGATAACCAAGAACCCCTTGCTATCTCGCCATTTGTATTTAATTTTATTTCACCATCTACAATTTCACCAAATAAACAATTACGTTGATGGGTGCAAATGGTGACAAAATATGCTCCCTGTTGAGTATAGTCGTATCCTTTTAATCGGATGGAACGACGGTGGTGAATATTGGAATTGTAGGGCATAAATTTAATAGATGGATTTCTTTGTCATTTTTATGGGAAAGGGTGAAGCATTCGCCAATATAGTTTATCTGTTTGTTCCATATTTTTCTCGTGGAAAGGGTGAAGCATTCGCCAATATAGTTTATCTGTTTGCTCCATATTTTTCTCGTGGAAAGGGTGAAGCATTCGCCAATATAGTTTATCTGTTTGTTCCATATTTTTCTCGTGGGAAGGGTGAAGCATTCACCAATATAGTTTATCTGTTTGTTCCATATTTTTCTCGTGGGAAGGGTGAAGCATTCGCCAATATAGTTTATCTGTTTGTTCCATATTTTTCTCGTGCGAATGCTTCACCCCTACACAAAATAAAAAGAGAGTGGGAGGAGGCATACCAAAAGCCTGAAATCTCCCACTCTACATTTACTGCTGTAGCGTTTAGAAATATATACAAATACTGTCAAGTCATTGGGGGGGTAATGTAGCAAAAACAGTATCTATATGCGGTTAATATTCCCATTGCAGCAAATGTCAAACCTGATTATTGTTATTATTTTCGACTCCATCAATGGTCAATCAATTATTTGTAAATCATTGTTATTTATGCTTGAAAAATGTTAGCATAAACTCTGGTACTGCATGAAAAAAATCAATATGTAGTAGCCTCTAATAGCCACAATATTGAATTTGTTTATCTTGCATCAATGTAACTTAGGTAATTAAAACTTGGTTGCCAAGTTGGCACTTTCTTAAAAATCTTGTGTTTACAAGTTTCTAGAGGAATCGTGAATCTTGTCTGTCTCTGACAAATTCCGCATTGGTATTGAGGGGATAGATTTTCTCTGGTGGCGAAATTATGAGCAAATTTTTGCTGTCAGATGGAAAATTTGGGGATTTATGACGTTTCTGCGAGGACAATTTTTGACTATTGCGAGTGCGTTGAATAGCTTTTGTGCCTTCTCTTGAGTTTTGCAGTAGGTAGAAAATTACAAAAGAACCACTAGAACAGCAGAAGATAACTGCAATTATCAACCATAAAGGTAGAGGATTACTCGGATCGGAAAATGTGGAAATGGTTGATTGTACAGGGATAAGTGCGGTTTCTTTTTGTTCTTTTTGTGGTACATAGCTAATATAACTCAGTTGATGATATGCAAAAATTGCAACTCCTATAGGAATTAGGAACAAACTCAAGAACCAGATCCCAGGGTACTTTCTCACTAGATTGACGAGAATTTTTCTAGGATCTTTATTTTTTTTAACCTCTTGCTCATTATCCATCACGTTAATCACATCAATCACGCAAATCATTGTTTAGACAAGAGGAAAATATTTATTTTCCCCCTTTACCTAATCCGCTATCTTCTCTCCCTAATCCCCTTAATTAATTGGAGAATGTCTTGAAATTGCTAGTAGAATTAACTGATCTACTAATTTGGCAAAGGGTATATCCGTATTAGCCCAGAGTTGGGGATACATACTTGTAGAGGTAAAACCTGGAAAAGTATTAATTTCGTTGATGAAAATTTCTCCCGTAGCTTCCACATAAAAAAAGTCTACTCTGGATAACCCAGCCGCATCAACAGCCGCAAAAGCTTGTAAAGCCATATCTTGAATTTGTTGTGCTACCACCTCTGGTAAGTTTGCAGGAATGAATAAATCGGCTTTCCCTGGGGTATATTTAGTTTCGTAATCGTAAAAATCACTCTCAAAGGTAATTTCACCAATGACGGAAACTCTGGGGTTGTCGTTACCTAAAACTGCACATTCCACTTCCCTGGCCACAACTCCAGCTTCGACAATAATCCGTCTGTCATGGGTGGCTGCATTATCTAAAGCTGTTTCTAATTCTTGACGCGATCGCACTTTAGCAATTCCTACCGATGAACCTAGATTAGCAGGTTTGACAAAACAGGGATAGCCTAATGCAACTTCAATTTCATCACACAATTTGGGAAATACACAAGCATTTGACCAAACTTGCGCCCTCGTCACAGCTTTATATTTTACTTGAGGTAGTCCCGCTTGGGCAAAGGCCATTTTCATGGCAATTTTATCCATTCCCATTGCTGAACCCAATACCCCAGACCCAACAAAGGGAACTTGGGTTAAAGTCAATAAACCTTGAATTGTACCATCTTCGCCATTGGGACCGTGAAGAACGGGAAACCAAAGCTCAACTTGGGCAGTTTCGGGCGGGAATTGCCATAAATTAGGGGTTATGGAGGGGATTTCTTGGGGAACACCAGATGTTAAAACTTGTTGTGCAACTTCTCCTGCTTGCCAAACACCATCTTTTTGGATATAAAAAGCCAAAATTTCGTATTTATTAGCATTTTCCTCTAAACTGAGGGCTTGAGCGATCGCCCGTGCCGAAATTATTGAAACTTCATGTTCTCCAGAACGTCCACCAAACAGTAAACCCACCCGTAGCTTAGTCATTTTTTTCTATATCTCCACAAATCCACAATTTCCATTATAGGGAAAATGCCGAAAACCCTGACATCTTCTTCTGTTCCCTGTTCCCTTCCCAAAATGTTCGATATAGCTTTGAATATATTCTCAATGTTCTCTCTTGCTTTTCTAGTCAAGTCTATGACCAAAATTTCTTAAAATTTCGGCTGAGGAAGCACAATTCTCATAATAGTTTGCGCCCCATAGATACTCTCAATGGAAAACTCTCCTCCATGTAGTTCTACCAATCTTTTAGCAATTAATAATCCTAAACCAGAACCTTGTTGTTCATACATTTTACGTTCAAATTGGACATAAGCCCCAACATTATTAATTTGCTCCTGAGTCATACCACGTCCATAGTCAATTACAGACAAATGAAAGGCATTATTATGACTATTTCCGACAATCTTCACTGGTGTATTAGGCGGAGAAAATTTAAAGGCATTCGCAATTATTTCTTCAGTAATTTTAGCTATTTTTGCAGGAGATATTTGCGCCATACCATCTGAGATTTCAATCGTTAAATCAGCTTCTCTCCCAGCTTTTTTGGCAATTTTTAAAGCTACACTTTCAACTATTGATGTGACAAAAGTTTTAACTCCATTATTTCTCAGTGCTGCTACTTTTTCCGGGTTAGATGCTAATAACTCCAGGTCTGCATACATGATAAAATTCACAGTTAATCTATGCAAGCGTTGACCAGCTTTATGAATATGTTGTAGCATTTCTAATATTTCTGCCTGGTCAAATTCTCCATAGTTTGCCATCAATAATTCTGATATTCCTATAATATGATTGAGAGGAGTATTAATTTCATGGGGTAGTGAATTAGTAATACAACTGCGTAAATTATCCAATTTTTCCTGAGTTTTTTGCTCAAATATTGCTTGTTTATTCAGTCTGGTAGCGATCGCTTGCAATAATTGATTAGAATTAAAAGGCTTTGTTAAATAATCATCAGCACCAAGTTCCATCCCTTTACGTAAATCTGACCACTCTGATTTAGCAGTTAAGAAAATTATAGGAATTGTTGCAGTATCACTATGCTGACGCAGTTGAGTTAATACACCATAGCCATCTAACTCAGGCATCATTAAATCGCAAATTATCAAATCAGGATGTTTATCTTTAGCCAACTCTAAACCCTGTAACCCATTTTCTGCAACTAATGTATCAAAATCTGATAAGTGCAATATCTGCCTAAGATTGTTTCTGATTTGAACTTCATCTTCAATAATTAAAATCGTATTCATATAGTTTTTTATCGTAATCAAATGTTAACTATATTACTAAATTAGCATGATTTTTAGCTCTTTCAGTATCCTTAAAATAATGATACTGAAAATAAAAAATCCCAGTTCACCACAAAATTCAATATATTTGTGTTACCCTAGTACAGTTGTCTAAAATCCGCACATCTGGGAATTCGGGTGTTTCTTAAATTGAGAAATGCACCTAGATGGAGGTTTAACCCGAATAGGAGTAACAAAATATGCCAGTAGTTTCCTTGGCTCAAATGATGGAGTCAGGTGTTCACTTTGGTCACCAGACCAGACGTTGGAACCCTAAAATGGCTCCTTATATCTACACCTCACGAAATGGTGTACATATCATTGACTTGGTACAAACAGCCCAGTTGATGGATAACGCGTATAATTATATGCGGACCCAATCAGAGCAAGGTAAAAAATTCCTGTTTGTTGGCACTAAGCGCCAAGCAGCCGGAATTATTGCCCAAGAAGCCCTCCGTTGTGGTTCTCACTACATTAACCAACGTTGGTTGGGTGGAATGCTCACCAACTGGGCAACGATTAAAACCAGAGCCGAGCGTCTCAAAGATTTAGAGCGGAGAGAAGAAACCGGCGCACTGGATTTATTGCCAAAGAAAGAAGCCTCTATGCTGCGTCGGGAAATGACGAAGCTACAAAAATACTTGGGCGGCATTAAAAACATGAGGAAAGTTCCCGATATCGTGGTTATTGTTGACCAGAAGCGGGAATATAACGCAGTTCAAGAATGCGAAAAATTAGGTATTCCCATTGTTTCCATGTTGGATACAAATTGTGATCCAGACGTTGTGGATATTCCTATCCCAGCCAACGACGACGCAATCAGATCCATTAAGCTAATTGTTGGTAAATTAGCAGATGCTATCTACGAAGGCCGTCACGGTCAACTAGAAGCAGAAGAAGATTACGATGATTATGCTGACGAAGATTATGAATATGATGAAAGTGATAGCACTGAATCTGAAGGCGAAGCATAAGTAGTCTGGCAAACAAGTAGGGGTTTAGCAGCTCTCATTGGTGTCAACTTAGGCTAGGGATAACTTATTTGTTTGGCTGCAACATTCCCGCCCAGAACTTAAGTTCCGGTCTAAAAACTAAAGTGCGTTAAAACGCACTCTGGTTAACTCAAAATCAATAATTATCCTATTTACGCTAAAATAGTCGGTTTTAACCGACTTTAGCTTTTAGACAGGGAATTTATTCCCCGGCTTCAAGGGACTGCTTTACCCCTACATCCATACTACAGATTGGGATATTTTTTTTGATTGGAAGTCTCTTAAATGATTTTCAAATGAGTCCTGATCGTCTGATAATCTTGAATAATATTTGTATCTGTCAAGTTAAGAATTGAGGCAATATGGCGGAAATATCTGCGAAACTCGTCCAAGAGCTACGCCAAAAAACCGGTGCTGGCATGATGGACTGCAAAAAGGCACTGAAGGAAAATAATGGCGATGTCGAAGAATCCATAACCTGGCTACGGCAAAAAGGTATTGCTAAAGCTGACAAAGGAAGCGCTCGCATCGCCGCAGAAGGTCTAGTAGACACCTATATTCAAGCTGATGGACATATAGGTGTACTCATAGAGGTCAACTGCCAAACTGACTTTGTTGCCCGCAATGAAGCTTTTAAAGCCTTGGTTAAGAACTTGGCACAACAAGCTGCAACCACTGATAGTGTAGAGTCTTTATTGGCTCAACCCTATCTTGAAAAGTCCAGTGTCACTGTTGATGAATTCATCAAAGAAACAATTGCAACTCTTGGTGAAAATATTCAAGTTCGGCGCTTTGTGAATTTCTCTCTCACCACTGATACACCAGGAATAGCAGATAGCTATATTCATACTGGTGGTCGTGTTGGTGTATTATTGGAATTGACCGCTCAAAGTGCTTCAGCCGCTGCTAATGAAGAGTTCCAAAGTTTGGCTAAAAATGCAGCAATGCAAGTTGCCGCTTGTCCTAACGTTGAATACGTTAGCGTAGACCAAATCCCTGCCGAAATTGTCACTAAAGAAAAAGGCATCGAAATGGGTAAGGACGACTTAGGCAATAAACCAGAGAACATCAAAGAAAAGATTGTTCAAGGTAGAATTGATAAGCGCCTCAAAGAAATGACTTTACTAGATCAACCTTATATCCGTGATCAAAGTATTTCGGTAGAAGAATTGGTGAAACAAGTAAAATCCAAAGTTGGCGAAGAAATTCAAGTTAGTCGCTTTGTGCGTTATGTGCTAGGTGAAGGCATTGAAAAGAACGAAATGAGCTTTGCTGATGAAGTTGCTGCCCAAATGGGTGCTAAGTAATTTTGTTTTTAGTCAGTGGTCAGTTGTCAGTGGTCAGTTGTTAAGAATATATACTTAATAATTGGTTGTTGATTATGGACTTTTATTTTTGACTAATAACTATTCCCATTTACAGGCCAGCGCGTTCTGCGTGGCCTGTATTTTATTTAAATGATGATTATTTATTTAAAATCCGTATATTTGTACTACAGAAAGCAACTAACAACTGACAACTGACAACTGTACGGGCGAAGCATTTGGAGAACTATTTTTGGCAATGACCGATAATTTATCTTCCAAATGCTTCGCCCCTACTGACAACCGACAACCGACAACTGACAACTGTACGGGCGAAGCATTTGGAGAACTATTTTTGGCAATGACCGATAATTTATCTTCCAAATGCTTCGCCCCTACCGACAACTGACAACTGACAACTGACAACCGACAACTAATTAGCTTAAAGTTATGGCAAGAGCAATTGAACGGATAGAAAAAGACATTACTGAATTAAAAGAGGCGATTAGTGCGATCGCTCACGAACTCAATTTAGCCTATACTAAATATATAAATACCTTGGGATCAGCCTTACAAAAACAATTGATTTTGGCTAGTTATTACCTGTGTACCCAAGGATATCCTGATGAATTTCTGAACTTATCACTAAATCAACGGCAAAAATTACAACAAAGCCTTCGTAAATTAAGTCAACAAGCCGCTAAAGAATTAATTAGTTATATTCAACCTCCAGAAGTTACCCAAACAGAAGCAGTTGTAGAAATTGAGGAGGAAGAAGAAAACGAAGAAAACGAAGAAAACGAACAACAACCTCAAGCATTAGATCCTTCTAACCCCATAGAACTAGTTGAATGGCAACAAAATTTAGAAGAAGAGATTCAAGAAACTTTAAAAAAAGTCTCCCAATCAGCTAATATCTTCATCCAAAAAACAGGGGTTTTACCCAAAAAACTACCAGAACCGATTTTAGTCGCTGCCACCGCTGCTGCTGCTGCTTCAGAAGCTTCTAGTAATATGATACCCAGCCCTCCCAATTTATTAAACTTAGTCATAGAAATTCGTAATGAGGAAGATTCCGAAGATTCTAGCCTCACTCAGATTATGGCTATTCACTTACGACTAGGAGAAATAGAATTTGCTGAAGCAACACTATTGTCAGAACGCAAGGCAATTCGTAATATTTTAATGCAATTGAATAAACTCGGACGAGAATATCAAAAAAGACAACGAGAACTTAAAATTGCTGAAGCTGAAGCCGCTTGGCGTGCTAGTTGGTTTGAGGATTAGTACCGCAGGGCGGAATGAAAAATGCAAAATTAAAAATTAGAACCTGTATAGGTTATTGAAAATATATATCTATTAAAACTACATACTCCCTTGACAACTGACAACTGTACGGGCGAAGCATTTGGAGAACTATTTTTGGCAATGACCGATAATTTATCTTCCAAATGCTTCGCCCCTACTGACAACTAACAACTGTACGGGCGAAGCATTTGGAGAACTATTTTTGGCAATGACCGATAATTTATCTTCCAAATGCTTCGCCCCTACTGACAACTAACAACTGTACGGGCGAAGCATTTGGAGAACTATTTTTGGCAATGACCGATAATTTATCTTCCAAATGCTTCGCCCCTACTGACAACTAACAACTGAAAACTGACAATTAACCAATGACTAATGAAATGCTCGATTGGATAAGATTACATAAAGCTTTAGCATTTGAGGCAGAAAAAGGCTTTATAGATTTAGTAGGTAAGCAATATCGCTTTAGTGAATTTCTTTGTTTGACTTTTGGTAATTTCCCAACTGCTTTACCACCAAAGGAAAGACTCCGCTGGCATGAAGTAGGAATGCAATTTGCCAATTATCCAAATTTAACATTACCAGAAAGACAACATTTAGTAGCAGAAGTTAGAAGATATCTAAATCAACTTCAACAAGAGCTAGAAACAGGAGAACCTCAAATAAATTACGAATCTAAAAATCAACATCCCACAACTCCAATTGTTGCCGAAGTTAGTAAAAGACTAGCACCAACACTGGATAAACAACTGAGAGATTTACCAGAAATTGGCATCAGAAAATCCGAGAATTTAGGGCGATTAAATTTATATACAGTCCGTGATTTACTATTTTATTATCCTCGTGATCATATTGATTATGCCCGTCAAGTAAATATTAGTGAGTTAGAAGGAGGAGAAACAGTAACTATCATAGCGACGGTAAAACGGTTTAATTTTTTCACCAGTCCTAAAAATAAGAAATTATCAATTTTAGAATTAATCCTCAAAGATAATACTGGACAAATTAAAGTTACCCGTTTTTATGCAGGTGCGCGTTTTAGTAGTCGTGGTTGGCAAGAAAGTTTAAAACGCCTATATCCTGTAGGTAGTATGTTAGCAGCTTGTGGATTAGTAAAAGGTGGTAAATATGGTTTAACTTTGGATAACCCAGAATTGGAAGTTTTGGCAAATCCAGGAGATACCATTGATTCTCTCACTATTGGGCGAGTTGTTCCCATTTACGCCCTGACTGAAGGAGTAATGGCTAATACAGTCAGACAGGCAATGATGATCGCTTTAACAGCAGCAGTGAATTTAAAAGATCCTTTACCTAAAGGTTTACGGGAAAAATATGCTTTGATGGAATTGAAAGATGCAATTCCTAATATTCATTTTCCTAAAGATAGTGACTCCTTAAAAATCGCTCGTCGTCGGTTAGTATTTGATGAATTTTTCTACTTGCAACTGGGCTTATTGCAACGGCAAAAAAAAGCGCGAGAAATTCAAACTAGTGCCATACTTGCACCCACAGGTAAATTATTAGAAGAATTTAACGAAATTCTCCCTTTTCAACTGACCGGCGCACAACAACGAGTTGTTAATGAAATTCTCACCGATTTACAAAAACCTGTAGCCATGAATCGCTTAGTTCAGGGTGATGTTGGTTCAGGGAAAACTGTGGTTGCTGTTATTGCTATTTTGGCAGCAATTCAATCAGGTTATCAAGCGGCGTTAATGGCTCCCACGGAAGTATTAGCAGAACAGCATTATCGTAAGTTAGTTAGTTGGTTTAACTTACTACATTTGCCTGTTGAATTATTAACAGGTTCGACAAAAATAGCCAAAAGGAGAGAAATTCATTCTCAGTTAGAAACAGGTGAGCTACCTTTATTAGTCGGGACTCATGCCTTAATTCAAGATAAAGTTAATTTTCAACGTTTGGGCTTAGTAGTAATAGATGAACAGCATCGTTTTGGGGTACAACAACGGGCAAAGTTACAGCAAAAAGGCGAACAACCTCATGTTTTAACCATGACAGCTACGCCCATTCCTCGGACTTTGGCATTAACTGTACATGGGGATTTAGATGTTAGTCAAATTGATGAATTACCACCGGGAAGACAACAAATTAAAACCACAATGTTAAGTGGTCAACAACGTCCCCAGGCTTACGATTTAATCCGTCGAGAAGTTGCCCAAGGTAGACAAGTTTATATAGTTTTGCCTTTGGTAGAAGAATCGGAAAAATTAGATTTACGTTCGGCTGTAGATGAACATCAAAAGTTACAAGAAAGTGTTTTTCCTGATTTTCAAATTGGGTTATTGCATGGACGCATGACTTCAGCCGAAAAAGAAGCAGCAATTCACAAATTCCGCGATAATGAAACTCAAATTATCGTTTCTACCACTGTGATTGAGGTGGGAGTGGATGTTCCTAATGCCACTGTGATGCTGATTGAACACGCGGAAAGATTTGGTTTATCACAATTGCACCAATTACGGGGGCGTGTAGGACGGGGTGCAGCGCAATCTTATTGTTTATTAATGAGTAGTTCTAGAAGTCCTGATGCTCAACAACGCTTGAAGGTGTTGGAACAGTCCCAAGATGGTTTTTTTATCTCGGAAATGGATATGCGGTTTCGCGGTCCTGGAGAAGTGATGGGAACTCGCCAATCAGGTGTAGCGGATTTTACTTTAGCTAGTTTGGTGGAAGATGAGGACATTTTGCTGTTAGCACGACAAGCAGCGGAAAAGGTGATTGAGATGGATGCAAGTTTAGCGCGTTGGCCATTAATGCAGGATGAGTTGAAGTATAGGTATGAGCGGTTAATGGGTGGCGCGATTTTGACGTAAAATCTTAGTTATCAATGTTGGCACTCCCCCCCAATTATTGAGGGGAATACAAATAGCAGGTGGTAGATCCGTAAACGCACATATCCCTGTTGTAAATTGTTCGCACTTAGGGCTTGCCACAATGCTTTGATAATTGCTTCCATTTATTGTGATCATCATTGCCTGAATCAATGCCTTAGCTTTCAGCATTATTTCTTGAAACTCCATTTGGGGATCAGAAAGTGCCACAATACCACCGCCAACACCAATGGAAGTTTGTTCTGGGGTCAGGACAGCGGTACGAATGACAATATTTAAATCGGCTGAACCATTTAATCCTAAAAAGCCAATAGACCCAGAGTAAACTCCCCGCGCTTCTTGCTCTAATTTATCAATAATTTCCAGGGTTCTAATCTTAGGTGCGCCCGTCATAGAACCCCCAGGAAAGGCGTTACGAATGCAGTCTACAGCACTCATATTAGCGCGTAATTGACCACGAATTGTTGTCACCAATTGATGTACTGTAGCGTAGGTTTCCACAGCCATTAATTTGGGAACATGAACAGTACCCACAGCACAAACCCGTCCCAGATCATTTCTCAGTAAATCCACAATCATCAGATTCTCCGCTCGATCTTTTTCGCTATTTTGCAAGCGATCGCGTAGAATAAAATCTTCTGCGGGTGTTTTTCCTCGTGGTAGAGTTCCCTTGATGGGTTTTGTTTCCACCCAACCTTGGCGATCAATTTGCAGAAATCGCTCTGGAGATGAACAGGCAATTCCCACATCACCAAAGCGCAAAAATGCCGCATAAGGAGCAGGATTGATCTGACGTAATGAACGATAGAATTCCAGAGGATCTGCTGTTGTGTCTGTGTGAATCTGGTTTGTTAAACAAACTTGATAAGTTTCTCCTTCATGAATTTCTTGCAAACATTTTTCAATATCATCAAGATAAGTCTTTTCAGACCTGCTCAATCTAAAAATAACAGGTGTTTTTTTGTTTTGAGGAACAATAGGCGACAGAGGAGGAAGATTGTCAATTTGGTTTTTGATCGCTTCAAACCAATCTTCTGCGGAGGCTGTTTTTCCTTTATGAATTAGACAAAGCAGATAGATAGTTTGCTCTTGGTGATCAATTGCAATCATTCTATCTGCTAACATAAACATGGCATCAGGTAAGGCAGATGTGTGATTGAATTTCCCTCCAGATTCTGCCTTTAATTCATAGCCAAAATAACCCACAAACCCACAATTGAAATCAAAAGGTAAATGCTCGGATGGGCAATGTCGCCGTTCAATTTCCCGCTGGAGATAATCAAAAATCCCCTCTGTTTTGAAACTGACAGTATCGGACTGTGTAATTGTCAGTTCTTGCCCTTGCGTCCGATAATGGATTAGGAGACTGTTTTCACCACTGTTATCTCCCATGAAAGAAAAGCGAGAAAGACCAGGTTCAACCCGACTGCTATCTAACCAAAATGCACTGGCTGATTTACTAAACAAATGTACAAACATCTGTTCTGTATCGGGACACAGTTCGGCTTCGCTCACTGTAAACAAATTCAATTTGCGGGTACAAAGTTCAAATTCCTGTTGCTGTTTTTTGTGAGGAGAATTTGTGGGTAAGTTCCCATTCCCGTTATTTTCTGTCCAATAGTGTTTTTTCAGGCTTTTGCCTTGCTCTTGGGCAAATTTTCGAGTAATTTCTTGAAAATTCTCAAACAAAGTATGTCCATACTCAGTACAGATGGACTCTGGATGAAACTGCACACCCCACATTGGTAAAGAGCGATGGCGCATTCCCATAATCAGGTTGTCCTCTGTCCACGCTATTTTTTCTAAACAGTCCGGTAGGTCATCTGCAACCAGCAAAGAATGGTAGCGCACCACAGAAAAAGGAGAAGGTATTCCCGCAAACAAATCAGTAGCAGTATGATAAACCTCACTGAGCCGACCATGCCGAACTTCAGGTGCGTGAATAACTTTTCCTCCATAGCCAAATCCTAGTCCCTGATGTCCCAAGCAAACGCCTAGAAGTGGTACTTGGGCATTTTCAATCATTTGACGACAAATACCAAAATCTTTTGATTTTTCTGGACGACCAGGACCTGGTGAAATTACGATGTTATCAAATTCCCATTGTTTCAGTTCATCCCATATAACTTGATCATTATAAATTACAGTGGGATACTCTCCATTAACTTCTGCAATCAATTGGTAAAGGTTAAAAGTATAAGAGTCGTAGTTATCAATAATCAGGGTTTTCATGTTTAAATCTTCCTAATTAACTCGTCGAAAGGGCTAAAGTCCAACTACATATAAAAGTTTGATAGGTTGCCAGCAATTTTTATCCATAAACTCTATCTTTTAAGATTTCAACATAATTTTGCAGCATTGATTGAATATCTTTGTAACTAAAATATGTCTCCGAAAAGTGCTGTATAATGGTTTGCCAATTAAGTAGGTTGGCGTTAAAAATTGTCGTTATGGCAAGGCCAGAGGCAAGAGTGAAGAAGTTTTGAGAGATTTTACTTTTCTTCACACATTTTGGTTATTTTACGGCCACCTATTTAGTTAAAAAAGATACTAGATAAAGTTTGAAATAGTTGATAGAATATAGTATCAGTTTTCACAATATTTATATTCTTTTCGATTCATTGAAGCTACGCTAGGTGTAGCTAATCTTAATAATATCAAGCTTATTAGTATTGTGGATATTCTTTGTTTTTACCGACTAAAAACCCAACTTCGATTTCAGTTGTTCCTATTAAGTGACGTAAATCACATATATATATGATTTAGATCCTCCCATAGAAATCGCCATGTTGGTATAATTAATAGTATGAACTCTAGCCGAGTCATTAATAGGGAACACACTAACTGCCGACAGTCTGCAACCAGTCTGTCGTTTTTTTTGCTATTAGTAACGTAAAAACTGATGATAATCATAACATATCCCCACAACTGGTTAATAACTTGATAGATATTACCATAGCCACTACCAATTGTGGGGAATTAAAGACCTTTAAGACATCGCTTGAATGATGTAATCAAAGTAAGGTGCGGTTTCCCCAGCGTCTTCTGCATTCAATAAATCCAAAGACGCTTGTTTGAGGGAAGTGATAGCTTCTACCATTCCAGGAACAGGAACACCTAGAGAGTTGTACATTTCCCGCACACCAACCAAACCAATTTTTTCAATGGGTTCTTTGTCACCAGCAAGTACACCGTAGGTAATTAGGCGTAAATACCAGCCAAAGTCCCGAATACACAAAGCCCGTTGTTTTTCGCCGTAAGCATTACCACCAGGGGAGATAAAGTCAGGGCGTTTTTGCCAAAGTTTTTTGGTAGCTTCTTGAACGATCTTTTTCTCGTTTTCTGAAAGGGTAGCAGCGATTCTTGTCCGCTTTACACCTGTTTCCAAAAATGCTTTGATGTTTTTGAGTTCGCCACTGCTGGGGTAACGCAGTTCGTCGTCAGCTTGGAGAATAACTTGGCTAATTACAGTCATGATTATCTAAATGACCTGAAATATTTATATCTGCTAGTTTACCGACTTAGAGGGACATTCGTGAAGTGTATGGGAAGATAGGGATAAATGAATTTACAATTCTACATTGGCAACTCCCTTCCCTGTGAAAAAGTTCCCTCTTCCCTTATAACTGACTAATGACTAATACAATGTGGCGACAAGATGAAATTATCGAACTGGAAATTACTGATTTAAGCGACACGGGTGATGGTGTGGGACGCTTTGAACAGCGGGTGGTTTTTGTTCCTGATACAGTACCAGGAGATATCCTACTTGTCAAATTATTCAATGTTAAGCCAAAATATGCTCATGGACAGGTGCAGGAATTATTGCAAGCTTCGCCTCAACGGGTGCGTCCAAGTTGTATTGTCGCTGATAAATGTGGTGGTTGTCAATGGCAACATATTAAATATGATTACCAGTTATCAGCCAAACGAAATCAAGTAACCCAAGCTTTAGAAAGAATTGGCGGTTTTGTAAATCCACCAATAGATCCAGTTTTAGTGGCTGCTGCATCCTTTGGTTATCGCAACAAAGTTACTTATCCTATTGGTATGTCCGCTACAGGTCATGTCCAAGCTGGATATTATCAAAAAGGTAGCCATAAATTAATTAACTTGAATCAATGCCCTGTGCAAGACCAGCAGTTAAATCCTTTATTAGCTGAAATAAAATTAGATATTCAAAAGCAGGGTTGGCCAATTTATGACGAAACCCGACACAAAGGCTTAATTCGCCATTTGGGTTTACGCATTGGCCGCCGCACAGGAGAAATGCTGCTAACTTTGGTCGTCAAAGATTGGAATTTGCCAGGAATCGAAACCCAGGCACAGCAATGGTTACAGCGTTATCCTCAATTGGTCTGCGTGTCACTCAACCGCAATAGCGATCGCACAAATGCTATATTTGGATCAGAAACCCGTTGTCTAGCTGGAATTCCTTACCTGCGAGAAAAATTCGCCGGACTGGATTTTCAAATCGGACCAGATACCTTTTTCCAAGTGTACACAGAAACAGCCGAAGCACTTTTAGAGGTGATTCAGTCAGAACTAAATTTACAAGGTCATGAAGTCCTAGTAGATGCCTATTGTGGTATAGGAACTTTAACTTTGCCCCTGGCCAAACAAGCACGGCACGTCACCGGGTTAGAATTGCAATCAACAGCAGTAGAACAGGCAATTGTTAATGCCCAACAGAATGGAATTAATAATGTGACTTTCCAAGTCGGCCCAGTGGAAAAAATTCTCCAGAATTTGGAAATTGTACCAGATGTGGTCTTACTTGATCCGCCCCGGAAAGGATGTGAAGCTAACGTTATCAAAACATTAAGAAACCTGAAACCATCTCGCATTGTTTACGTCAGTTGTAAAGTAGCTACTCTTGCCCGTGACCTAAAATTGCTTTGTGAAGATGGGCTATATAAACTCACAAGGGTGCAACCTGCGGACTTTTTTCCGCAAACGGCTCATGTAGAAGCAGCCGCTTTTCTGGTGTTATCGGACAATGATCAGGATAGTTAATTCTTCACAAAAATAAAAATCAGAAATTTGTAGTCTAGTGGATACTCATAATGCTAGAATGAAATTACATAAAAATAGAAACTCATTTTGTTTTAAAGAAATCGAAGCTGCATAGACTCTTAATAAAGGTGAATAAAATTGTGTTAATTACAAAATGAGCAGTTAACGAGAATATCTTTCTCCTCTTGTTCAAAAATAGCAGTTTTTACTCATCTGCTAAATGAACAGATTAACTTAAGCAAATTGTAAATAAGCAATATGAATTCTCCCACTGAATTGCTATGCTCTAGCATTTTTATAAATTTAGTTTTACAGAGGCAAGTTTGAAGGCAGCATGACTACCTAATTTTGATCAGAATGCCCAAAAAAGCAAACTGATGTCTAGCTAAATATAAAGCTACGGGGTTTCTCTTGTGATTACCATTTCTCTTCGTCCAGTTGGGCGTTATTGGGGGACAATTAGTTTTGCCTCCACCCTTTATCTTTGTCCAATCCTAGATTTACTCTTGACTGATATTCCGGCAAAATTACAATCTGAACTGCGACTAGGACTCCAAGAAGCCCTAGTAAATGCCGCTAAACATGGGAATAATCTTGATCCCGGCAAATTCGTCGTCGTTCGGTTCTCATTAATAGATAATCAGTATTGGTGGATTATCTCAGATCAGGGTAGCGGCTTCACTCCCTCCCTCGAAGGTGATAGTGATCCTGATGACTATTTACCACCAGACGAAGCGGAAAGTGGACGGGGTATGTCTTTACTGCATCAGATTTTTGATCAAGTAGAATGGAATCGCAAAGGTACAGAACTCACGCTTTGTAAGCAATTAGAAAGCCGTCGTTTATTATCTTTGCGACGGTGAGAGGTGACTCGAAAAAGTTCTTTTTTTTACTTTGCGCGTCTGCGGTTTTAAAGTAATTTATCTAACCACAGAGGCACAGAGGACACAGAGAAAAAATTTTTTTACTCGGCTACAGGTGAGAGTTATTCCTTTATAGTCTCACGATTGTGTCCGTGAGTTGGGCAGGGAGGGGCGGAAATTGATTTATCTAGCCAGCCTACAGCCTGTTGTAGCCTTGCCTGTGCCTCTTGGGGTTCATTTTTGACCAAAAATACCATTGCGGCGGCTGCCTGTTCACTAGCGCGGGAATTGCGGTTAGACTTGAGACGATGCCAATCATCAGGAGAGATACTCAGCCTTTCCATGAGTGCCTGTGCTAGTTCTAGAGTGCTAATTTCATTTAGTTGGCTAGTTTGTGACATAAGACTAAGTGTTGAGTTAAGAGTAAAAGTTATGATTTAATCATCATAGCCAATGACTAATCACCAATGACTAATTTAGACGAAAATCCCCAGCCAGATTTTGCACAGGAATTAGAGGAGGTAGAAACTTCACTGCGATTCTTGAAAGATAGATATACCCAAGTGCAAAATGATCAACAACAACAGGCACAATGGCAACAGGAATTAAAAAATTTAAAGCAAAATAGAAAGCAGACTCCAGAAATTAAGAACGAACTAAGCCGCCTGCAAAAACAGTTAGAAACCTTAGAAATCAACTTAGAAAGCCAGTTGTTTTCTTGGACTAGTCTGAAAAGACCTTTTTGGCAAGCTGTCCGTTTTGGAGGTTTAGGGGTTATTATAGGTTGGTTATTAAAATCTTGGGTGGGGTGATTTAAAATATCCCCGACTTCTAAGATCCCCGACTTCTTGAAGAAGTCGGGGATCTGATCCTTTAAAAAATACAAATTGTAGAAAATGCTAAATCCTCGGATTACGGAAATATTAAGAAGTGGTAAACCCGAAGAAACTTTGGTAGTCCAAGGTTGGGTAAGAACAAAACGCGAATTGAAAGGATTTGCGTTTCTGGAAGTTAATGATGGTTCATCTTTGGGGAATTTGCAAGTTGTCATTAATCAAAACTTACCAGACTATCAAGGAATATTAAAACAAATCAATACAGGTGCTTCTATAGAAGTATCAGGAGTGCTGGTAGCTTCTCAAGGAAAAGGACAAAGAATAGAATTAAAAGCAGATACAGTAAAAGTATACGGAGACGCTGATCCTGATACCTATCCTCTGCAAAAGAAACGTCATTCCTTTGAGTTTCTGCGAACAATTGCCCATTTGCGTCCTCGAACAAACTCCTTTGGTGCAGTATTTCGGGTGAGAAATGCTTGCGCGACTGCAATTCACCAATTTTTTCAACAACGGGGTTTTTTATGGGTGCATACTCCCATTATTACCGCTAGTGATTGTGAAGGTGCAGGTGAATTATTTAGTGTTACCAATTTCAATTTAAAGAATGTTCCCAAAACTGAAAATCAGGAAATTGATTATAGCCAAGACTTCTTTAGTAAACCTGCATATTTAACAGTAAGTGGCCAATTAGAAGCCGAAATCATGGCTATGGCTTTTACTAATGTCTATACTTTTGGTCCTACATTCCGGGCGGAAAATTCTAATACTTCGCGTCACTTAGCCGAATTTTGGATGGTTGAACCAGAAATGGCTTTTTGTGATTTAGAAGGTGATATGGATTTGGCTGAGGAGTTTCTCAAACACATTTTTAAATATGTAATGGAAACCTGTCCTGAAGACATGGAATTTTTCAATGAACGAATTGATAATACTGTTTTAGAAACTGCAAATAACATTATTAACAATCAATTTGAACGATTGACTTATACAGAAGCAGTCAAACTTTTAGAAAAAGCCGATGTTAAATTTGATTATCCTGTGAGTTGGGGTGCAGATTTACAATCAGAACATGAACGCTATTTAGCCGAACAACTGTTTAAAAAGCCAGTAATTGTGACAGATTATCCCGCACAAATCAAAGCTTTTTATATGCGGTTGAGTGACGATGAAAAAACCGTCCGCGCTATGGATATTCTCGCACCGAAAATAGGGGAAATTATTGGTGGTTCACAACGGGAAGAACGGTTAGATGTGTTAGAAAAACGGGTATTAGCACAAGGTATGAACCCGGAAGATTTGTGGTGGTATTTAGATTTGCGTCGTTATGGTACTGTTCCCCATGCTGGTTTTGGTTTGGGGTTTGAAAGATTGGTGCAATTTATGACGGGTATGGGGAATATTCGGGATGTGATTCCGTTCCCTCGCACACCAGAAAACGCGGAGTTTTAAGGACTTTAGAGACGTTATTTACAACGTCTCTTTTAAAAATCTTATCTTTCTAATTACTAACTTTTTGATTTAACCAAGTTACCAAATCAGCAACTTCATAAAAATCAAATAACGCTTCTCCCAAATCTTCTAAATCGTCAGCAGATAAATTTCTAATTTTGGTCATTAATGGATCATTAACATCTCCAAAACGTTTTTTTATTTGACGATTAATCATTTTCAGTGCTTCTTTTTGCACGATATCTTGATAAATGACAGACTCTTTCATAATATCCTCCCGGAGAAATTGACGAACTAAATCTTTTTCAAACCGTAAACCTGCGAGAACTTCCACACAACCAGCGATATAAAGTCAAAAATATTTTCATACAGCACCTTTACGAATCATCTCAAATCCATATACATAGATATCCGCAAATTTATAGCGTTGATCTTTCTCGCGCAATTGAATAATACCGATTTCAGTTAAAAAAGAAGCAAATTCTTCAAAGTCTGCTATATCATGTGCTGATTCTTGCCATATGCTATGTAATTCTTCTTTAGGTAAAAGAGCTGGTTTCTGCTTGAGAGAGTCAAAAAATTTAGTCAAATGACGATATTCTTCTTTGATTTCATCACAACGTTTTTCTGATGCTTTTTTCAATCCCATTTCTAAAGATTTACTGCGTAATAAACGATCTGTTGGTGTTTGAATTGATGATTTTCCTTGATAGCTTAATTCTTGTTCTTTTGCACCTGTTAATAATATACTTAAACTACGAGGAAAAGTAGTACCACTAGAATCAGTTAATCTTTCATAAACCCATCTGGATAAATATTTAGCTTTGTCTCCTCTTCTGCGACGACTTCCCCAAAGCAATTCTAAAGCTTTATCAATTGCATCTTCAGTAGTTTGATCAATTGCATCTTCAGCAATAGGAGAAAATCTATTTACCAAATCCTTAAAATCTGGAGATTGTATTGATTGACGCAAAGCTAATCTTAAAAAGTCAACCCTAGTCCATTGTAAAATAATATCGCGTCCAGTAAAATGACTTTTATTGTCAAAAATTAAACGATTCCATATATCTTCTCTCAAGAAAATCTTAAATCTAATTTCTGTTAGGCGATTTGCATCACAAGATTGAACTAATTGAAATAATCCCGATAATGCTGATTGTCTTACTTCTCCTGCTTCAGGAAAATCTTCATCTAAATCATCATAAAGAAACCAGATTTTCTGAGATTTATTTTTGGCTTCTTCATGAATGATAATGTTAATGGTATCATTGACTATTTCACTTAGTATAGAGTTAGTAGATAATTCTAACAAAACTTGATTGTACTCAAATTGCCATTTTCCTTTAGGTAAATTATTGATAATATTTTTCAGTTCACTAAATTTTTCACCTTTCCTATTTTTAGGAAAATTACATAAATTTTCCTGATGACATCTAAGGAGTAAATAAGCTCTCCAGAAAGCCTCCCATGTGCCACCCTGCTGCTGTAAATTTTCATGAATAAATTGGAATTGTCCACGAGTCGGACGACTTTCCTGATATCTACCATGTGCAGACAAAAATACAGTATTATCTAATCTACCACGAGCTAGTTTTTGAGCATCACTTTTATATTTGAGAAAAAGCCAATATAGAGCAGTTTTACCTGTTCCTTTTCTACCTCTAATTAAACAAGTTGCATGATCTAAAAATTTCTCAAAATCATTGGTACGCTGGAATAGGAGGGTGAAATCCTGTTTTTGATCTGTATCCGCAGCATTTACTTCAGGAAATTGCAAGCTTTTGATAATTTTCCAGCGTGTTTCTGAATTAGTTAAAATATTTGTTCTGTCAATTTCATCAGTTTCTTCATCAATTAAATTGACAATTTTATTATAGTAATCTAGTAAGGCTCTTACAGGGTAATTATCAGCTAAAGCAATGGGTTGAAGATAGGGAATTACTAAAGGTTCTGGTATTTCTAATTGATCATTATCATCTATTTCAGATTCTTCCTCTGTGGCTATTTTTATTTGATCTACAAAAGATTTATAAATTTCGTTTACCTTATCAAGTTTGCTAACATCAGGAACAGGAGAAAAAACAAAATTAATTGATAGATTTTTTAGGGTGTTTAGTGAGCGCAATAGTAATTCTATTCCTTGTTTATTTTGTTCATTAGGAAAAAGAAAAATAATTGCTTCATCAGCAGCTTGAATTAATGATAAAGCTCCCCATTGATTAATTCCCGTTCTCGAATCAACTAATATAACATCAGGTTTTAATTGTTCGTCAATTTCCCGCTTGAACACAGACCAAAGATTTTGATTCCCATCAATAACAGTATTAGCATGAAGATCATCAACCTTAGAAATATAATCAAGACTAAGACAACCAGCAGGAACAACAAATAATCTTCCTTTAGCGTTTTGTATTTTCACTTCACCAAATATTTCAGTAATGGAAATACTCGCTTTTATTCCTTCTGGTAAATAGGAACGTTCATAAAAATAGTCAACAATTCCATATTTTGGTTGTGGTTGTAGGTTAAATGCCGTACTTAGACCAGGTGCTTCTAAATCTAAATCTACAGCCACAACTTTACGTCCCCGCATTGCTAAAATCCAAGCAACATGAGTTAATGCTGTAGTGCGTCCTACTCCTCCTTTAAAGGAATAAAATGTCACTGTTCTGGGTAGACTAAGTTCGCGCTGAGGTGTTGTTGGTTGATTTTGTGGGTTTGCAGCTTGGATAGCTAAATCTTGCCAAGTATGTATTGATGCTGGATCAAAAATCTGTGGTGGTGAAAGATTAAGTGATTCAGCTTCTTGAAGTGTATATAGGGAGAGAAAACCAGGAGATAAATGAGGAACTTGTGATTTAAGTAAGTTAGAAATTTGTTCTTTACGTTGAGGAATAGATAAACCTATAAAGCGATCGCTTACAATAGTCAAATTCAATAAACCAGATGTAGAAATATTTACATCAACCCATTCCTGTGACTTCTGTACATACTGGTTTGTAATTTTCTGTTTTAGTAAAACCTGCCAATTTTCCTGCATTTGATCACCTCTTTAAAGTGTAGCGATTTGCTCCTGTAACCAAAGAATAAGATTCTGATATGCTTGGAACCAAAGTTCATAACTTTCATCATCAGGCTCAAGTCCAGAATAGCGCAGATCTATGAAATGTTGGCTCATTGGGTTCTCAACTGTGTTAAGCCATTCCATAACATCTGGAAACCTTTCAATTCTAGATCGAAGTCGATTATGTCGTCTCAACGCCGCATCGTATTTGTGTCCCGGATTTTTGATTGTATGTCCAGGATTATTAGAACTTGTTTTCCATTCTCGACTCGCGCCATTTGGTAAAGTAGCAAAAATCATTGCTTTTAGTAAACATTCGATGGTTACACCGCCAAAGTGCATAGCTCCAACTTTCCTAACAGGGTTTAGTGTTTCAGTATCAGTATGGCGCTCCATAAAAGCTGCCTGGTAATCTTCCATACTTATTAAACTTAAAGTTCAAGCTTGATTCAGTATATTATTAAATTGGGATTTTTGAGCTAAAAATTAAGCATTAACAACAAAAAACAGCCAACCTTTTCCAGAAACAGCGATTATTCAAACTCGAAAAACCCGAACAAAACCTGAGTTTTAGGATCAGTAAATTGGTGAAAAATCTCTGAAATGACATGATAATATTCATTTTGTCCGAATATAGTAATATTAGTTAATGGTAAAATTCTACTATCGCGGCATGGTAGACGAAAATGGTAAGCCCAAAATCGGTCGAAGTGCCAGACTATTAGGAGTTAGACTGGGTATTGATATAAATATCAAGCAAATGCCCGTAAATAGTCTAGATGAGCAAGGCTATTTATTACCAGAGTCAGAGCATGAGTTTCAAGGTGAGCTTGTTGATGTTGCTATTAGAAATACAGGGGGAATGTCCGTTTCCCTGTCCATTGAAGCTTTACCAGCACCTCGTAAACCTGCTAAATTTGGTGGATATGGAAAAGATCCCCTATGGCAAATTGATGACAGTAACATCACTGGAGATTTACAAGCTGTTCAGGATAACCCAACCCACGTTAGCATTTCGCCAAGAGTTACAATGTCACTAGAAAGGTACGAATTAGCCTTGGCAAACACCCAAGATGATTGGGAAAGAATTGATTAGAACTAAATAGGAGGAAGGTATGGCGTGGATATTTAGTTTATCAGCAGAGTGCGGCTCTGATGAAAGCAGTGCTAAGGAATTTGCTCAACATTTTGACCAAATAATAATGGGAAACCTATGGATACTTTCAAATGGTAGCCAATTCCAAATTCGTACAGATACTTTTCAGGATATAGAAAAAAACTGGTGGTGTCGGGTTTGCCCAAATAATCTTAGTGAACTAGGAATAGACAATCCTGAAAGTGCTTATTTAATGACGGATTTAGGTCTCAAACTCTATTCAACTCTAGAATTTGCTCCTTCGTTTCGTTATGCTTTAGTTGGTTTAGAAGTTGATGAATTTAGAACCCATAGTGAACTAATAGAAGATTTACCTAATTTATCTATTCCAGGATTAGTTTTATCTACAGCACTTGCACAGGAAGTAGAAACATTACCAGGTTTCCAACCGTTTTTTAATTCTGGTTATGTTTGGCAACCCTACAAGGGGTAAATTTATAATCCATTAATGGTATCTCCAGAATTAAAAAATAAGCTTGATAAACTTTTAGCTGTAAGTTGAATTGAAACTCAATATTCTCTTGTGTGCCTCTGCGTGCAAAAAAAGCCACATCCTTGCGGAACATTGAAATCTTTTTCTTTCACTCTTTCAGCAGTTACAGTACCGTTTATAAAAAATAATTATCGTTACTAAAAACATACATACTATGTTAATATATAAATTGTTTGTTAATATTAATAGCTAACAATGTCTACCACTATTAAATTTATTGATTTATTTGCAGGAATTGGGGGAATGAGATTAGGCTTAGAAAAAGCCTGTAAATCTTTAGGAATTCACAGCGAATGTGTTTTAACTTCCGAAATTAAATCTACAGCAATTAAAGTTTATCAACAAAATTTTAATGAAGATAAAATCTGGGGTGATATCACTGAAATATCAAGTCAAAAAATACCTGATTTTGATATTTTATTAGCTGGATTTCCCTGTCAACCTTTTAGTAGTGCAGGAACAAGACAAGGATTTTTAGATACTAGAGGAACTTTATTTTTTGAAATTGAACGTATTTTAAAAGATAAATCACCTTTTGGATTTTTATTAGAAAATGTTGAAGGTTTAGTTCAACATGATGACGGTAGAACATTAACAACTATTATAAATAAATTAGAACAATTAGGTTATCAAGTTAAATGTGATGTTTTGAATGCTAGAGATTTTGGTGTTCCTCAAGATAGAAAAAGAGTTTATATAACTGGAACTAAGACAAACCCTATTTCTTTAAATTTTCCTAGAAATAATAAATCTGTATTATTAAATATTTTAGAAACAGGTTGTC
This sequence comes from Dolichospermum sp. UHCC 0406, assembly GCF_009712025.1. Classification (NCBI taxonomy): domain Bacteria; kingdom Bacillati; phylum Cyanobacteriota; class Cyanophyceae; order Nostocales; family Aphanizomenonaceae; genus Dolichospermum; species Dolichospermum sp. UHCC 0406. The sequence continues at coordinate 104,232 of NZ_VILA01000014.1, forward strand.
CGACTTTACAAACAAATTTTGTTAAGAAATTATTAGCACAATATTCTCTTGATGAACTTTATGGTAAATCTATTAGAGATAAAAGAGGAGGAGAAGATAATATTCACAGTTGGGATTTAGAATTAAAAGGAAATGTTAGTAGAGAACAAAGAGAATTACTAAATTTATTACTAAAACAAAGAAGAAGAAAAAATTGGTCTGCTAAAAAGGGTATTCAGTGGATGGATGGAATACCGTTAAGTTTAGATGAAATTGAGACTTTTTATCAACATAAAAATTTAAAACAAATATTAGATGATTTAGCCAATAAAGGTTATTTAAAATATGAACATCCTAAAGATATTCAAGAAGTAGTAAATAAAGATGGTAAAACAGTAAAGAAAAGAGAATATAGACTTGATTTACCAAAAGGCTATAATATTGTAGTTGGTAAACTCAGTTTTCCAATTAATAAAATACTTGATCCTCATGATATTTCACCAACTTTAGTAGCTACTGATATGCAAAGATTAGCAGTAGTTGATGGTAAAGGGTTAAGATGTTTAACAATTAGAGAGGGATTAAGATTATTTGGCTTTCCTGAAGATTATCACATTAATTTACCTATCAATAAAGCATTTGATTTATTGGGAAATACTGTAGTAGTTACTGTGGTAAGAGAAATTTCGGAAAGAATAGTTATTCAAAAAATGCTGTCAGTTCCTAATAAGGTTTATGTATTGACTAGATAAGACTAATAAACCTTACTGTAAGTCTTATAGTTCATTTCCTGTATGATACAAATAGTTATTTTTGACTGTTTGTAGCCAATTCACACTATTATTTTTTGTCTCATAATATTGCATTAATGTATCGTATAATGTTTCTACAAAATCTAATCTAGATTTAAAGTCTTTTGTTTCAGAGTCCCAATTAGATGTTGAATTTGGCCTAATAGTAACAATTCGCTTATCTTCTGGTTTTTCATTTTTATCATTTTTGTTACCTCTTTTTTGGTGAGTAATAGTACCATCTTTTGATTTTCCGGTAATTTCCCAAATCTTTTTCAGCCAAATATTTTCAATTTTAAATTTGTAGTTTTTTAATTGATATTCAAAAATTAAGTAATCCGCATCTAATATGTAAGCTTCTGTAGTTAAACCATGACAATAGGCTTTAAAGTTTCCCACATCAAAAGCTGGACTATCGCTAAATGTTTTGACTTCAAGTAACCCTTTTGTTTTAGAATATTCCTCTAGCAGAAAATCAGGAAACTTTTGTGATTTTGTTGTAAAATAAATACCTTTTACTTTCATCCACCCAGAAAACCATTCTTCAAATAAATTACCAATACCATCTTTTCGATTAATTTTAATAGGCATTTGAAGAAAATCAAAAGTAATTTCTCCTTTTTGTTCCGTAATTTTATCTTGAATCAATAAATTATAAATTTGATTAGCAATAGGATGATACGACATAGACAGTATTAATTAATAATCTCGACTCAACATATCATCGGTATAAGAATTAACTTAATTTATTAAGATTGTCTTTATACTAAAAATAAAATTTAGCCATATAAAAAACAGCCGCTTCCGTAAGGAGGCGGCCATTATTCAAACTAGGAAAACTACGAAAAGATTTTAGTAATCGTAATCTCCACCCATACCAGCGCCAGCAGCAGGAGCGCCGTCTTTCGCTTCAGGCTTATCAACAATGATACATTCGGTTGTCAACACCATACCAGCGATAGAAGCAGCGTTTTGCAGAGCAGAACGAGTTACTTTAGCAGGGTCAACAATACCAGCAGCTAACATATCAACGAATTCGTTGGTAGAAGCATTGAAACCAATGTTGAAATCTTTTTCTTTCACTCTTTCAGCAATTACAGCGCCATTTTGACCAGCGTTTTCGGCAATTCTCTTCAGAGGAGCAGGTAAAGCCCGAACAACGATTAAAGCACCAGTCAACTCTTCATCTTTGAGGTTGCTGTGCGCCCAAGCTTCCAATTGAGGAGCGAGGTGAGCCAAGGTTGTACCACCACCGGGAACAATACCTTCTTCTACAGCAGCCTTGGTAGCGTTGATAGCATCTTCCAAGCGGAGTTTCTTGTCCTTCATTTCGGTTTCGGTAGCTGCACCAACTTTAACTACAGCAACACCACCGGACAATTTAGCCAAACGCTCTTGCAGTTTTTCTTTGTCGTAGGAAGATTCGGTTTCTTCCATCTGACGACGGATTTGCTCAACACGAGCCTTCACACCAACTTCATTACCTTCAGCCACAATTGTGGTGCTGTCTTTGGTGATGGTGATGCGGCGGGCTTTACCTAAGCTTTCTAGCTTAGTGGTATCTAGTTTCAAACCAGCGTCTTCGGTGACAAGTTGACCACCAGTTAAGACAGCGATATCTTCTAGCATAGCCTTACGGCGATCGCCAAAACCAGGAGCTTTCACAGCAGCCACGTTGAGGACACCGCGTAAACGGTTAACTACCAAAGTTGCCAAAGCTTCTTTTTCGATGTCTTCAGCAATAATTACCAAAGGACGACCGGAACGAGCTACTTGTTCGAGGACAGGAACTAAATCTTGTACCAAAGCAATCTTCTTGTCAGTCAACAAGATGAAAGGCTCATCGAAAACGGTTTCCATCCGTTCTGCATCAGTAGCGAAGTAAGGGGAAATATAACCCTTATCAAAGCGCATCCCTTCGGTGATTTCCAATTCGGTGGTCATAGACTTCCCTTCTTCTAGGGAAATTACGCCTTCTTTGCCCACCTTGTCCATAGCTTGAGCAATCATAGCCCCGACTTCTTCGTCGTTACCAGCAGAAATTGCCGCAACTTGAGCGATCGCTTTAGAATCTTCTACAGGGCGAGCGTGTTCAGCAATTTTTTCGACTAAAAAGGCAGATGCTTTGTCAATACCGCGCTTCAATAAAATCGCATTAGCACCAGCAGCAACGTTCCGCAAGCCTTCTTTAACAATGGCGTGAGCCAAAACGGTAGCTGTGGTTGTACCATCACCAGCAGCGTCATTGGTTTTGGAAGCAGCTTGACGAATTAGAGCTACACCAGTATTTTCGATGTGGTCTTCTAATTCAATTTCTTTAGCGATGGTGACACCATCATTAACGATTTGTGGTGCGCCAAATTTCTTTTCTAAAACTACGTTACGACCTTTGGGTCCAAGGGTAACAGCTACAGCTTCAGCGAGAATATCAATACCACGCTCTAGAGCGCGACGGGCGTTTTCGTTGTAAATAATGCGCTTTGCCATAATAAGTCTAAATCCCGGTAGTAAATTAAATTTTTCTGATTTTCAAAGAAATTGGTGAGTGGTGAACAGGTAATTCGGAAAAATCCTTACCCATCACCCATGCCCAATTAGCTGACGATTGCTAAAATGTCTTTTTCAGAAAGCAATACATATTCTTCTGTAGCCAACTTGATATCGGTGCCAGCATACTTGGAGTACAACACTTTATCGCCAACATTAATGTCCATTGTTTGACGAGTCCCGTCGTCATTGCGCTTGCCAGGTCCAACAGCGGCTATTTCGCCAACTTGGGGTTTTTCCTGAGCATTATCGGGCAAAAACAAACCGCCTGCGGTTTTTTCTTGGGGGGCGCTCACTTTGATGAAAACGCGATCGCCCAGGGGCTTAACGGTGGAAACGCTTAAAGATACGGCTGCCATACAAAATTTTTTGCTAAATTAGCACTCTCGACTCATGAGTGCTAATCTAGCTTTATATAGGACATAATAGCAATCATGACTGGTGTACGGGTTTCCGAACTAGGGCTAGGGTAGCAATACTTAAGTGCAAATATCCAATTATTTTAGTTGTCAGGGTTTGTTGCGTAGGTAATGAATATTTTGATATGGACAACTTTATTTGCAAACTTGGGAAATTGTTATAGAACTGTAATCAGGGATCTACTCAATGAGTAACAGCACCGTGATCCACGAACAGGCATCTCATCCCTAAAACTACTAGGGAACTGGGAACAGGTAACAGGGAACAGGTGACATTACCAATTACCAATTACCCATTACCAATTACCTATTGCCCAAAACAGATAAATGCTCAATTCTGTTACAAATCGGCTAGTCTAGAACTTGGTAATGCTGTTAACAAGGACTGGGGGAGCGATCAACCCATCAGTTAGCACACAGTTATTCCATAGGCATCTTCACAGCCAAAGCCAAAAACTTGCGTGTTTGTTGTTCTAGAACGATAATGGTAGTTTACCTAGATGGGGTCTGGTATCGCCAATTAAATCCAGAAGTCATGAGAGCAGGTCATCCAAGACCAGTAAATTGGCCATGAGGATGGTGAAAAAATCTGTATTTTTAACCCATGCTTTGCCAAAAAAAACTTCCCGGCTGATTTTGAACCTCTGATAGAGGCTTCACATCCTAAGGATAAGTAGAGCAGCAGTATGCCAATGAAAGCGCAGGTGAGTTTTGAACTAAGGTCATCTTGAAAAATACCGACTTGTGATTCACAAGGACGATAATTTAATCAGGGTTTTCAGCCTGCAACTTTCAAATGGATCTATAATAGCGCATTATAAAGACTACTGCTATACGTATCCTTACTAGACTTTTTCCATTCACCTGCAAGTCTGTTGAAAGTAACTAACACTTTTAAGACTTAGGGGAGTTAAAGTAAGTTAAGTGGGAAAAAAGACAACATCCTAAGTCATCCACCATACGGGATAACTATATCAATACCTTAATGGATCGAAGCGCGAGAAGTGCCACTGTTATGAAAGAACCCAGCATGAAAGACCACAAAAGACTTCTATTCATTGATGATGACCCTAACCTCATCTTGCTGGTGAAGGATTACTTAGAGTTCCGGGGCTACGAAGTCATCACGTCCGCCAATGGCAGAGAAGCCCTGGATCTTCTAGAAACCGAAGTTCCAGATATGATCATCTGTGATGTGATTATGCCGGAAATGGACGGATACACTTTTGTCGAAGAAGTCCGCAAGACTGAACGAACTAGTTGGATTCCCGTTCTTTTCCTCTCAGCTAAAGGTCAAAGTGCAGACCGAGTTAAGGGGTTAAATAAAGGTGCTGACGTATATATGATCAAGCCCTTTGAACCGGAAGAACTCGTAGCACAAGTAGAATCCTCACTCAAGCAAACTGTACGTTGGAAAGAACATCAAACCAAGGGTGGGGACAGCAGTTCTCGTATCCAAGTTCCTTTCGATGTCCAGTTAACCCCCACTGAACTGAAAGTAGTCCAGTTTGTCGCTAGGGGTTTAGCAAACCGCGAAATCGCTGAAGAATTAAATGTCAGCCAGCGGACTGTTGAAAGCCATGTGTCCAATATGTTGGGCAAAACCAATCTCCACAACCGGACTGAATTAGCACGGTGGGCGATTGAAAATCAAATGGCTTAAACAATTTTAGATTTTGGATTTTGGATTTTGGATGATTTATCTAAGGTCTAAAGTCCAAAATTTTTGATTTTGGATTTGGGAAAATTACGCTGGAGACGGAAAATCTACATCTTCATAAAGTTGCGTCATTGTTCCTGCAAAGTTAATGCTTTGTAATTGAAATGAAGTTTCTTCTCCTACATAAGACTGTAATACCCAAAGTCCATCTTCATTGCGGCGGAAACATTCAACTCTCGGTTTTTTCGGATTAATTAAAATATATTCTTGTAAAGTTTCTATGATATATCCATCAATGTATTCATACTTAATGGGGCTATTTTCTTCTAATTCTAAATATTCTTCTGGGGTGATGTAAATTTGGGAAGAAGCAAACATATTCAAAACCTCACAAATAAGATAAGATGTAGGGTTAACACCTGCTAGTCATGGTAAACTAACCATCTGTAAGAGATTAACAGAATTCTGATTTAGTCTTTGCATAAATTCCTTAGTTAATTTTACCATTGCATCATGGGTATCACCGTATTTTTGTTTGTATGTTAGCTGCATACTAAAATCTAAACTTTCAGCAACTTTTGCTCTTTCCGGGATTTTATTGGAGAAAGTTGGTGGAAAGAAAGGATTCACAATAATAAAATTTAAATTCTGTGTTTGGGCAACCGTTCCGTTATAACGAGAAATTAAAGTTCCTATCGGGTTGAGGTGATGTTCATAATCTTGATTAAACTTCTCAATCTGTTTGAGTAATAGTTCTAAACCATGAATTGACATTCTGCTAGGGACACAGGGAGTAAGACAAAAATCACTGGCATAAAACGCGCTTTTGATAATATTATTAATACTGGGTGGACAGTCTATTAAAATGTAGTCATACTCTGCTAGCAATGGAGTGATAATTTGCCGCAAAATAGAAACAGAACTTTCTGGTAAATACTCTTGCACTTCAAATAATCTTGGACTGCTAGGAATTAGATGTAGGCAATTAAAAGAGTTTTTATTTCTGACATTAGAAACTTCTTCTTTGACTATAAATTTATCATAATTACCATTTGCTAAAAAATATTCAGCATTTTTAAACAAAAAAGGCAATGTCAACCCTCGATTATTATATTGCCATTCCCAAACTTCCTCAGACATTAAGCCAGTAGTTAAGTTACTTTGGGGGTCTAAGTCAATAGCAAGAACACGCTGACCATACATTGTATCCCCTGCTAAATACTCTGCTAAGGCCATAACAAGAGTAGTTTTGCCAACTCCACCCTTAAGGTTACAAACGCTAATTACTTTGGCTGTCATATTTTTTAGTAGATGCTGTATTGATGGAAATGCTGTTCTATTTTGACCGAAAATGGTACAAAATTAACAACTAAAAAAGATCAAAATTAAATTAAAAGTGATTTTCACAAAAAAACTAATAATTCTCCTTGCTGCCATAAAATTAGGATTCCACTGAACATTACAAAGGAGATAACGAGTTGACAGAAAAGTAATAATCTGTAATTCTTGAATTTTTATCCCAAAATTATTTAAATCTATTTAGCACAATATGTTAAACCGTACAAATCAGGTGATTAATTTTTACTTTACCCCATAAATGATTGAGAACACCCAAACAATACAAGGTTGGCATGGCTTACTTAACTTAGTCTATGCTAATCGCCAAGATTCCACTCAGTTAATTTATAACCACCATCAAGCCCCATTAAAGGTACAACGCCCCTTTTACCCGGAAGGACAAGAAATTTGCCATAGTGTGATTTTACATACGGCTGGGGGCATTGTGGGGGGCGATCGCCTATCCTCTCATATTCACCTCCAACCCGATACAAACGCCTTGATTACTACAGCCGCTGCTGGTAAAATATATCGTAGTAATGGCTTACCAGCAAGACAAACCGTAAATATCCAAGTTGATAGTCACGCTTGTTTAGAATATTTGCCCCAAGAAACGATTTTATTTAATGGTGGGATTTATCGGCAAGATTTACGAGTAGAATTAGCTACGGATGCGAGTTATTTAGCTTGGGAAATTACGCGGTTTGGACGCAGTGCTAGGGGAGAAAAATTTGTACAGGGAGAGATGCGATCGCACACGGAAATCTGGCAAAATGGTATACCCCTATGGATTGATAGACAAATCGTTCCCGGTAGCGAAGAAGTGTTTCACAGTCCTCATGGTTTAAGAGACAATCCCGTTGTTGGTAGTTTTGTTGGCGTTGGTTTCCCCATATCTCCAGAAATCATCAATCAAGCACGTTCTTTAATTATTCAAAACTCTGATGCTGGAGTAACTCGCTTACAACATGGATTTTTGTGCCGATATCGTGGTAATTCTACATCCCAAGTCAGAAGTTGGTTTACAAATATTTGGCAAATGTTACGAGTATCTTGTCTAAATCGTGGTAATTGTATTCCTAGAGTATGGCAAATTTAAACGAACCACAGAGACGCAGAGAACGCAGAGGAGGGAACAATGCAGCTTACACCCCAAGAGAAAGATAAATTATTAATTTTCACCGCTGCTTTAGTGGCAGAAAGACGTAAAAATAGAGGGTTAAAATTAAATTATCCTGAAGCAGTTGCCTTTATTTCTGCGGCGATTTTGGAAGGTGCAAGAGATGGTCAAACTGTAGCAGATTTAATGAGTTATGGTACGACTTTATTAACTCGTGATGATGTTATGGAAGGGATTCCTGAAATGATTCATGATGTTCAAGTGGAAGCCACTTTTCCTGATGGTACAAAGTTGGTAACTGTACATAATCCTATTAGATAAATTTTACGCAAGGGAAAAAATTATGATACCAGGCGAAATCATCACACCCAATGGTGAAATAGAATTGAATGCAGGTCGTCCAACTACTAAAATAATAGTCGCAAATACAGGAGACAGACCAATTCAAATAGGATCACACTTTCACTTTTACGAAGTCAATACCGCTTTAAACTTCGACAGAGAAAAAACACGAGGAATGAGATTAGATATTCCCGCCGGCACAGCCGTCAGATTTGAACCAGGAGACGAAAAAGAAGTTACTCTAGTTCCTCTCGTTGGGACACGCCAAATCTACGGCTTCAACAACAAAATTGACGGAGACCTCTAAAATTCTCTCTGTCTCTCTGCCTCTAAAGCGTGATAAAAAAAGGATAAAAATATGCCCTACAAAATGAACCGCCAAGCCTACGCCGATACCTTCGGACCAACAGTAGGAGACAGAATTAGATTAGCCGATACAGAACTATTTATAGAAGTAGAAAGAGACTTTACAACCTACGGTGATGAAGTGAAATTTGGTGGGGGAAAAGTCATTAGAGATGGGATGGGACAATCCCCAATTTCTAATCATGATGGTGCAGTAGATTTAGTTATTACTAATGCTTTAATTCTCGATTGGTGGGGAATTGTCAAAGCAGATATTGGCATTAAAGACGGCAAAATTTATAAAATTGGTAAAGCCGGAAATCCCTATATTCAAGACAATATAGATATTATTATTGGACCGGGAACAGAAGCTTTAGCCGGCGAAGGAATGATTCTCACTGCGGGGGGAATAGATACCCACATCCATTTTATCTGTCCCCAACAAATTGAAGTCGCTATTGCTTCCGGTATTACCACCATGATTGGTGGTGGGACAGGCCCAGCTACGGGAACAAATGCCACAACTTGTACCCCTGGTCCCTGGAATATGTACCGAATGTTGCAAGCTGCTGACGCATTCCCTGTCAATTTAGGATTTTTGGGCAAAGGTAACACCAGTCAACCCCAAGGACTGATAGAACAAATCGAAGCCGGGGCAATGGGGTTAAAACTCCATGAAGATTGGGGAACAAATCCAGCCACAATTGATACTTGTTTGACCGTTGCTGATGAATATGATGTGCAAGTAGCAATTCATACTGATACTTTAAACGAAGCCGGCTTTGTGGAAGATACAATTGCCGCTTTTAAACATCGTGCTATTCACACTTATCACACAGAAGGGGCTGGAGGTGGTCATGCACCAGACATTATTAAAGTTTGCGGACAAAGTAACGTTTTACCATCTTCCACTAATCCTACCCGTCCTTACACCGTCAACACTCTAGATGAACATTTGGATATGTTGATGGTATGTCATCATTTAGATGCAGCTATTCCTGAAGATGTATCTTTTGCTGAATCCCGTATCCGTCGAGAAACTATTGCTGCGGAAGATATTCTGCACGATTTAGGTGCGTTTAGTATGATTGCTTCTGACTCCCAAGCAATGGGGCGTGTCGGTGAAGTAATAATTAGGACTTGGCAGACAGCACATAAAATGAAGGTGCAACGGGGAAGCCTTGCTGGTGATAGTCATGCCGATAATTTACGAGCTAAACGTTATGTTGCTAAATATACAATTAATCCGGCAATCACCCATGGTATTTCTGAATATGTGGGATCAGTAGAAGCGGGGAAATTAGCCGATTTGTGTTTGTGGAAACCTGCTTTTTTTGGTGTCAAACCGGAAATTGTCATTAAAGGCGGCATGATTGCTTGGTCACAGATGGGTGATGCTAATGCTAGTATTCCCACACCCCAACCTGTATATATGCGACCGATGTTTGGCAGTTTTGCTGGTGCTAGAAATGCAACATCATTAACTTTTGTGTCTCAAGCTGCTTTGTCCAGAGAAATTCCTCAACAATTAAAATTAGGGAAATTAGCGATCGCAGTTTCAGGAACTCGTCAAATTACTAAGCGAGATATGAAATTAAATGATGCTTTACCTCATATTGAAGTAGATCCAGAAACCTACGAAGTTCGCGCAGATGGTGAATTATTAACTTGTGAACCAGCAACCGTTTTACCAATGGCACAAAGATACTTTCTCTTTTAGAATAGATGAAGATAAGATCCCCGACTTCTGACATCAATTTATAATTTGTGGACACAATAAATAAAAGAAGTCGGGGATCTGGATATGAACGATTGCTATAACTGAATACTTAACCTAAATCAAACAGTAATATTTCTGCATTTGAATTACTGCTAATTGTTAATTTCTCTTCTCCTGTAATTTCTACTCCATCTCCAGCTTTCAATTCGTGATTATTGAAAATTACTTCACCTTTAGCTATTTGCAACCAAGCATAACGATGGTTTTGGACATGATAATTTACCACATCACCTTGTGCTAAAATTCCCGCATAGAAAGAGACATCTTGGTGAATAGTTACAGCCCCATCTCGTCCATCTTCTGCCGCAATTAAACGCAGTTTTCCCTGCTTCTCTGACCTAGGAAAAGCTTTTTGTTCATATCTAGGTTTTAGTCCTTGCTGATTTGGTAAAATCCAGATTTGTAGTAGGTGTAATTCTTCAGTTTGAGAAGGATTAAATTCGCTGTGCATAATTCCAGTTCCTGCACTCATAACTTGTGCTTCACCGGGAAGAATTACCGAACCTGTACCTAAACTATCTTTATGTTCAACCGCACCTGATAAAACATAAGTGAGAATTTCCATATCTTTATGTCCATGAGTCGGAAATCCTGCACCAGCAGCAATGCGATCATCATTAATCACTCGCAAAGAACGGAATCCCATCCGGTTGGGATCATAAAAACCGCTAAAGGAAAATGTATGATAACTATTCAGCCAATCAATATGATTATGTCCACGGGAATTGCCATCATGAATTACATAATTAATGGTATTTTGAGTCATGATTTTACAAAAAAAGGGAACAGGGAACAGGGAACAGATAAGAAACACTCATTTGCACCAGTTTAGAGCTTCTGTCAAAAAAAAAGATGTTTTTAAAAGATGCGTAGCCCGAAAAAACAGTGTCATTATTTCAATCTCATGTTTAAAAACATGAGTTTCTCCTGTTAGAAAGTTGCCCGTTCCCTGTTCCCTCTGAATTTGCTATTTAATAGTTAGTTGTCCTGGGAAATTGCCAAAGCAGAATTAGTTTTTTCACTGTTTATATAGTAAAGTAGATAAGTAGGTGAACGGAAAAAAAACCGAAATATGTAACGAAAAGTAAAGTTGCCCAAAACCTCTTCCCTGTTCCCAGTTAAGAGTTCCCTGTTCCCTTGTCATAACGACAATTTTTAACGCCAACCTACTTACAGATAAATTCACAAATACGCACTAAAAAGTAAGATACAAGAACCCCAACCCCCCCGCAAGCGAGGAGGGTGCTATGATGTCTCTCGTTCAAGTGCATAACGCTATATAGCCAATAATTTTATGAATTACTACGTGATCTATGATGGCAACTGCAATCTTTGTGTGACTTTAGTGCAGTTGTTGGAAAATTTAGACCAAAGGAAACTGTTTCGCTACGTTTCTATGCAAGATGAGGAGACATTATCTCAATGGGGGATTACCTCGACAGATTGTCAACAGGGGATGATTTTAATTGATGGTAATGCTACAGAAAGACGTTGGCAAGGTAGTAATGCGGCTGAGGAAATTGGGCGACTATTACCTCTAGGAAGCCTGTTTGTCGAGGCTTATCGGACGTTACCGGGGATGAAATGGGCAGGAGATAGGTTTTATGAACAAATTCGGGATAATCGTTATACATTGTTTGGTAAGCGTTCCCAAACCTATCAATCAGCATACTGTGTAGATAGTAGTTGTATTAACAATCCTTAGTTTCCATTAAACACCTCTAAAATTTGCCGACAAACCTGTTTTAGCTTTTCCCCAACAACAGCCGAGGGTGTGGAATCACCAACAAAACTCCAAGTTTCAACGGTAGAAAGTCGCCAAACTTCCCCACTGTGGTCAAATCCAGCAGCTTCGACACCAATGGCGCGACGGTGATGAGTGATGGGATCTTGATAAAATCGGATTTGAATTAAAATACTGCGACAGCGCCAAGATTTGCTGATACCAGGAAAGTGAAAACCAATGTCTATGGAATCTGGATCTACTAATTCTCTGGTTTCTGGGTCATTGTGCCAGGGTTTAAGATCGGATTTGACATCAGGAAATTCATATTTAAATAAATTTACTACTGTAGCAATTTTGCTGGCAAATTCTAGGTTTGTGGCTTGTTCGGCTGCGTTCACTCAATAATACTCCTCTATTCGCTTGGTCTGTGGGGAAGATCAAGACAGAAAAACCTAAGTTAATTGTAACGGTTCATTACATAGCGATCTAAAATAACACTGTTAATCTGTAAACAAATAAAAAATTAATTTTCATCTATGGTGCGTCAACGTTCTATTTTTTCACTGATTTTTGGATTATTGGCCACATTTTTGATTAGTTGTGGTAGTCCTACTGTTGCTACTGTACCACCATCTTATACAGCAGCGGAAGTTGCCAAAATTCAGGAATATGTTCCCGGAATTCAGATGGTGCGCGATCGCTCTTCAGAACTGAAAAACCTCATTTCTAAGGGTGAATGGGTGAAAGTGGGTAATTTTATCCACGGACCAATGACAGAAGCTAGGTTAAATATGACTTATATCATTCCTAATCTAGCCAAACAAAACCAAGCCAAAGCTCGACAAATCAGCAAAGATTTGTTGAATGACTTAGTAAGAATTGATCAAGCTGCTACTGCGAGCAATACTAGCCTAGCTGCGAGTAAATACAAGGAAGCTTTTGCAGATATTGACAAATTCTTAGAACTAGTTCCTGAAAAGAGTAGCTAAGAGAGGAGTCACCGAGTCAGGAGTCACCGAGTCAGGAGGAAGAAAGAAGAAGAAAGAAATTTCTCCCCTGTTCCCTGTTCCCTGCTTCATTTCGAGTCTTGAATCACAAAATGCTAGGGTGATGGAGTGATAGGGTGGAAAAGAAGACTTTTGATTCTTCACCTCTGACTCCTAGCAAAAACCGTCAGTAACCCAGCCCTGAAGGGACTGAGCTTGCAAGAGTAATCAAACAAGCTGTACTGACCAGACCACCCTGAGCTTAGTCTCATGGTAGCCGTTATTTGAGTCACGACACCTGGGAATGCGTTGCTAGTTCCCCGCTCTGTCGCTTGTGATTAAACAGTTCTAAGGTCACTGGAACAGTGTTGCAAGCTCAAGCAAGCTCTTATAACTGGTCGTTCGCGCAGCGTGCCGGAGGCATCTAGCTAACATTACCCCAGAAATGGGAGGCTCTTTGGAGCAAAACATTATGCGTACAGAGTTGGGAATTTTGAATCGGTAATTGTCCCGTTGAAAGTACATCACAAGAGTACCCCGAATTTCCCAACTCCAAGGCGGTAATGAAAAAATATTCAAGGTGGTTAAAACCGCTCGTGTCGCTTTCCTCTCAGCACTGAAGTGTCTGAGTTTCCCACTTACCGGGTATTCTTATGAATATAGTAATTATCGGCTGTGGTGTGGTTGGGGCGGCGATCGCCTATGAACTCAGCCAAGTTAAAGGTTTAAACATCACCGTTTTCGAGCAAAAACAACCTGCACAAGGTTCTACCAGCGCTGCCCTCGGTGTTTTAATGGGCATAATCAGTAGTAAAACCAAGGGTATTGCTTGGCGAATGCGACAAAATAGCATCCAACGCTATGAAACTTTGATTCCTGAATTAGAAGGGATTACAGGGCGAAAAATCCCTTGTAACCGTCAAGGAATCGTGATGCTGTTGTCAGAAAATTTAGAACACCCCTTAGAAAGTGGGGTTGAGGTGCTTTCAGAATGGGAACAACTGCGAGAAATTCGCCAATCTCAAGGTTGGGAATTGCAAGTTTGGGATCAAAAACAACTGCAAAAATATTGTCCCCAAGTTAGTGATCCGCAAATTATTGGTGCTGTCTATTCTCCCCAAGATTTACAACTAAATGCCACAGCTTTAACTTTAGCCTTAGTAGATGCAGCCCAACGCAATGGGGTAAAGTTCAAATTTGGTGTATCTGTGACGGGAACAGAAACCCCACCTCCACCACCCCCAACTCCTTTACACATCAAAAAAGGATTGGGAGAACCACATAAATGTAATTTTATTGAAACTACAGAGGGCGAAGTTGCCGCTGATTGGTTTATCATGTCTGCGGGTTTAGGTTCAACGGACTTAACTGCACAATTAGATCAAATGGTGAATATCCGTCCGGTGCTGGGACAAGCTTTATATTTAAGTTTAGGACGGACTTTAGGAAATCCTGATTTTCAACCGGTGATTACTGGTAATGATGTGCATATTGTACCAATGGGAAATGGTGATTATTGGATAGGAGCAACGGTAGAATTTCCTGATGATGAAGATCAAATATCTCCAAGTCAAGAATTATTGGATGCTGTCAGACAACAAGCGATCGCATTTATCCCAGATTTAGCCGCAGCTAAGGTTCTCCGCACTTGGTCAGGATTGCGCCCTCGTCCCGAAGGCAGACCAGCGCCAGTAATTGATAAGTTACCGGGTTTTACGAACATTCTTCTGGCTACGGGACACTATCGCAATGGTGTTTTACTCGCACCAGCCACAGCCACAGCGATTCGGGAAATGATTGTACCCCAATAATAATTAAGATCCCCGACTTCTTAAAGAAGTCGGGGATCTGCCAATTCATCAGTACCCATTACCCATTACCGTAGGGGGAGTAGGGTGAGTAGGGGGAGTAGGGGAGAAATTTCTTCCTTCTTCCTTCTTCCTTCTTCCTTCTTCCTTCTTCCTTCTTCCTTCTTCCTTCTTCCTTCTTCCCTACCTCCCGTACCTCCCGTACCTCCCGTACCTCCCCTACCTCCCCTACCTCTTCTTCCTCCTGAACTCCTGACTCCTGAACTCCTGACTCCTTCCTTCTGATAGCGAAGCGTGGCGTTAGCCATACTCCTGAACCATTACCTGATGACTAGTACACTGCGGCGCAAATCAACCAACAATTAAAAATTCCACAAAAAGCTTGTGTAATCTGCTTTTTTAATTTTTAATTGTTAATTTTTAATTCCGCTGTGCGGTACTAGATTTTATTCATCATCAAAGTCATCATCATCTTCCTCATCATCATCTTCCTCAAAATCTTCATCATCTTCAACAACGATATCGCTAATTTCATCAGCAATTAAATCATCATCATCATCTAAAATCAGTCTTTCCCCTATCTTGCTACCAAAAGCACCATCTCCCATTCCCGGTGCATCCAAATTATAGAGTTTCGCTGTCCGGTCATCTAACACCATATCCAATGGGTCATCAACCTCATCCAGCACCCCACTACCTGGCTCTATCACGTAATCATCAATCACTCCCGCTTCCTCATAGGTGTTGTACCCAGTCCCAGCGGGAATCAAGCGCCCAATGATCACGTTTTCCTTGAGTCCGCGCAGCCAATCCGATTTGCCCTCAATGGCAGCTTCCGTTAGTACCCGCGTGGTTTCCTGGAACGAAGCCGCAGAGATGAAACTGTCAGTATTCAACGATGCCTTGGTAATCCCTAGCAGCATGGGAGTATATTCCGCCCGCGCCCCACCAGTAATGGACATCGCCTCATTCACCTGTTCCACCTGCCGCAATTCCACCAACTCACCTGGTAGCATGGTTGTGTCGCCACCGTCATCAATCCGCACCTTATTGGTCATTTGGCGGACAATCACCTCAATGTGTTTGTCAGATATCTCAATCCCTTGGGACTGATACACCATCTGCACTTCATTCACCAAAAAGGTCTGCACCTTCTGCAACGCATGACTCGCACAAGCATAGACCCCATCCTCTGACCCCAAGCTGAAGAATATCTCCAAAATTTCATGGGGATTAGAAGGGCCATCAGTCATTGGTTGTCCAGCCACAATCTGCGCCCCGTCAGGAACAATCAAATTCTGCCCCGGTCCGAGGGGATAGTCGGTCACTGTCCCATTGGCTTCCACAATCTTAATAGAGTAGGCTTCACGAGTAACAGATGTCACCTCATCGCCATCCCCATAGACAATCTTCACTTCCCCCGGACGACGCGCCAAAATACAGCCTTCCTTGGGTTTGCGGGCTTCTAGCAGTTCCTCAATCCGGGGCAAACCTTGGATAATGTCCCCAGTCTTGGCTCGTTCAAACACCAACAACACCAAATTATCACCCCGTTGCACCAAATCCCCATCTTCGACCTGTAGCACCGCCCCAGGACTGACTCGGTAAGGACGACCAACGCGGAGAGTAATAGAGTGGGCTGAATTGTCCTTTGTCAGCGATGCACTGAGCTTGTCGAAGTGTTGTCCGTTGTCCGTTGTTTTGTCACTGACCCCTTCGGGGTTCGTCAGTCGCTCATGGGGGAAACCCCCAAGACCGCGCTGACTCACCACTGACGACTGACCACTGACGACTTCTACTACCTGTCCCGATTCTGCGGCAAATATACCAGGAGCAATTTCGCTACCTTCCACTACCAAATCGCCCTTCTTGATATTCGGCAGCACATTGGTACCTATAGTTACCAAATCATTGGGACGCAGCACCAAACAACGGCGCACCGTTTCCGCCCCCTGCTGCACACCGCGAACAATTCCCCCTTCCTTACACAAAATCTTCGTCCGTGCTACCACAGCCCCCGGCTCAATGGTGTCACCGTCCGCAACTTCCAAATTAGTTTCTGTACTGCCTTGGGTCGCATCCGCTGTAATGTCGCGCCGCACTACCAAAGACTCCAAAATCACCAACTGTAACCGCTGAATTTCCTCATTTTCAGCATCAGTAATCAATTCAATGTCCGCAGCCAAAGGCGAAGCCCCGTGTTCCCCCTCCGTCTCCTGCTCAATCTCCAATACTATCTGTGTCCGCAGCAGTTCCACACCCTCCACCGACTTCACCCGCTCTGAATCCTTATAAGGAATCCTTTGCACCGCTCGTAACTGAATCGAACGCCCTGTATCCTGACTCACCGTCGTTGTCGCTGGGACATCAGGGTGGGTTGGCACAGCAAATTCTACCACCGGACGACTCAGCAATGCCGGACCTTCGGGAGTCTCCACATACTGGATATACCGCAACTCCGTCGCCACCATTCCTTGCAATTCTTCACCGGGCTGCAAAAATGTATTGTCATGGGCGATCGCAGTTTCCGGATCATCTACCATCAACAACTCACCCGGTTTCACTACCACTTCTCGCAAAATGTCATTCTTTTGGGTAACTTCTACCACCCCACCGGTTTGACAGAAAATGTCTTTGACCACTTCCGTTCCCGCTTCCACATACTGGCCATCCTCTACCAGCAGCAAGGAAATATCCTTGTTCACTTCATGGGTTTCTTCCGGTATCCACAGCAGCGTCCCCCCCTGCACCACCTCATAGCCTAATTTGGCTTTCCCTTTCTTCTGTACTTCCACTTGGGCAAATTTCAATAAGCCCCCGGTGGTCGTCCGGTACTGGTCATCAATCAATTCTGCCACTACCTGACCATTCTGCACCTTAGTCCCTGGAGTCGCCCGCAAATTAAATACCTGATTATTCGTGGTTGTAATCAAGTAGCTATTTCGCCCTTGGGAACTCTGGACGGTAATCGCTGCCTGATCCAATACCACAGAAGCGGTAATAATCTCGATTTCCCGCGTCCCTTTCCCGGGAATGGCCTCTGGTAATCGCACTACGCCTCCATGTACCGTTGTCAGCTTGGTTTGCGCCAATACTCCATTGGTAGCGATCGCATCCCCATTCTTGACAATCAACTCCGCCCCTGGCAGCAAGTTATATACGTCCCCCGATAGAATCCAAATCAAACCGCCTCTAGAAGCAGTAGTAGTGGTATTCCCCTGGCGGTCAGTCTTTGGTTCTGCCACCAGATCCGCAAATTTCACTTCACCAGCCAAGTCAGAAGCTACGTCTTTCACGGCTTTTTCTGTATTGGTTCTGGTGGTTCTACCTCCCAGCGCCACTTCAGCCACCAAATGCTCTGCCAATACCTGCTGACCATTGTGAATATATAGAGTTGAACCCTGGGTAACAGCAATTTCCTGGCTTTCCCCCGTTCCCGACTTCTTATCGCCCTCAATCGTCAAGGTCCCGTTGGCTTCCACATACAGGGCATCTTCACCATGACGAGTGCGGTAGGGACGGGTTTGCAATTTGCGAGGAATCTTCACTGTTCCTGCCACCTTAGACCGCACCTGTTGGGCAACTTCCCCGGTGAATACGCCTCCAGTGTGGAATGTCCGCATGGTCAACTGCGTCCCTGGTTCGCCAATACTTTGGGCGGCAATAATCCCCACAGCTTCACCCAAATCTACCATCTTGGCATGGGCTAAACTCCAACCGTAGCAATGCTGACACACTGACCGGGCAGCTTCACAGGTCAAGGGACTGCGGACAGTCACCTTTTGGACTCCGGATTTTTGGATAGCGATCGCTAAATCATCATCAATGGGCGTATTCCGCAGGGCAATGATTTCCCCTGTGACGGGATGCACCACGTCCTCACCCACAACCCGACCCATCAACCGCGTTGCTAGTTTAATTAAGATTTTATTCCCTTCGACCATTGCCCCAATGGTCAAGCCCTTATTTGTGCCACAGTCAAACTCTCGCACAATCACGTCCTGGGACACATCCACCAACCGCCGGGTCAAGTACCCAGAGTCAGCAGTCCGCAGCGCCGTATCCACCAGCCCCTTCCGCGCTCCATAACTAGAAATAATATATTCGGTAACTGTCAAACCTTCTCGGAAGTTGGTTTTAATTGGTAAATCAATAATTTCCCCCTGGGGATCTGCCATTAGTCCCCGCATCCCCACCAACTGCCGCACCTGGGAAATATTCCCCCGCGCCCCGGAAAAGGCCATCATATACACGGAGTTGAGGGGATCTGTTTTCTGGAAATGCACCACCACCTCATCCTTGAGTGCTTCTGAGGTACTGTTCCAAGTATCAATTACCTTCTGAAAACGTTCAACCTCGGTAATTTCCCCCCGTTGATAGCGTTCCTCCGTTACTAAAATTTCCATCTCTGCTGCTTCCAGCATCTCTTTCTTAGCCGGAGGAATCATCAAATCATCCACACTAATAGATACTCCGGCTCTGGTAGCGTAGCGAAAACCCAATTCCTTGAGTTTATCGGCCATTACTGCCGTCCGCGCTGTTCCATAATGAGTAAAAGACCAAGAAATCAGGTCTCTCAACTTAGCTTTGTTTACTACCAGATTCCGAAAAACTGCTTTAGTCATAATTTTTATTAGTCATTAGTCTTAGTTAGTTGAAGGAGTCAGAAGTCAGGAGTCAGAAGAGGGAAGGAGTCAGGAGTCAGGAGTCAGGAGTCAGAAGAGGGAAGGAGTCAGAAGGAGAAAGCAGAAAGAGGAAGGAGAAAGCAGAAAGAGGAAGGAATTTTTTACTTCTTCTTTCTTTCTTTCTTTCTTTCTTTCTTCTTCATTTCTCCTGACTCCTGACTCCTACCTCCTTCTTCATTCTGACTCCTTCTTCATTCTGACTCCTGACTCCTTTCTCTACGCATCTATCGCTTCCTGAATTGCCTGGTTATAAATTGCTCGTCCTGGAGTCGTATAAATATACTGAGAAATCAAATTCCCTTCCCCATCTTCCCGCACCCGTCGGAACTTATAAATCAGAGTCCGACTCATCAGCCTGCCCTTAGCGTCTTTGTCCTCAATTACCTCCACAGGTTCAGTATCCGGTTCACCCGAATCAATTTCCCCATCAAAACGCACATAAATATAGGCATGAAGCTCTACCTGTTTCGCCTCATAGGCCATAATTACATCGTCCAAAGAGGAGAAATACTTACCCGCCCCCTTGGTTGCCTTGGGGTTTTCCGCTGTCAAATAATATGCTCCCAAGACCATATCTTGGCTAGGAGTCACAATCGGTTTGCCCGTCGCTGGTGACAAAATATTATTAGAAGCCAGCATCAACAGCCGGGCTTCAGCTTGACTCTCTAAGGACAAGGGAACATGAACCGCCATTTGGTCACCGTCAAAGTCAGCATTAAAGGCGGGACAGACTAAAGGATGGAGTTGAATGGCTCTCCCTTCTACCAAAATCGGTTCAAAGGCCTGAATCCCCAATCGGTGCAACGTGGGCGCTCGGTTTAGCATCACTGGATGCCCCTCAATTACTTCCTGCAACACATCCCAAACACTGGCATCATTGCGAGAAATCAGCTTTTTCGCTGCCTTGATATTGTTCACCATGCCGGAACGAATCAGACGATTGATCACAAAGGGCTGAAACAACTCAATGGCCATTTCTCTGGGTAGACCGCACTGGTGAATCTTCAGATTCGGACCGACCACAATTACCGACCGTCCCGAATAGTCCACCCGTTTACCCAGAAGGTTTTGGCGGAAACGTCCTTGTTTTCCCTCAATAATATCGGACAAGGATTTCAGCGGCCGGTTATTAGCCCCCACCACAGTCCGTCCCCGCCGACCATTGTCAATCAAGGCATCCACAGCCTCTTGCAGCATCCGTTTCTCGTTGCGGACAATAATCTCCGGCGCGAGAATTTCCTGAAGTCTAGCCAAACGGTTGTTGCGATTAATCACCCGGCGGTACAAATCATTTAAATCGCTGGTGGCAAATCTGCCTCCATCTAGCTGCACCATGGGGCGCAAATCTGGGGGAATGACGGGAATAATTTCCATTACCATCCATTCTGGCTGAGAACCGGTAGCGATGAAATTATCAATTACCCGCAGCCGTTTAATTAATTTTGCCCGTTTCTGACCCTTGGCCTTTTCGATTTCATCCCGCAGGGTTTCGGCTTCTTGCTCCAAATTAATATCTGCCAACAGCCGCAACAGAGCTTCAGCACCAATGCCAACTTCCACACCCTCTAACTGGGAATCTTCGCTGTAGATAGCATCTTCGATTTCTAACCATTGGTCTTCGCTCAACAGTTGTTTGTAACTGAGAGTATCAGCGTTGCCCGGTGCTAAAACGCAGTAGGAGTTGAAATAAACAATCTGCTCCACATCCCGCAACGGCATATCTAGGAGAATAGCAATATAGCTAGGAATCCCTTTGAGATACCAAACATGAGCCACAGGGGCAGCCAACTTAATAAAACCCATCCTGTGACGACGGACGCGGGACTCTGTAACTTCTACACCACAGCGCTCGCAGACAATCCCTCTATGGCGCACCCGTTTGTACTTACCACAATGGCATTCCCAATCCTTAGCTGGGCCAAAGATGCGCTCGCAAAACAAACCATCCATTTCTGGTTTGAGGGTGCGGTAATTAATAGTTTCTGGCTTGGTAACTTCACCTACAAGTTGTCCATTGGGTAAAGTCCGTTCACCCCATTGACGGATGCGTTCTGGTGAAGCTATGCCAATTTTTACGTAGTCAAATTGATTAGTTTGGGGGGATCTCATAGCAATAAATAGGAGTTCAGGAGGTTGGGGAGGTTGGGGAGGTTGGGGAGGTTGAGGAGGTTGGGGAGGTTGAGGAGGTTGAGGAGGTTGAGGAGGTTGGGGAGGTTGGGGAGGTTGAGGAGGTTCGGGAGGTTGAGGAGGTTGAGGAGGTTGAGGAGGTTGGGGAGGTTGAGGAGGTTGAGGAGGTTGGGGAGGTTGAGGAGGTTGAGGAGGTTGGGGAGAAGGAAGAAATTTCTCCCCTACTCCCCCTGCTTCCCCTACTCCCCCTACTTCCCCTACTTCCCCTACTTCCCCTACTTCCCCTACTCCCTCTGCCCCCTGCCTCACTTACTCTTCCCCTTCCAGAGACTCACGAGAGAGTGACTCATAAGTCGGTCTAGGAGGTGTGCGCCGGGCAGCTTGGTCTGCCATTAGGTCTACTTCCACATCTAGGGAACTACCATCTGCTTGGGTTTCCACCTTATGCACGGCAATATCCAAACCCAAAGATTGCAACTCGCGCATCAATACTTTGAAAGATTCAGGAGTACCAGGACGGGGAATAGCCTTACCCTTGACAATGGCGTTGAGGGCTTCATTCCGTCCCTGCATATCATCGGATTTGACAGTTAACAATTCTTGCAAAGTATAAGCAGCGCCGAAAGCTTCCAACGCCCAAACTTCCATTTCTCCAAATCTTTGCCCACCCTGTTGAGCCTTACCGCCCAAAGGTTGCTGAGTCACCAGAGAATAGGGTCCAGTGGAACGGGCGTGAATTTTGTCATCAACCAAATGCACCAGCTTGAGCATATAGGCCACACCGACGGTAATAGCCCGGTCAAAGGGTTCACCAGTGCGACCATCATAGACCATGATTTTACCGGCATTGTCGGGGTTATAGATCCAGTCTTTAGTGGTTTCGTCTCTGGCTTCTTGGAGTTTGCCATGCACTAGCCGCCGGGAAGTTTCTTCGCCATACATTTCATCGAAGGGAGTAATCTTGAACCTGACTCCCAAATTATGACCAGCCCAACCCAGTAAACATTCAAACACCTGACCCACATTCATCCGGCTGGGTACACCCAAGGGATTGAGAACAATATCCACGGGTGAACCGTCAGCTAAGTAGGGCATATCTTCAGCAGCCAGAATCCGGGAAATAATCCCCTTGTTGCCATGTCTCCCTGCCATTTTGTCGCCCACTTGGATTTTGCGCTTTTGAGCCACATAAACCCGGACTACCATATTTGCCCCAGGTGGCAGTTCATCACCTTGTTCACGGGTGAACAACCGGACATCAACTACCCGACCTTTTTCACCATTGGGAACTCGCAGGGAGTTGTCGCGGACATCACGGGCTTTTTCACCAAAGATGGCGCGGAGGAGTTTTTCTTCGGGGGGTTGGTCAGATTCACCCTTGGGAGTAACTTTTCCCACGAGAATATCCCCAGCATCTACCCACGCCCCAATGCGGATAATGCCTTGTTCATCCAATTGTCTGAGGGCATCTTCACCAACGTTGGGAATTTCTCTGGTTATTTCTTCGGGTCCGAGTTTGGTTTGTCTGGCTTCGATTTCGTATTTTTCGATGTGAATGGAAGTATAGACATCTTCCTGTACCAGGCGCTCGGAAATGAGAATTGCGTCCTCGTAGTTGTAGCCTTCCCAGGGCATATAGGCGACAACTATATTTTGTCCTAGTGCCAGTTCTCCCCCTTCTGTGGAAGAACCATCTGCCAATACTTGACCTGCTACGACTTTTTCGCCAATTCTCACCAATGGTTTTTGGTTTAAACAGGTGTCTTGATTGGAACGTTGATATTTGGAAAGTTTGTATTTAAGTTCTTGGCCTTTTTCAATAACTTGGCTACCACTGGCTGCGGACAACTGACCACTGGCGCGGACACGAATTTCTGTGGCATCAACATAGACCACATCGCCATCGGTGCGGGAAACTATCACCATGCCGGAGTCTCTGGCGGCTTGGGCTTCCAAACCGGTTCCCACCAAGGGGCGTTCTGGTCTGAGTAGGGGTACAGCTTGGCGCTGCATATTAGAACCCATGAGCGCTCGGTTAGCGTCGTCATGTTCCAAGAAGGGAATCATGCTGGTGGCTACTGAGACAATCTGCACTGGAGAAACTGCCACATAATCCACCTGTTCGGGTCCTGTGGTTGTCCAGTCTTGGCGATAGCGCACTGGCACGTGGGGTCCTTTGATGTAACCATTTTCATCGAGGGGAACGTCACCTGTGGCTGTCCGCAGGTCGTCTTCTTCGTCTGCTGTCATGTAAACAGGCAGCACATCAAAGAGGACTTTGCCATTTTCTACTGGTCGGAAGGGTGTTTCTAGAAAACCATAGAGGTTAACGCGGGCATGGGTGGCTAATGAACCGATGAGTCCGGCATTTGGTCCTTCTGGTGTTTCAATGGGGCAAATCCGTCCGTAGTGGCTGGGGTGAATATCTCGAACTGCAAACCCGGCTCTTTCTCTGGTCAAACCACCTGGTCCCAAGGCACTGAGGCGGCGTTTATGGGTCAATTCTGCCAAGGGATTAGTTTGATCCATGAATTGACTGAGTTGGCTCGAACCAAAGAATTCTTTGATAGCTGCTACTAAGGGTTTGGGGTTAACTAGAGATGCGGGAGTGAGAGATTCGGCATCGGATACGGTCATCCGTTCTCGAATAATTCTTTCTAAGCGATTTAACCCTACTCTGACCTGGTTTTGCAGCAATTCCCCAACGCTTCTGACTCGGCGATTTCCGAGGTGGTCAATGTCATCAATACTACCGATGTCGTATTCTAGATTTATGAGGTAATCAATGGCGGCTAAGATGTCCCCAGGGGTGAGGACGCGCATGGTGTCGGGGGCGGAAAGACGAAGTTTTTTGTTGAGTTTATAACGTCCAACTTTACCCAGGTCATAGCGTTTAGGATCAAAGAAGCGGGAGTCTAAAAGCTGTTGTCCACCTAAAACTGTGGGCGGTTCACCGGGACGAAGTTTCCGATATAATTCCATTAGGGCTTCTTCTTCGGAAAATTGCCCTTCTTTTTCGATGGTTTTTTGGAAGTATTCTGGATGGCGCAGTGCATCAAATATCTCGTTATCTGATAATCCCAGGGCTTTCAACAGTACCTGGGCTGACAGTTTCCGGGTTTTGTCTATCCGTACCCAAACTAAGTCATTACGATCTGTTTCAAATTTCAGCCATGCCCCCCGGTTCGGAATTAAGCTGGCAGAATAAGTCCGTCGTCCGTTTTTATCAATTTCTGATTTATAGTAAACTCCAGGCGATCGCACAATTTGATTGACAATGACGCGTTCAGCACCGTTAATAATAAATGTGCCTCTATCTGTCATCAATGGCAAATCGCCAATAAATACTTCTTGTTCTTTAATGTCTCCTGTTTCTTTGTTTAGCAACCGGGTGGGGACATACATTTGCACTGCATAAGTGCTATCTCTCCGCTTGGATTCTTCAACACTGTATTTAGGTTCTTTAAGTTTATAGTTATTGCCTAAAAAGTGCAGTTCTAGTTTGCCAGTGTAGTCTGTAATTGGACTAAAGGAGTTCAGTTCTTCGATTAGCCCTTCTTCTAGAAACCAGCGAAAACTAGAACGCTGAATTTCAATCAAGTCGGGTAATAGAAAGGCGGATTCCATGTATTTATCGTCGTTAGTCATGCCTTTACCTTTATCAACCTGGTTAAACTTTCAAAGAGGTATTGGTGGAGTTCTGCCATGAAGGCTTTTCTGCATAAAATATGAATTGGTGAGTGTTGAAGTCTATTTACTTGGTAACAGCCTGCTCCACCGACAATTTAGCTGATAGCGTGGCGTTGGCTATAAGATTTTTTTTACTTCACACTTCTTCATACTTCACCCCTCACACCTTATGCCTGATACTTTATCCTTGCTGTAAGATCCCCAAACTGGGAGTTCCGCAAGAGTCGAATTCGATAGCGCAATATGGCATAAGAGCCTGCACTATGGATTTGATATGGATATGATTGTCTGGACTAGACAATTATTTTTAACGATTTTCTTTATTGTTTGATATATTGAAGGATTGCTGTTTTCAGGTTTCAAGTTTTTTTTAGTCAACCTAGGTTGCCACGGTTTGTTATCTATTGAGAGCATCCGTTTGTAGAGATTTAAGTGGATGGGCAGACAATTTTGGATTTTAGATTGGGGTCGTTGCGATTGATCAAGCTGGCTAAAACCACAAATTCCCAAACTGGCTAATATCATTTTGATAACAGCACAAATTGAGTTTTAGGAGTTATTATCCTTCCTTTACCATTATGGCTTAACCTAAATGTTTTAGAGGGAATAATTTTAGCACATTTTCATTCAATAGAAGTATCTTCTTGATGAAATCAGCGCTAATTCTTTGGGACTTGATGCTGATCTACAACGCTAGACCAAATAATCTACAGGCATTTTGGGTGGTTTTCTGGGCAATTTCCTCTATTGTTTCTTCTCGTAGTTTTGCTAATTGCTCCGCTACATAGCGAACATTGGCGGGTTCATTCCGCTTTTCGCCACGTTTGGGAACGGGTGACAGAAATGGACAATCTGTTTCTATCAGTAAGCGATCGCTATTCACCATTGCGGCAGACTCTTGAATAGTTTTGGCATTCTTGAATGTCACTGTGCCGCTAAAGCTAATATAGAAACCTAAATCTAGAAACCATTGAGTTTCTTCTGGTGTCCCTCCCCAGCAGTGCATGACACCCCGTACCTTTTCCCCATGCCAATTCCGCCATTTTTGCAATACATCCCTGACTGCTGGTGCAGCATCACGACAATGGATGATCACTGGTAAATTCAGTTCACAAGCGATCGCTAATTGTGATGCAAATACTTCATGCTGAAGCTCATAATTATCTGCTTTGTAAAAATCCAACCCCATTTCCCCAATGGCTACCACTTGAGAATGAGAACTGGCTAAAGACTTGATTTGGGCGGCTGTTTGGTCATCCCATTTATGAGCATCCAGAGGATGCAGCCCCACAGCAAAGCTAAGTTCAGGAAACTGCTCGGCTATGCGGCTAATGCTCGCAAATTCCTGGGGGTGAACACAGGAGTGGACTAATCGGACTACTCCTGCTTCTTGCCACCGAGTGCGAACGGCTGCTAAATCTGGCTGGAAAGTGTCAAAGTTAATGTGTACGTGGGTATCTATAAGTTGCATAGCTTGTCATTAATCAATGGTCAGTGGTGAGTTAGCGCGGTCTTGAAGGTTTCCCCAATGAACAAATGACTAACCCCGGAGAGGGTGAGTTGTCAACAAACCACTGACTATTGACTAAGCAGTAAGGGTTTTGTGTTTACGAGCTAAACTTGACTTTTTTCTAGCTCCATTGTTGGCATGAAGCACACCAGTCTTTACAGCTTTATCAATTTTGCTGTAAGCTTCGGACATTCTCGTTTCCACTTCCTGCTTGAGTTCTGTTGTCGGGTTGGCAGCAAAAGCTTCCACAGAACTAAAGTATTTCTTCATCAGCGTTTTAACTGCTGATTTATAAGCTTTGTTACGCAGTCGGTTTCGTTCTCCGATTTGAGCGCGTTTAAGAGCAGATTTTGTATTCGCCACAGTAATTCCAAAAAAAGACTATTAATTATGTACACACACTACTAGGTTTAATAAATATAGCATTATTTTTGCTGATGTGATAATTTTTGAAAAAAAATATTTTATTTGGGCGTAAAAGCTGATGCTTACGGCTAAAAAAATAGATTAGAATGGTTTACTGACAAGGAAAACAGACCAGTTACCTCAATTCAGACAGAGGGAATATTAAATTTCTGGGGTTCCTTTTAGGAACTACGGTCAGAAACGGTAAGTTCTACCGAGATTGCCTGTGGAGCGGAAAAACCTCTTAGAAGCCATTCTAAGACCGTGATGAAGCAGGAAGTAAACACTAAGGTTATCGCTGTCCAGATGTGTCTAGACTTTGGTAATTTTGGGTAAGTTTTATAGAACGGTTGTCCGAGTTTTATAAAGTAGTATCAGAAAAAATCCAGGTTAAGCTAGAGAAGAGAATCATATCCAGCTTTAGACCCTAACACCGCAGAGCGGAAGTCAAAAGTCAAAAATCAAAGGTCAAAAAGCTTATATGTTAGGCTTTTTAGCTATTTTGAATGGTTTTTCTACTGACGCAATGTTGTAGTAGCAAGTAAAAAGCCCAAATGGTTCTGAAGATCAAAATATTGTAAAATTTGGCATTGTCATTACTCCATGCTGCGAATTATTACTCAGCAGGCAGACGTTAGATCAGAACTGCAACGGATCTGCGATCGCACCCAGGATGAACAGGTACTTCATAAAGAAGCAACAGTCCGCGAAGTGTTGCAAGCGGTGAAGCGCCAAGGTGACAAAGCTGTACTACATTATACAGCGGAATTTGATCACCAAATCCTCAAACCAGAAGAACTCAAAGTAACAGGCTCAGAACTGGATGCAGCTTACCAACAGGTATCCAAGGATTTCCTCCAGGCGATTCGCCTCGCTTGCCAAAAAATAGAAGCTTTTCACCGTCAGCGAGTTCCCAAAAGCTGGGTACAGTTTGGTGATGATCAAGTAGTTTTAGGCAAACGCTATACCCCCGTAGACCGAGCAGGTTTATATATCCCAGGCGGTCGGGCTTGTTACCCCAGTACAGTGTTAATGAACGCCATTCCGGCAAAAGTGGCTGGTGTCCCTCGTGTGGTGATGGTGACACCTGCTAGAGGCGGTAAAATGGTGAATCCTGCGGTTTTGGTAGCGGCCCAAGAAGCAGGAGTTCAGGAAATTTACCGTGTGGGTGGCGCTCAAGCTATCGCGGCTTTAGCCTATGGCACAGAAACCATTCCCAAGGTTAATGTCATTACAGGACCAGGGAATATTTATGTCACCTTGGCGAAAAAGTTGGTTTACGGAACGGTGGGAATTGATTCTTTAGCAGGTCCTAGCGAAGTGCTGGTAATTGCTGATGAAACAGCTAATCCTGCCTATGTAGCGGCTGACTTGTTAGCTCAAGCAGAACATGATCCTATGGCGGCCGCAATTTTGCTGACAACAGATGCTGGGTTGGCAAAAAAAGTACAAATGGCGGTGGAAAGACAATTGGTAGATCACCCGCGCCGGATAGATACCGAAAAAGCGATCGCCCATTATGGTTTAATCGTCGTGGTGGAATCCCTGGAAGCCGCCGCCGAACTTGCCAACGAGTTTGCACCAGAACACTTAGAATTAGAAGTTGCTGATCCTTGGGCTTTAATGAACCAAATTCGCCATGCTGGGGCAATTTTCTTGGGTAGTTCCACACCTGAAGCTGTAGGAGACTATTTAGCCGGTCCTAACCATACCTTACCTACTTCCGGTGCAGCCCGTTATGCTTCAGCTTTAGGGGTAGAAACATTTTTAAAACACTCAAGTATTATCCAATACTCACAAACTGCTTTGGAAAAAGTGGCATCTGCCATTGACATCTTAGCAACTACGGAGGGTTTACCTTCTCATGCTGATTCCGTTAAACTCAGGGTAGAGGATTGACACTCTGAGGTTGAAAATACGGTCTTAAAAATGACTCCCCCGTAAGCAGGCTATCGTCAACGCCCCCAGTGTACCGATAGTCCTTCAAATAAATTTAAAATGCGAACAATTGCGGAAATTAATGAGAAAATCACCCGAAAACGGGCGGTAGTCTGGACTGCTGAAGAGTTAAAAGCCCGAGTTGCGGAAATTGGTGTTAGTAAAGCTGCCAAAGAAGTAGATGTAATTACCACTGGCACATTTGAACCAATGGAATCAAGTGGTGCAATTATTAACTTAGGACATACTGACCCACCCATTAAAATTCGGCGTTGCTGGTTAGATGGAGTCCCGGCTTATGCGGGTTTTGGGGCTGTGGATTTATACTTAGGTGCTAGTTGTCCAGTTGACTCTCTGGATGGGGAAGATGTGCGGGAACGTGGTGGTGGTCATGTGATTGAGGATTTAATTGCCGGTAAATCTATCCAAGTTCGCGCTGTGGGACAAGTTACCGATTGCTACCCTAGAGCCACATTTGAAACCACCGTTACCCGTGACACTATCAATCAGTTTTATTTATTTAATCCGCGCAATCTTTATCAAAATTTTATTGTTGGTGTGAATGGAGGCGATCGCCCACTACATACCTATCTAGGACCATTGCAACCCCGCTTAGGAAATGCGGTTTATTCTAACCCCGGTTCGCTTTCCCCCCTCCTGAATGACCCCGATTTACAACTTGTGGGAATTGGGACAAAGATTTTTTTGGCTGGGGGTGTTGGTTATGTGGCTTGGGAAGGGACACAACATTTTCCCTTGCAAAAGCGGTTAGAAAATCGCACACCTATTGGACCTTCGGCAACTTTGGCGTTAATTGGTGATGCTAAACAAATGGATGCGCGATGGATACGAGGCTGTTATTTTAAAAGCTATGGACCATCTTTAATGATGGGTGTGGGTGTACCATTGCCAGTTTTAAATGCTGGTGTGGTAGAACGCTGTGCTGTGCAAGACAAGGATTTAGTAGCACCAATTGTAGATTTTTCGATTCCTCGTCGTGTCCGTCCTACCTTCGGTTTAGTGAGTTACGCACAACTTAAATCTGGACGTATCACTATTGAAGGTAGGACGGTACGAGTAGCCTCTTTAGCCAGTTTATTTCTTTCCCGACAAGTAGCCCAAGAGTTGAAACAGTGGATTAAAGAAGGGATATTTACCCTAACTGAACCAGTAGCCCCAATTCCTATGGAGCGTTCTTTTTTACCCCAAGACCGTTGGACGGAGTTTTAAGAAGAAGGAGTCAGGAGTCAGGAGTCAGGAGTCAGGAGAAAGAGGGAATAAGAAAGAATAAAATTCTTTACCTGTTCCCTCAAAATTAATCCCCATTGAGTTTAAGCTTCTTGGCAATTAACAACTGACAACTGACAACTGACCAATCACCTAATCCGGACTTGGTTTAGGCTTTTTAACTGGCATAGGAGTGGGGGCTTTTGGTATGGGTTTGGTGATGACGGTGGGATCACCTGCTGTCTTTTTAATGGGACGTGGGGCATCTCCATTGCCATTGCGTCTGGGAGGGAATGGCCTTCTATCACCACCACCACCACCACCACCACCACGAGGCGCTCCTTTGAACGGTGGTCGGCGTTTTTTGGGTAAATCGGCGATCGCTTCGGCATTAACTACTACTAATGCGTCATTTTCCCGTTTAACATTGAAGTCCCAGAACTTACCTACAGCTTTGGTAGTTAATACGCCCTTGAGTTTCAACTTAAAATATTTAGCTTTATCAGTAGGTTTACGGGGAGCTTGTTTGATTTTCACAACCAAACTCTTTTCGTCAAAAGACTGGTAAACTACCTCACCACGCACAGAAAAGCCACCATCAGGAACTGCTGATGAAGGTTTTGGATGAATGCTTAACGCTACACTACCGTTATTAGA
The DNA here is from genome assembly GCF_009712025.1 of Dolichospermum sp. UHCC 0406. Classification (NCBI taxonomy): domain Bacteria; kingdom Bacillati; phylum Cyanobacteriota; class Cyanophyceae; order Nostocales; family Aphanizomenonaceae; genus Dolichospermum; species Dolichospermum sp. UHCC 0406. Next base: position 135,312 of record NZ_VILA01000014.1, read on the forward strand.
AACTGCTGTCGAATCTGTACCAGCTTCATCTAGTTCATATTTGGCCAGATTTTCTGGTTCCCAAACACCAACAATTTGCAGGTGCAATGCGTCATTTTCTTGTCTAGTGCGGGGATAAACTACCCATAGATGTTCTGTTTCTAGGTCTAAGTGATTTTTGACTAAACTCATAATCCGACCTAAGAGGACGGCATTAAGTTCAACCCCATCTTTTGTGATTAGTGTCCCCTGGGTGAACTGTTCATCACTAGCATGGTAACATCCGCGAATTAACCCAATAGCTCGGTATTGAGTCGGTTCGCTAGGAGGTGGAATTGGTTGTTCTCGATTAGGCAAATGCCCATTAGAGTCAGTCAGGGATTTTTCCAGTTTAGAGGATTGGTCTGCTAATGTATTAGCATTAACAGGGGATTCAATCTCTTTTATGCCTTGGTTAGAGGCTGTTAAATTTGCGGATTCAGAAGACGGCATCAGGTCGGAATTCATAAAAACTCCTTACGGCACAAGACATACCCCATTGTGGGATTTAATAAAAACAAAGGAAAAGAGCAAGTGTGTGACTGATCAGAGTATATTTCTTTTTAATCTGGTCAGTCCCTTGATGCTCTGTACGAAAATCAAAACGCCAGATATCACATTTATACACTAAATGTGTAATTTAGCGTCCTTAATCCAGTTATGGCTTACGCCAAGCTACGCTATCGGAAGCATAGCATACCGATAATTCGGACGGATCTTCCTAAAGTCATCACTTACTTTAGCAGGATAGATATTTATTTGTTATAAAATTCACAGACAAATGACCGTATTCCGCAAAGTTTTGGAAATTTTTAACTTTGCAATTTATCTCATTCCCATTTAGGAGCAGAATAATATTGTGTCTGAATCGCGTAATCGCTGGATAGTCCGAGTAGTTTTAGCTTTCGCTGTTGTTGCTTTTTTGGGTGTTTCTATTATGCCTATCATTACAGCGGTTAATAAACCCCAATCATCTCCACAAAATCAGCCCACTGCTGACCCTAAAATATCTTCATCGGAGCAAAAGTCAAAACTGGAAGATCAAGTTCGGGGTTATGAATTAGTTTTACAAAAAGATGCAGAAAATCAAACTGCACTCAAGGGACTTTTGCAAGCGCGTTTAGGTTTGTTGAGTCAAAAAAGCCAAGGGGAAGTGAAACCAGCGGATATTCAAGCTGTGATTGAACCTTTAGAAAAACTCGCTAAACTCAATCCCCAACAGTCGGAGTATGGGGTTTTACTGGCACAAGCTAAACAACAAATTGGTGATAAGGAGGGGGCTGCCCAAACTTATCGCTCTATTTTAACTAAAAAACCTGGTGATTTGAAAGCTTTGCAGGGCATGGTGAATTTGCAATTAAGTGAAAAGCGTCCAGAAGCAGCTATTGGCTTATTACAAGAAAGTTTAGCTGCTGCGACTCAAGCTAATACTATTCAGCCGGGTAGTGTGGATGTGGTTGCTGTGCAGGTGCTTTTAGGTAGTGTATACGCTTTTCAAAAGAATGATAATAAAGCTATCTCTGCTTATGATCAAGCAATTAAGAAAGATGCTCAAGATTTTCGCCCCGTTTTAGCAAAGGCAATGCTGTTTAAGGAACAAGGTAAGCTTGATAAAGCAAAACCTTTATTTGATAGTGCGACGGCTTTAGCACCGGCTCAGTATAAGGATGAAATAAATAAAGCCGCAGCTTCTAATCCTACTCCTACGGCATCACCTACGCCTTCATCCACAGAATCACCTACGGCATCACCTACGGCTACTCCGTAAGGTGTAGGGAGGAGAGGTAAACTGATAAAAGTCTCTGAGTTTTTTAGCAATAAAATAGGAGTTGAGCAAAAAATAATTCAACTCCTGATCAATAAATTATTTTTTGATCAGGATGCTGAAATTAAAAGGGTAAGTATCCTGTTGTAAGCATTTTATAACCAGAGGCGATGCAAATTAGTGAGAGAAAAAACTGCCATAAACTAGTAGGGTTAAGAATTGCACGACTGCTAATAAATATGGCCATAATACCAACGGCAACAGCAGTCCATCCCAAATCTTTCATACTTCCTGGAGCAAAAACTAGCAAGAGTACACCTGATGTTAATGCTAATACTGAAATATCAGCAGAAATTCCTCGCCACCAATAAGGATAAACATTGGTTGTAAAAAAGATATTTTCTCCTACAAGGTAAATACCCAAAATTAGCAACCCAAAGCCGACAATTCTCAGTAAAAAGCCCATAATGTACCCCTATAAAAAAATTTACATCTGACTAAGACTTAAAAGTACAACTGAGGGCGGGGAAACCACGCACCTACAGGTTTTGTAATTTTATCACGGTATCTCACTCAGGTGCATACAGGGGTATTGAATTTATTTTCCTTCTATGGCGGCCACTATGCCGAAGATGATAAATAGAAAGCCGCCTAAAAAGGTAATTTGTCTTTCAGAAATTTTACCTGCAATTAATCTACCACCGATGACGGCGATCGCTGCACAAATTGCGTGTCCTAATATTGCTCCCATTGTCACACCAATGGGGTTATTCCCGGCTGCTAAGGCTATTGTAGCTATTTGTGTGCGATCGCCCCATTCTGCTATAAATGTTAATACGAAGGATTTCAGTAAAATTGACCAAACACTTTTTTGCTGGGAATTATCTAAATCTGCTTTTTCTACCGCTTCTTGTGCCTCTTCTGCGACTTCTTCGGTAGCAGATATAGCCATTTTATTGGCATCATAAATTAACTTCAAACCAAAGGCAATAAACAAAACTATTTCGGCGTAATGAATATAGACTTTTGGTAATAAAGATACTACCTGCCCAAATGCAACTGATAAGACAGTCATAGCCGCTAAAGCAGCTACTACACCAGTGAATACCAAGCGCCGCGAGTGGTGCATGGAAAGAATCACAGCAATAAAAAATGTTTTATCACCTAGTTCGGAAATGGTAATTAGTAATAAACCTGCGGTAAAAGCTGTTAACACTCTCTCAAACTCCTAAAGGATTTTTTACCTGTGTGGAGTATCAATGAGAGCAATCAAACCTCACTGAACTCCACATAGTTAAATGTGTAGTCAGTGAAGGTCTCGCTTTCAAATACTTTATTTATTCGCTATCTAAACCAGGCTCATCACCAGTATGTTGACTTAGATATACTGAACAGAAAACTTTGATTTACTGCCAGCAGCTACTCCCCTTCTATTAGTTATGTATAATACTCTTTTTGACCACAAAAGTCAAGCCATAAACCCTAATTTGAGATTATGACCTATTTAGAAACCGCAGCCCAATTTTACAGCCAAGTTGCCCAAACACCAGAAATAGGTCTTTGTTGTGTTCAAAGTACACCTTTACAATTACCAGGGCTAAAAATTCCTCTGGCTATGCAGGAAATGAACTATGGTTGTGGAACTACGGTTCATCACAACGAACTTAATAATGAACCAACAGTCTTATATATTGGTGTTGGTGGTGGTTTAGAAGCTTTGCAATTTGCTTATTTTTCTCGTCGTCCTAGTGCGGTGATTGCTATTGAACCTGTGGAAGCTATGCGAGAAGCTGCAATGCGTAATTTAGAAATTGCTGCAACAGAAAACCCTTGGTTTGATCCTAGCTTTGTCGAAATTCGTCCGGGAGATGCTTTTAATTTACCTGTTGTGGATGCTTCTGTAGATGTAGTAGCGCAAAATTGCCTGTTTAATATTTTTGAACCAGCAGATTTAACTCGTGCTTTAAAGGAAGCATATCGGGTATTGAAACCAGGTGGACGCTTGCAGATGAGTGACCCAATTGCAACAAGTCCAATTCCTGCTCATTTACAACAAAATGAAAATTTACGCGCTTTATGTTTATCTGGTGCTATTACATATCAAGAATATACTCAATTAATTATTAATGCTGGTTTTGGACAAATTGAAATTCGCGCTCGTCGTCCTTATCGGTTATTAGATAAACAAACTTATCAACTACAGGAAAATCTGCTTTTAGAAAGTCTGGATTCTGTGGCTTTTAAGGTAGATATTCCCGCAGACGGAGCTTGTATTTTTACTGGTAAAACAGCGATTTATGCAGGTAAGGAAGCATTTTTTGATGATAAGAATGGGCATATTTTACAAAGAGGAATTCCTGCGGCGGTTTGTGATAAAACAGCGGGAAATTTAGCAAATTCAAATCCTGAAGAAATCATTATTACTAATTCTACATGGTATTACGATGGTGGGGGATGTTGTTAATTTTATGTATGTTTATATTGTTATAGCTTGCGTGACGATGCAAGAGTCATCCGCCACGCTATCAGCAAGTTCTAATTAAAACTATGATTCTTGAATTTCTTTTTGTAAAGCCTGAATTTGCTGAAGAGATAATTCCGTAATTTCGGCAATTTGTTCTAAACTCATGCCAGTTCGTAACAATTTTAAAGCAAACTTTCTGGTTGCTTCTGCTTCACCTTCAGCTTTACCTTCTTCTAAAGCTTCTTGATAAACTCTGGTTTGTTTCAACTCACTTAAACCTAACATAGCTTCAATCTCCTCTCTGCTTTTTTTGGGTAATTTGTAGACGATAATTGTCTCAATCAGATTAATTAAATCCCGTTTAATTTTGATATCAGTTAGTTGTTGGGTTGCTTGTGCAATTAAGCGTCTTGCTAATGCTGGTGCAGCCTTCTCTGTTTCTATTACTAGTTTAACAACTCCCACCCCTAAAGAACTCTCTCCCAACTCATCTAAATAAATGCGTGTAACTCTTTCAAGCAGCAAGATTTCGCCAAATTGTAAATTCTGTTCTCTTTCTATATTACGACTAGGATAGATGATTACAGCTTGCCAAGGATGAGGAGTTTTGTATTGTCGTAGGTAGAGAAAAAGTTCTGCAAAGAGACGATAATATAAATTATCATCGGGTTGAAATTGAACCTCGACAATATAAAATGGTTTTTTAGGATCTTTGGTGGTTGGTAAAAATAAACCGTCTAAACGAAAAGCCAGTTGTTTAACTTCACGAGAGGTAAATTCATAAACATCTGCTTCTGTGGGAGAATTATTAATTAATTCAAAAAAGATGCTAGGAAATGCTTGAAATAAGCTATAGAAAATTGTATCGGTTTTCACGGTAATTGAGTAATTCTTATATCTAAACTCTAGTGAATTTTATCTCTTGTAGGGTGCGTCAGAGAGGATATTTTGACAAAAAACAGATTTCTTCTATCTGACGCTAGTGAATTTTATCTCTTGTAGGGTGCGTCAGAGAGGATATTTTGACAAAAAACAGATTTCTTCTATCTGACGCACCCTACTCAATAAGTTATTCCCAAACGACGCAATTTCCTCGTTCTCAGGTGCGTCAGAGAGGATATTTTGACAAAAAACAGATTTCTTCTATCTGACGCACCCTACTCAATAAGTTATTCCCAAACGACGCAATTTCCTCGTTCCCAGTCTCTGACTGGGAATGTCATCTTAGAGGTTCTACCTCCAGGTACAATAGAGGCAGAGCCTCTTAACTACATTCCCACGCAGAGCATGGGAACGAGATGGCTTTGTCGAAATTCGTCCGGGAGATGCTTTTAATTTACCTGTTGCAGATGCTTCTGTAGACGCAAAGCCAGAAAACTCTCGTTCCCAGTCTCTGACTGGGAATGTCATCTTAGAGGTTCTACCTTCAGGTATAATAGAGGCAGAGCCTCTTAACTACATTCCCACGCAGAGCATGGGAACGAGATGTCTAAATAAATGCGTGTAACTCGCTCAAACAGCAAGATTTCCCCAAATTATAAATTCTCTTGCTTTTATTTCTAAGTTCAGTATGGTTTAATTTAGATGGAATAAATAATTAATTTTATTAAAATGGCTTTTATGCCTAAACAAGATCCCGCAAAGTTAAAAAAAGTATCTATTAGTCTTCCCTTTGGTATTGGTGCTGCGGAATGGGAAGCGGACACAACGGAACGGAAAGCGGCTTGGTCGTTGTATGTGGAACTGGTGACACGGGTTGCTGTGCAGTCCTTAGAAGTTGACCAGGGGTTAGTGCGGGAAGCGTTAAATTCTTTGTATAGTTTATTCGGAACTACCCGCGAAATTCTCAAAGCGGCTGGACCTGATGTGGGTGCTGCTAAGAACTCAGTTGGGGGTATTGCTATTGCGGTGTTGAATAATGGGTTACGACCATTTTTAGCTAAATGGCATCCTATTTTACAAGCTTGGGAAGCAAGACGACCTATGGGGGTAAGTGTGAAGGAACACGAGGTGAGTTGGTCTGAGGAAGGAAAGTTGCGAAGCGAGTTGGCTGCTTTGCGAGGCGATTTAGAAGAGTATGCGAAGGCTTTGGCGATTATTGCTGGTGTGGAGGAGTAAAATGTCTGATAACCGACTACAATTTGATGTTTTCCTTGCTCACAATAGTAAAGATAAACCCGAAGTTATAAAAATTGCCAACAAACTACGACAAGGTGGTTTAAATCCTTGGTTAGATAAGGAGCAAATTTTTGCTGGAGACAATATTCAAGAAGTTGTTTTTCAAGGAATTTCGCAGTCTAAAGTAGGTGCTTTTTTTATTAGCCAAAATAGATTGGGAGCTTTTCAGAGGAATTTAGAACTTGGTGCAATAATACAATTTTTTCTGGAAAAAAAAGAAAAAGGTTTTCGTGTGATTCCTATTTTACTTCCTGATATTAGCGATATTCCAGATGAATTATATCATTTAAAACAGTGGGCTTGGATTAGATTTACTAATTCAAATGTTGAAGAAGATGAAGAAGCATTACAGGATTTAATCCGTGGTATCAGAGGACGGAAAGAAGTTATTCTAACGCCGCAACCAGACCCGATAATTAATCCGGAAATTAAACCCATTCCCAAAACAGCAGAGTATTTTGCCCAAGACTTGGGAAATGGTGTAATTCTGGAAATGGTAGCTATTCCCGGAGGGACTTTTATCATGGGTTCTCCAGAAAATGAGGAAGGCCGAACTTCGGATGAAAGTCCACAACATCAAGTTACTGTTCCCCCCTTTTTCATGGGTAAATATCCAGTTACGCAAAAACAATGGCGGGCTGTAGCTGCACTAGGAAAGGTTAACATTGATTTAAAATCTGATCCATCTCGTTTTAAAGGTGATAATCTGCCAGTTGAGTGTGTATCATGGAATGATGCTCGAGAATTTTGTGACAGACTTTCCCGAATGGCAAATAAAACCTATCGTTTACCTAGCGAAGCTGAATGGGAATATGCTTGTCGTGGAGGAACTACTACCCCGTTTTATTGTGGGGAAACAATTTCTACGGATTTAGCTAATTATAATGGTAACTACACTTATGGGCAGGGACAAAAAGGACAATTTCGAGAAAAAACCACAGAGGTAGGAATTTTTCCCGCCAATCCTTTTGGTTTATATGATATGTGTGGGAATGTGTGGGAATGGTGTGAGGATGGGTGGCATGAAAACTATATAAATGCGCCTACAGATGGCAGTGCTTGGACAAGTCTAAGCAGTGAAGTTATGCTGCGGGGCGGGTCTTGGATCTACAATCCTCAAGCCTGCCGTTCCGCGTATCGCAACTACGACGGCCGCGTCAACCACTGCAACAATATTGGTTTTCGTGTTGTCTGCGTTGTTGGGAGAATTCTTCGGTAGCCCTTTATACTCTTGCTCTTTTGTGCTCTGCGCTCTTATTCTTTTCACTTCCCTAGCGTAACGGAGTGGAGCGATCAAAAATATTTTATTTAGATTTCGGGAATGATTGATGGGTTGTTTATCCATAATATAGGAAACTTTCGATTTAGTCAAGTGGTATGTTCCAATTATCAATAGTCTGCCACTTCCCCCTGTCTCTTAGAGGGTGTTTGAAAAGTATTATATCAAACCCGTAATCTCCAAAAACCTAACCCCCCTACCCCCCTTCCCTGCAAGGGAATGGGGGTTTTAAAGCCTCTCCCCTTGCAGGGGAGAGGTTTGGAGAGGGGTCAGTCTATATATTCAAAACTTTTCAAACATCCTCTTAGGTTGAATGACCTTTAAAATATCCTCTTATAGAAATTCGTGCTAGAGATGCTTCTATGATTACACCTTTTTTTCAACAGCTAAATTCACCTCTAACAAAAAAGCAAATTAACGTTTTACAAATTAATTTGGGAAAGCGTTGTAATTTAGCTTGTAACCATTGCCATGTAGAAGCTAGTCCCAAGAGAACTGAGGAATTAACACCAGAAATTTGTCAACAGTTAATTACTTTAATTAGTAAGTTTCCGCAAATTAAAACGGTGGATTTAACTGGTGGCGCTCCAGAAATGAATTATGGTTTTAAGTCATTGGTAGAAGCTGCTAGAAAGGCAGGTAAACAGGTAATTGTGAGATCAAACTTGACAATTTATTTTGTGGAGGGATTTGAGGATTTACCAGATTTTTTTGCTGAGAATAAGGTAAGGATTGTGGCTTCTCTTCCCTGTTATTTAGCAGATAATGTGGATAAAATGCGGGGAAATGGTGTTTTTGATCAATCAATTAAGGCTTTGCAATGGTTGAATAAAATTGGTTATGGTCAAAATCCAGATTTAGTGTTAGATTTGGTTTATAATCCTCCATTACCAAATAGTGAAAATTTTTCTCTCACTCCTGAACAGAAAAATTTAGAAAAGGCTTATAAAACCTTTTTGATGGAAAAATTTGATATTCGATTTAATCATCTTTTCACAATTACTAATATCCCGGTAGGAAGAACAAAATTTCATTTAGAAAGAAAGCAACTTTATTTTAGCTATTTACATTTTTTAGAGTCTCATTTTAACCCAAAAACAATTGATGGTTTAATGTGTCGTGAGCAGATTTCTGTTGACTATTTAGGGAATATTTATGATTGTGACTTTAATCAAATGATGAATTTACCTGCAAAAACTAGCAATGGTGAAAAATTGACGGTGAGCAAATTATTAGAAATTGGTAGTTTAGATATAATTCAAGAAGTCCAAACTGCTGAATATTGCTATGGTTGTACTGCGGGGTGTGGTTCTAGTTGTGGTGGTGCTATAGTATAAGGTGACAAATATTAAGAATATATATATGTCATCAAAGAATTACTTTGTAAAGAAATTTGCGGTAGTTGAACTTCTAATTTTTAGATGAAGTATGATGAAGTGAGTTAAGTCTCCTCACACCACATTTTTTATTAAAGCCGTGAATTTATTTTTTCACGGTTTTTATTTTTTTATGGACAAAAAAATAATTATGACTTACGCATTGATAAAATTTTTAACGGGTGGTTTTGTTTGTGCTGGGGAACAGCTAATTAACAACCCAATGAAACTAAGGAACGCAAATTTAATAACCTGCAATTCTGATGTAACCTGGAATGGTGCGTTACGCTGTCGCTAACACACCCTACTTTTGCACCTTATTTAATTCACATTCCTAAGAGGTTGTTTGAAAACTTTTTCGTGTGGGATCTGACACCCGCAGATCCCTCTAAATCCCCCTTGAAAAGGGGGACTTTGAGGAATTTAGCCCCCTTTTGTAAGGGGGGTTGGGGGGATCTCGATTAATTCTGATACTTTTCAAACATCCTCTTATACTGCTATTATTTTCAATATATTGTCAGTTATGGGAATGCTTCCATGAATACTCTGAAAACTCAATCAGATAATTACTTTAAGAAGAATTGGGAAACATATCAAAAAGTCCTAGTCAATAATTACATGGAACACCGAGAAATTTATGGTGTTTTGCATAAATTATTAACTGATTACTTGCCAACACCATTTTCCTTACTTGAACTTGGATGCGGTGATGCTAGTTCATCAGTTCAAGCTTTATTAAATACTACCGTTGCCTCCTATACCGGAATTGACTTATCTGCGGCTGCTTTGGAAATTGCCCAAGGCAACATGGCACAAATTAACTGTGAACAAACTTTTATTGAAGACGACATATCGAAAGTTGTTGAGGAACTAGCTGAAAACCGAAAGCAAAGCTTTGATATAGTTACGACTTCCTTTGTTTTACATCATCTAAGTTTGGCACAAAAAGATAAAGTTATTGAGCAAGTATTCCATCTTTTGAAACCCAAGGGTGTATTTGTTTTGATTGACATAGTTTGTAAACAAGGGGAAGACCGAGAAAAATTTGTTAATCGCTACTTAGAAAATATGCGTCAAAACTGGACTGCACTCTCGTCTCAAGATATGTCCATGATTGAAAATCATATATCTACTTATGATTTGCCCGAAACTCAAACTACTTTGTACCAAATTGCACAAAAGCACAATTTTGTTCGTTTTGAATGCTTATACAAAGATACTCCTGAATCTGCACAATTTTTATGCCTATACAAGTGATTTTACACTCTCAGGGGTAAAGATACGGATCGAAACTATCATGACTTTGACACTCTTACTGGCTTTAGCCACTGAGATTCTTGGTTCAACGAGTCCACTTAGGGACTTCCAAATAAAAAAATACTCAACCACCTAACGCAAAAATCTCTCAAACCCTTATTCCTCTGTGTCCTCTGCGCCTCTGTGGTTCGTTAATCAGGATAATTTATTTCTTGGAAGTCCCTTAATTTAGACCCCTTGCGGTATTTAAGCCAGAGGTGGTTCTCTCCCCAGAAAGACAGGGCGCAGGCCCTGCGCCCCTACGATTGTTCGATGATTCCGCCACCTAATACCGTATCTTCGTCGTACCAAACCGCTGCTTGTCCAGGGGTGATGCTGAATTGTGGTTCATCAAATACTAACCGGACGCGGGAATCTGGTAGGGGAATGACTGTGACGGGTACGGGTTGGGAACGATAACGGATTTGAACTTCGGCGCGAATGGGGGCAACGGGTTCAGCTATGGAAACCCAATTTACTCGATTTATTGTACATTCTGACTGAGATCCTTTGGTGCGATCGCCTACAATTACCCTGTTATTAGCTGCATCTAATTCGATCACATACAAGGGTGCGGCGGCGGCGATACCTAAGCCTTTTCGCTGACCAATAGTGTAATGATGAACACCATCATGTTGTCCCAGAACTTTACCAGTTTCATCAACAATATCACCGGGTTTGGGGGCTAAATATTTATCTAAAAATGCCCGCATAGAACCATTGCTTTCTACCAAGCATAAATCTTGACTTTCTGGTTTATCGGCGGTTTTTAAGTTGTATTCAGTAGCAATTCTCCGAGTATCAGTTTTATTCAGTTCACCCAGAGGAAAAATTGTTGCCCCTAATAAGTCTTGGGATAAGTCATAGAGGAAATAAGATTGATCTTTGTTGCGGTCTACGGCTCGTAACAATTGGTAACGGTTAGTAGTGTCATCGTAGCGGATTTGGGCATAATGACCTGTGGCGATTTTCGTTGATGCCAATTTTTCCCGAGCATATTCCACCATTGGACCGAATTTCACCGTTTTGTTACATTGGGAACAAGGCAAAGGTGTAATTCCCACACTATAACCTGTCACTAAAAAATCAATAATTTCTGTTTGAAAGACATCCCGAATATCAACAACTTCATGGGGTATACCCAATTGTTCACAAATATCAGCCGCGTCGATCATTCCTTCAGAGCAACATTGCCCTTTGCCTTTCATCAGCCAAAGAGTTAAACCAATTACATCATAGCCCTGATTATGCAGCATAGCGGCGGCTACGGAACTATCAACGCCACCGGAAAGACCAACGACAACTTTTTTCATATTTTTCAAAGTCTTTGGGGCTTAATTGTTGCCACAAAGAGATTTTTATTTGACCACAAGGTGCGAGACTGTCCAATTATAGCACACATACTTATCAAGCCTGAAGGGGATAACAAAAGTAAAGTCTCCAGATTGTCCAGATTAGTGAGAAAATAAGAACTTGCAATTATCTTTACCTTGTATTCTTGACTGACCAAAGGAATTGGAAAAAATGTGGCAAAGAATTACGTTGATCTTATTATTGGTGTTGAGCTTCAGCTTGAGTAGTGTTGGTGTGGCTAATGCGGCTGGACTAAATCGGTTTGTAGATAGTGCTGACGGTTATCAATTTGATTATCCTAATGGTTGGTTACAAGTTAAAGTTGGTGATGGGCCTGATGTGGTGTTTCATGATTTAATTGAAGTATCAGAAAATGTGTCTGTGGTAATTAGTCCTGTTCCCTCTGGTAAAACTTTAGCGGAATTGGGAACACCAACAGAAGTCGGTTATAAGTTAGGAAAGGTGGCTCTTGCTCCTGTCGGTTCTGATCGGACTGCTGAGTTAATCAATGCGGCTGAAAGGGAAGTAAATGGGAAAATTTACTACTTTCTAGAATATGGAGTTAAATTTCCTAATGGACAGGAAAGACATAATATTTCTAGTGTGGCTATCAGTCGTGGTAAGCTGTTTACGTTTAATGCTTCTGTTCCTGAGAAACGTTGGAAGAAACTGCAACGAATTATTGATGAAGTTGTGAGTTCTTTCACTGTTTATTAATAATTAGAAATGGTGGTAATTGAGAATTAACTATGATCAATTACCCAAAAAATTACTTATACAGCAATTTATGAAAATTCCGCAATTTGTCCTTGCTTCTGCTTCTGTTGCCCGTCGTCGGTTATTGCAAACTGTGGGAATTGAACCAATGGTTTGTGCGAGTGATTTTGATGAGTCACAAATACAACTGACTGAACCTGGGGAATTGGTGAAAACGCTGGCTCAGTGTAAGGCGGAAACTGTGGTTTCCCAATTTCCATCAGCTTTGGTGATGGGTTGTGATTCTGTTTTGGCTATGGGTGGGGGGATTTATGGTAAACCAGAAAATGCTGAGGAAGCGATCGCTCGGTGGCAATTGATGCAAGGTAATTTTGGTGACTTGTACACTGGTCATGTTTTGATTGATACCACTAAAAATCAAACTGTGGTTAAATGTCAAGTTACTAGGGTGTATTTTGCAAAAATGAGCGATCGCGCTATTCTTGCCTATGTAGCTACAGGTGAACCTCTTCAATGCGCTGGGGCTTTTGCTTTAGAAGGTTTTGGGAGTTTATTTGTGGAGAAAATCGAGGGTTGCCACAGTAATGTCATTGGTTTGAGTTTACCCTTATTGCGGCAGATGATCGGGGAATTGGGATATGAAGTTATAGATTTTTGGGGATAATTTGTAAAATTATGATTTTTTCAATCACAATGTTCAGTTAACCAGTTAATTAGATCAGTTTCAGTTTTAAAATCTAATAAAGCTTCTCCTAAATCCTCTAATTGCAGAAAAGATAAGTCTTGAATTTTATTTTGAGTTTCAGTCCCTATTTTTCCTAAATGACGTTGAAGTTGACGAACAATTAATCTAATTTCAGAACGTCTTCCCTGTTCTAAACCTTCTCGAACGATTTTTTGATAAACGACAGATTCTTGCATAATATCCTCCCGAAAATAAGCGTTAATCAAATCCGCATCAAATCTAATTCCAGCTAGAAGTTGCACACAGGCTGAGACGTTGATTTGCTGTCTTCTATCTTCTATTATATTTACTTTAGCTGCAACTTGTTCTAATATTGCTCTGGGATTATCAACTTTGGCTAATACAGCTAAGGGCAAAAGTTCGGTCGTTGCTAATAATGGTTGAGAGGGTGTTTGAAAAGTCCCTCATGGTGTATCGAATATTTTTAGATCCCCCTAAATCCCCCTTAAAAAGGGGGACTTTGACTCTAGTTCCCCCCTTAACAAGGGGGGTTAGGGGGGATCTGTAAGTGCCTAAAATCACAACCTAAAACTTTTCAAACATCCTCTGAGGATCACATTCCCAAATTCTGATGACTCGATAGCGATGAAAAGTATTAGCTGTTTTAAATTCATTGATAAAAACCTCCTCTGATGTGGTGGGTTTTAAAAAGATAATAATTTGTTCAATGTTAGTATCATATTGGCGATATAATCTCACCCAATAATCTAGCATTCGTAATGGTAGCGGGGGTTTTGATTGATGAACTGTTTGAAATTCTAAATGAATGATATTGTTGTTGGTTTTTAATAAAAAAAGTCCATCAACACGAATTGGTTCTAAGTTTAATTCTGTTTTTAGTAATTCTGGATTTTCTGTAATTTCTGTATTCAACAACCATTGAACAATGGCTTGGGGATATTCTTCAATTAAGTATTTCAGCGTACTGTCATAGCTCATATTTTTTTATGGTCGTTATTTATTTGTAAAGAATTATCATAATTTGGTTTTTGAAATTATTATTTGAGTCAGTAGTCATATATTAATATCTTACAATTCAGTATCCCAGATAATTAATCATATTACAGAATACAATTGCACTTTTTGTTACATAAATTTATTTTCATGATCAGCCCATACTATAACTCTTTGTTTATATTTCCAGGCAGAAAAAATGGTACAAATAATTGTAAACTAACAAATAAATTGTCCCTCTTACATAATATGTCTTCTACTCCTTCTCTTCGTGAACAACAACATCCTCTGATTCGTCAACTAGCTGATTGTATTGAAGCAGTTTGGCATAAACACCTAGACTTATCACCATACCATTTACCAGCGGAATTGGGATATGTAGAAGGTAAATTAGAAGGGGAAAAACTAATTATCGAAAATCGCTGTTATCAAAGTCCCCAGTTTCGCAAAATACACTTGGAACTAGCAAGAGTAGGGAATATGTTAGATATTCTGCACTGTGTGATGTTTCCCCGTCCAGAATATGATATTCCCATGTTTGGTTGTGATTTAGTCGGAGGTAGAGGTCAAATTAGTGCAGCAATTGCCGATCTTTCGCCGGTAAACTTAGAGCGGATTTTACCAGATGGTTATAATTCGCAACTTAGTAAATTAACCACAGCCAACTTTTCTCAACCTCGTGATTTACCAGAATGGGGAAATATTTTTTCCGATTTTTGTCTATTTATTCGTCCTAGTTCCCCCCAAGAAGAAACAATGTTTATTTCTCACGTAGAATCATTTTTAGATATCCATTGTACACAAGCCATCGCATCTAGTCCAGTTGCACCGGAAAAAGTAGCTCAAATTATTGCTGGACAACATAATTATTGTACCAAACAGCAACAAAATGATAAAACCCGTAGAGTTTTAGAAAAGGCTTTTGGTGTAGATTGGGCAGAAAATTATATGACTAAAGTTTTATTTGACTTGCCAGAGTTACCAGAATAATCTGAGAAAATATTACCAAAAGTGTCAGCAATTAAAAATTGCTATTACCTTATCTGTAAAATGCGTTACGTTTTCCCTCAACTGATAAATGTAGAATTTATATGAAGTCATCACCACTGATACTTTTGGGAGGGAAAACTAACGTTAATCACTAAAATTCCTAGTTATCTGGTTTTGGCTGATAATTAGTAATTATTAATTGTTAAAATTCTTACCTATTTGCTCAAAAGTTTTATTTTCTCTTGTAAACTGCAAGTTTTGAAGTTTCGCACATCTTCTTAAAAATGAAGTGTGGAATCTCAACTACTAATGATTTATAAAATCTACCAATTGTATCCCAGGTTGCTTTGAGATAGAAATTTTCATGTAAAGATAATACACCTGAATAATCACAGAGTGTAGTTTATCCAAAGTTAATCATACCCAACAATAGTTATAAAATTGCCAAAACAAAAACCTAAAGAGGTGTAAATCTTGGATAAAGTTTGCTGTGGATTTTAATTACAGCTAATTTACTTTTTTAGTTTCATCACCACAATTCAGATAAATAGGTTAAATATCATGTCAAGGGTGAATGAAAAATCAAAATCCCCAGAAAAGGCACTTGAGCAGCCAAAAATTTGGTTGAGTATTGCCGTAGCTTTACCAGTAGCTATAGCTGCCGGTTTCTTAGCTACAGCGAGAATGGAACAATTAAAAAAACTGACTTCTACTGTATCTGTTGCTCCAGTTCCCAATAGTATTACTGCCATAGGACGCTTAGAACCAAGAGGAGAAGTAGTTAAACTTTCTGCTCCAGCGGGTTTATCAGGTAGTTCACGAGTACAACAACTTTTAGTCAGAGAAGGGCAACGAGTACAGCAAGGACAGATTGTGGCCATTTTAGACAGCCGCGATACCAGTATGGCAGTAGTAGAAGAAGCCAAAGCTAAATTGCAAGAATCCCGTGCGAATTTAGCCCAAGTTAGTGCTGGTCCACCAAGAGATGCTCAAGCTCAAAGATTCATTATTTCTCGGTTGCAAGCCCAACTAGCTGGAGAAAAAGAGGCTCAACAGGCAACAATTAGCCGAATTGCTGCCCAGTTAAGTGGTGATAAAGTTGCCCAACAAGCCACAGTTAACCGTTTGGAAGCGGAACTACTGGGACAAAGAAATTCTTTAAAAGCCAATATGGAGCGGATTAGAGCCGAACAACGAAATGCTCAAGTAGATTATGGGCGCTATGATTTTTTATACAAACAAGGTGCTATTTCTCAGCAAGAACGCGATCGCCGTCGCTTAAGTGCGTTAACTACAAATCAACAGTTAATTGAAAGTGAAGCTAGTTTAAAACGGGCAATAGATACTATTCAACAGCAAGTTTCCGAAGCTAGAGCTAATCAAATTAAAACCCTAGCGACCTTACAACAGCAGTTAATTGAAGCCACAGCCAACCGTAACAAAACTGTCTCCACTTTACAAAGACAAATAGACGAAGAAAGAGAAAGATTGAGCAGAATATTAGTAGTTAGTCCGCTAAATGTCCAAGTTGCTCAAGCACAAGTTACTAATGCCATTGCTTTAATGAGAAAAGCTCAAGTAGAACTTCAGCAAAGCTATGTTAAAGCTCCTAGTTCTGGTGAAATATTAAAAATTCACACTAAATCAGGGGAAATCATGGGAGCAAATGGAATTGCGGAAATCGGACAAACAGATCAGATGTTTGTAGTTGCAGAAGTTCCTGAAGATAGTATTAATAAAGTCCGTTTGGGTCAAAGTGCTACTATCTCTAGTGACAACGGTGCATTTAATGGTCAATTAAAAGGCAGAATTACATCAATTGGTAGAAAAATTGGCAAGAAAGATGTCCTCAATAATGATCCAGCGGCAGATATTGATGCCAGAGTTGTCGAAGTGAAAATTGCCCTATCTCCAGAATTTACCAAGCAAGTTTCCGGTTTAACAAATGCTAAAGTCACCGTAGAAATTAATGAGAATTAACTTCCTATTTCTACGCCAAATATTCATGTTCAACTACTTAATTAGTATCGAGATCAAAAAAAATAAAAAATGGCAGTAAAAATACCTTTATCTTGGCTGCAACTGACAAGAGAAAAAACTCGCCTAGCAGTGGCTTTGTCAGGTATTGCCTTTGCTGATATTTTAATGTTCATGCAGCTAGGTTTTCGGGATGCACTCTATTACAGTAACGTGAGAATGCACAGCAGTTTAGCCGGAGAAGTGGTTTTAATTAACAGTCAATCTAATGCTGTTTTAGCAATGAAAACCTTTTCCCAACGCCGTTTATATAAGGCATTAGACTTGCCTACAGTTCAGTCAGTACATCCTATATATTTAGACTATACAAGCTGGAGAAATCCTGTTACAGGTCGCCCTCGCAGTATCTTAATTTTCGGCATAAATCCAGAAGTTAATCTTTTTGATTTACCTGGAGTAGACGAAAATTTAAATAAACTCAAACTTCCTGATGTTGTTTTATATGACCGTTCTTCCAGAGTAGAATATGGTCCGATCGCTGATAGTTTTAATGCCGGAAAAGTTGTCACAGCAGAAGTACGCAGAAGAAAAGTTCAGGTGGGTGGATTATTTACATTAGGGGCATCTTTTGGTGCAGATGGAAATTTAATTACCAGTGATGTTAACTTTTTGCGAATTTTTAATAACCGTCAAAGGGGATTAATTGATATTGGCATTATTAAGTTAAAGCCTGGTGCAGATCCCATCCTAGTAGCTCAAGAATTGCGAAGTTATCTACCTACAGATATCAATGTTTTAACTAAGGAAGAATTTATTGAATTTGAAAGAAATTATTGGGCAAGTAGTACAGCTATTGGCTTTATTTTTACCTTGGGAACAATTATGGGTTTTATTGTAGGAACTGTAATTGTTTATCAAATTTTGTATACAGAAGTCAATGACCATTTATCTGAATATGCTACGCTCAAAGCTATAGGTTACACTCAAAATTATTTACTAACTGTAATTCTTCAAGAGGCTTTTTTATTAGCTGTTGTTGGTTATTTACCTGGATTTGGCTGCGCTCTTGTTCTTTACAATGTTGCTAGAGATGCTACACTTTTGCCTATATTTATGAGTTATAATCGCGCCATTATGGTAATCATGTTAACTATTTTAATGTGCTTTATTTCGGGAATGATTGCTATTCGGAAATTAAGTTCTGCTGATCCAGCCGATATTTTTTAGCTTAGTTCTTGGTCATTGGAAAAAACAATATTTATTCTTCCTTCTTCCTTCTTTCTTCTTCCTTCTTTATCCTGACTCCTGACTCCTGACTCCTGACTCCTGACTCCTGAACTCCTGAATCCTTTTATTATGATCAACAAAGAACCTGTAATATCTATTAAAAATATCAATCACTACTACGGTAAAGGATCGCTGAAAAAACAGATCCTATTTGATATTAGTTTGGAAATATATGCTGGAGAAATCGTGATTATGACTGGACCATCTGGTTCAGGGAAAACGACTTTATTAAGTTTGATTGGTGGGTTAAGATCGGTACAAGAGGGAAGTTTAAAATTCTTAGGTGATGAATTGTGTGGTGCTAGTCAAAACAAACTGGTACACATGAGACGGAAGATTGGTTATATTTTCCAAGCTCATAATTTATTGGGTTTTTTAACTGCTCGGCAAAATGTGCAAATGGCTGTGGAATTAAATAATAATATTTCCCAATCAACAGCTATTTCCCAATCAGAAGATATGCTGGCATCTGTAGGTTTACAAGAACGGGTTAACTACTATCCAGATAATTTATCTGGTGGACAAAAACAAAGAATAGCGATCGCTCGCGCTTTAGTTAATCATCCTCCTTTAGTATTAGCAGATGAACCAACAGCCGCATTAGATAAACAATCAGGACGTGATGTAGTCGAAATCATGCAGCGTTTGGCTAAAGAACAGGGAACTGCTATCTTATTAGTCACCCATGATAACCGGATTTTAGATATCGCTGATCGCATTGTCGAAATGGAAGATGGTCTTCTAACCCGTGACGCTCAAAATGTTGCTTCTAATCACAACTCCTAATTTTGATGATCCGTCTTCTTCAATACAAGTGATGTATTCCAAACCAAAATTTTTTTCCGGTTTGAATTTTTCGGTATTTATTCGTAATTTCAAGTTGTGATTATTTCTGAATAGTGTCTGCATGATGTGAATTTGCTGTCCTATTGTTTTTTGTCAGAGGGGTTTGACGGCTAGTTCTAAATGTCACATTCACGCCTTCATTTGATTGTTCTAGTATCAGCAACGCGGTAGGTTTAGCCTTTTGATCCCAGTGCATATAAACAATCCTACCTTGAATAGTCGGTTGCCAGGTATCATCATCTTCCTTGGGTCTAAGGTATGTTTCTATACAATTCATAATTTCACTAATTGTAGAAGAAGTAGCTTGAGTTGGCAACTTCATTAATCGAATTTGCGCTCTAAACAGCACCCGTTTCACAATGTTGGGTGCTACACCAGTTTCATACTCAATATCGAAAGTTTCATCTATTTCCTTACCAGTATTACTAGCAACTCCTATAGATCCTTGGTTAGCTTGAGCAGGACGTAGGACTTGAGATATCTTATCTTTAACCTTAATTTTAATTTGATTAACTAGGGCAAAATAGAATACCTCCTCTGACATCCGCATTCGCAGATAATCTAAGTTAAAGTCCCGTGAGTGAAGTAAATCTGGATTAGTTTCCATTTTGCGAATAGTTTCTAAAGCTAACTTCAGCTTTCTCTCTAATTCTCGTGTGCGGAATTTTTCAAAAGTTAGTTTTTTCTCCCCCTTTTGCACTAAAATTTTGCCATAAATAATTACAGCAACCAGAGCTAAAACCAGTCCTCCACTAGCACACAATAGCAATGGTATAGCTGGTAATTCATTGCTAGAAACTTCTGTATTCGTTTTTGTTGTTTTCAATCTAGACGATTGAGCCAGAAAAATTGTACTAACCATAATTCACAATTTGAACCTTTTAACTCCTGATGTTTATAATACCCAAATCTTATTTAGTAGTTGGCTGTGGTATAAGTATTTTTTAGATTGTCTTGATCATGTCATATGTACAAACCTATTAGTCACTTGGATCAGCATTTTATCAATATACAGCCATTGTCTAATATAACATCTACGCATTCATCTCATATTTGCCTGTTAGCAACAGATATGGATGGGACACTAACTAAAGATGGCAGATTTACATCTCAACTGCTAAATACTTTAGAGAGTCTATCAGCAGCCAAAATTCCGGTCTTGATTGTGACTGGACGTTCGGCAGGGTGGGTAAGTGCTATTAGTAGTTTAATGCCCATTGTCGGTGCAATTGCCGAAAATGGTGGTTTATTTTATCCATCAGGTAATTCTGATCCAGTTACACTCACGCATATTCCTGATTTGGCTAACCATCGTCAAGATTTAGCTAGAACCTTTGTGAACTTACAAACTTATTTTCCGCAAATCCGAGCATCTGCTGATAATTTATTTCGAGTCACAGACTGGACATTTGATCTTACCTCACTAACGACTGATCAACTAAAAAATATAAGTGATCTTTGTAAACAGATGGGTTGGGGATTTACTTACAGCAATATTCAGTGCCATATTAAACCCCAAGGACAAAATAAAGCTGCTGGTTTATTAAAAGTCTTAGATCAATATTTTCCCACATACTTGCCAGAACAGGTTATCACTGTTGGTGACAGTCCCAATGATGAAAGTTTATTTAACCAGCGTTATTTTCCTATGTCCGTAGGTGTGGCAAATATCCAGGAGTATACAAATCAGTTACAGCATCAACCTACATATATAACTACAGCAGCCGAAGGAGATGGTTTTTGCGAGTTGTGTAGTTATATTTTGCAAAATTGCCAGCGTTAGCAGGAGGTAGGGACGCAGGGACTAGGCCCAGTTAGGAGTCACCGAGTCAGAAGAAAATTACCTGTTCCCTATTCCCTGCGATAAAGTGACTTGCATAGCTTTTTTATTGATCTTCTATCACCTAAAATTAATGTCATCGTTTCCTAATGGTTATGCAGTCTAGCTGGAGGAGAAAGCTATATACATCAGTGTTTTTGGCAATTCCCATAGTAATTTCATATATAAAATTACTATATTCAATATCAGGAATCCATAAGCTAAAACTATACCATTTTTATATTTTCTTTGTTATTTTGTATTCAACTGAACAGTTATTCAACACAAAGCCAGTTTTAATAAAAATTAGTTCAACTACTTTACCGTTCTTCAAGTTCAGTCCAAATTGCCACATTCTCCAGTTTCTATCAATCTCATCTACATAGGATTTACAATAATGCTAAAAACAAATAGTGAACCGATGATTCTCTCCAGTTTTGTCAACCCTATCGAAGAAAACCATTCAGTTAAAAATAAGTTTGATTTATTGCAAAAAATCCGTCAACGTCTAGACGACATTGAAATTGATAATCGTCGAGTTGCCAAATTGATTGCTAAAGTAATTCCTGCCCAATGTCCCTTTGAGCGTGATATCGTGGTTTTTGGACGAACAATTGCTCATATTCCACCTATGTGCAAACTAAACCCACTGTATGATCAGTTTGTCGGCTTGCGTTTTCGCGCATTATGTTATTTAGTAGATAAGTGTGGAGAAGACATCCAATCTTATTGTTAAATAAAACTCATGGAAATTAAAGTCGTACATCAACCAAATCTTGCACATCTCAATGAGTTAGATGTATTCAACTGGCCAATTTGGGAAAAGGAAATATCCCAATTTTCCTGGACTTACGATGATCAAGAAACTTGCTACTTTTTAGAAGGTAATGTTGTTGTCACTCCTGATGGAGGACAAGCGGTACAAATGGGTAAGGGAGACTTAGTAACTTTTCCCGCTGGGATGTCTTGTAAATGGGAAATTACCAGCGACGTAAAAAAACATTATTGCTTTGATTAATATTTTTGCAATCTCAATAACCAATATCTGAAGATGTGAATTGGATGTTATTTAGAGGTTGGCTATGAAACTATTGATCCCAAAATATCATCTACAACTAAATTAATTTCGGGGAATGCTTGAATTGACATTTTTTCTCCTCGACTTAGTTTTTGAATGTCGCTATAACCATTTTCGCTAGGGTAGCGATAAACAATAATACAAGATATAACAAAGAAGCAATCAGATCCCCGACTTCTCAACTCAATTGATTATTTATTAACAAGATATAACAAAGAAGCAATCAGATCCCCGACTTCTCAACTCAATTGATTATTTATTAACAAGATATAACAAATAAGTCGGGGATCTAGATTTACAAATAATCAAAAAAGACTTCGGGAACTAATCTTAATTCACCAGATTTGAATCGAGAAATATCTATCCACAATGCGCGATGTTGACGTTCTGGTGTTTCCGCAAAAGTTAAACTTTCAATTTGATAAAACTGGGAATCAGCAAAGTCGCATTCATAAAGTTGAATGATTTCATGTCCTTGTCTACCGTCAAAAGTAAATAAGTTCTCAATACAACTTAGATAGCGAATATTTGTTAATTCGGCTTGAATTTCTTCTTGAAATTCTCTAGCTAAGGCTATGCGGCTAGTTTCGCCAAATTCTACGCCACCACCTAAAGCCCGGTAGAATATTGATTGTTTTTTAGGATCGAATCCTTCAGAAACAAATATTCGATTACCATCTCGAATTAGGGCTAAAACAATTACCCGGATTTGACCTTCTTTATTCATGATGACAATTAATTATCGTAAATTGAAGAGGGACGACTTTCGCTATCTTCTGTAGGCCAATCTGGATTTTCACCACCAATGTATAGTTCTTCAATTGTGACGTATTCTTCAGTTAGTTGGGTGAGGGCGTTGATAAGAATGTCTAAGGCGATCGCATCACTTGTACCTAAATCAAACCAACAACGTCCCCATTCTCCTTCATATTCAAATTCACCCATGTTGTGCATCAAAGCCATTAAGCTTTTATCATAGCCTCTTGCATCATAGTCCATGTGGCTGATATCAAGTCCTGTATCTTGGATTTGCAGATTTTCCGCATTAAATCCCCCCAATTTACCTAGATAAAACCAGGAATTGAATACTTCTTCTACATATTGTTTTTCCCGTTGGGAGGGAACATTGCTAAACTTCAACCAAATCCAAGCATCAAAAGGATTAAACTCGCGGAATTGAATTTCCATTTTTGTAATGGGTAAAACTAGAATTTTGTAACAACTGACCACTGACTACTGACCACTGACAGCCTGATTGCGTTCATATTCAATTTGTTTAACTAAGTTAGCAGGAAGTTGAGACTTTTTGGCTAATGCTTTATCAAAATGAATTATTGCTTCCTTGATTAAATCCTGACTTTTTTCTTTTTTTCCTTTTTCATGGAGAATTTGGGCTTTGAGATAGTAAATTTCTGGGTTGTCAGCAGTTGTTTTTAAGGCGCGGTTGACATAATCTAAAGCCTGGGAATGTTGTTTTAAATCTCGATATGCTAAAGCAATACCTCTATCTACTAAATAACCAGGTGCTGCATTTTTTTCCAATCGGTTAATTGCATCATCTGGACTAGTAAAAGGTAAATTCACAGCTAACATTAAATCCATATAGCCGCGAATTAAGTTTAACTCTGGATCATTAGCAGAAATCTCTTCGGCTCTGTCAAGATATGTATAGACTTTCCGCAACCGACTAAAAGCGAGGGGCGCACCATTTACAGTTCCTTCCCGCTTTAAAATTACCGCCCCCTCTAAAAAATGACCAACCGCAGTGTATAAATTACCACGTAATGGGTCACTAGCGATGAGATTTTGTCCAGTTTCCAGGGTTTTTCGGCTGTATTTTGCTAAATTAGTTTGATCTTGATTTTGATATGCTAAAGAAGCCTGAATGGCGTAAATTAAAGGTTCATTGGGTTCGCTAGAGACGGCTTTTTGTAAAGCATCTTTGGCTGCTGGGTAATTTCCTTGCTGAAAAATAGCATTAAAAACAGCTTCCGTGCGATCGCCAATTTTATGAGGTTCACGAGAGCGAAATGGATCACCCGCAAAGGATGGATTTACTAAAATATTTAAAAGGATGGAAGTAGTTACAGTCACCTTGAAAAATGGAGCAAATCGCCAGAATATCCTAAATTGAGGCATTAAAACCTGTTTAAACATGATAACCCTCAGAATAATTACAGTTGAAATTGTTGTGTCTATTACCTAAAATGCAAAAATAGTGAATATAAATTACGTCTATTTCCATCAAAAATTTCTCATAACTTGGTAATCTTCACAAATGCTCTATCTCAGAAATCTAACTTATCACCCCACAGCCTGCCCAAAAGCAATTCTTCAAGCTATAAATTTAGAATTACCACCCCAGAAACTGGGTTTAATTATTGGTCCTAGCGGTTCGGGTAAAAGCACCTTATTAGAAATTTTATCTGGATTGGCTGATCCCACTGCTGGTGGAGTTTTCTGGAGAGAACAGGGACTCATAGCCGAAGAACTACAACAATTAGCCGGTTTAGTATTTCAATTTCCAGAAAGACACTTTTGCGGGGGGACAATTTTAGAAGAATTGCGCTTAGGACATCCTGAACTGGGAGCGGACAGGGTTAAACAAGCATTAACAGAGGTTGGATTAGATCATTTATCTTTATCTGCGTCACCTCATGCTTTAAGTGGTGGACAACAGCGACGGTTAGCTTTAGCGGTGCAGTTAATTCGTCAACCAAATTTACTATTATTAGATGAACCTACAGCGGGTTTAGATTGGTCAATGCGTCGCCAATTGGTGAATTTATTAGCCAAACTCAAAAAAGATTGGACATTGTTAGTTGTAACACACGACGCTGGTGATATGTTACCAATAGCTGATTATTGTTGGACTTTAGATCATGGGGTCTTAACATCAGGAGTCAGCACTTCGGCTTCGCTCAGTGACCAGTCAGGAGTCAGAAGTCAGGGAGAAGAGGTAAAATCTGCTTAATTCTAAATTAATCTTCAGAGTAATTGAACGCAGATGAACGCAGATGAACACAGATAAGGAGGGATGAATTCATGGATTTGATGATGTTATGTAGCTTCACATAAAATTAGGTATGAAATTCCCAAATTGAACCTTTAAAACTCTTTCCTTTGCGTGATTGCGCCTTGGGGTGAGACTAAAATTCATACCCTGAATCAGTAACGCCAAAATAACTTAAAAAAATTAATTTTAACCAATGAATTTAGAATCTTTACCTATAACTATTTTGCCAGAAATGGGGGAAATATGGCAAAAAACTCTGAATTGGCAACCAACAAACTGGGAAGAAAACCAATTTCAACAACTTTATCAATTAATCTTGGCAGGAAATCGTCAACTTAACTTAACTCGCATTACTGAACCTGAAGAATTTTGGGAAAAACATCTTTGGGATTCTTTGCGAGGAATTGCACCTAAACAATTATTTATTCCCGGTATTGAAAAGGGTAAGCGGATAATTGATATTGGTACGGGTGCAGGTTTTCCTGGTATCCCAATTTCTCTAGTTTTTCCTAATTCTCAAGTTACGCTTTTAGATTCTACAGGGAAGAAAATTAGTTTTATTGAGACAATTTTATCAGCACTTGCTCTGAATAATGCCAAAACTTTACTGGGGAGAGCCGAAGAAGTTGGTCAGCAAATTCAACACAGACAACAGTATGATCTAGCTGTAATTAGGGCTGTGGGTAATGTTTCTGCTTGTGCTGAATATTCTTTACCTTTAGTAAAAAAAGGCGGTTTAGCGGTAATTTATCGCGGTACTTGGACTCAAGCCGAAAATGAAAGTTTAGAAATGGCTGTTACCCAATTAGGTGGGGTAATTGAACTAATTGAAGAATTTTCTACTCCCTTGAGTAATAGTATTCGTCATTGTCTTTATTTACGAAAAGTAGCAAACACACCAATTAGTTTTCCCCGTGCGGTTGGTATACCCAGTCAAAAACCAATTTAATCAACTGATTTCTCGATTTTAGATTAGATTGGTGATTAGATATCTAACAGCGCGAGAGCGTCAACATCGTTATAAATGGCTGAACCAAAGGTTCAACAGTAGCTAACCGCTGATAGCGAAAACAAACCTAAAATCCCAAAATCCAAGTGTTAAATTTGTCTCAAAATGGGTGTTCTGTATGGGTTGCTTCTGCAACAGAAGAACTGCTGACACCAACTGCTGTTGCTCTTGGCAAATTTGATGGTGTTCATCTTGGTCATCAAAGAGTGATTCAGCCAGTATTGCAGTCAGCACGGAGTGAGGAGAATTCAGTCCGCCCGTACTCAACCGTTGTCACATTTGATCCCCATCCCCAGGAGTTTTTTACAGGACTTCCCCGTGATTTGTTAACACCACTGGATGAAAAAGTTGCACAATTGCGATCGCTTGGGGTGGAACAATTAGTATTATTACCTTTTGATAGAGAACTATCTGCCCTTTCCCCTGAAGAATTTGTCGATAAAATCCTGGTTCAACAACTGCAATGTCAACAGATTAGCGTTGGACAAGACTTTTGTTTTGGCAAAAAGCGCATGGGTACTGCTCAAGACTTGCAAATACTCGCAGCAAAATATAATATACCCGTGACCATAGTTCCTATAAAAACTGATATAGAAAACTTTTCCGCAGCAGATGATACTCGCATTAGTACCTCATTAATCCGGGAAAGTTTGGAAGTCGGTGATATTCAAAAAGCAAATCGTCTTTTGGGAAGACCTTACAGCCTTACAGGTATAGTAGTAACAGGTCAAAAATTAGGGAGAACTATCGGCTTTCCTACCGCCAATATTCAACTACCAAAAGATAAATTTTTACCTCGTCATGGTGTTTATGCTGTGGAGGTTATTATTGATAACGAAACTCCAGACAACTCTCCCACTCAACATTTTGGAGTCATGAATATTGGCAATCGTCCCACAGTTCATGGTATAGATACTAGCGTAGAAGTACATTGTTTAAATTGGTCTGGTGATTTGTATGGTAAAAATTTGCTGGTACAACTAATAAAATTTTTGCGTCCCGAACAGAAATTTACCTCCTTAGAAGCGCTGAAAAACCAAATTCAACTAGATTGTAAAATAGCTCAAGAAATTTTTAATTCTTAATGATGGGGGGATTTTCAATGTTAATCTAAACATTACAGCGATTTTTAGGTAACTACTTCTGTAATATGAAATATCATGGGAGGTGTAACTTCCCAAAAAGTATTTCTATTATGGTACATTTGTTATGTAAGCATAAAAAAGTCACATTTACCTATGCAAAAAATTATCATCGAAAACTTCGGTCCAATTAAATATGCAGAAATTGAAGTTAAGAAAATATTAGTTTTGATTGGTGAACAAGCTAGTGGTAAAAGCACTATTGCTAAATTAATTTATTTTTTCAAGACCATACAAGAGGATTTATTTAGTCAAATTTACCGAGACAAACAAAATCAATCTCTGGATATCAATTCTGATATTTTATCCCCCATTCAGCAAAAATTTTATAATTTTTTTGGACCTACAAATAATTTACCTGATTTTGAAATAACATTTTATTACAGTTTTAATGAAAATAAATTCTTGAAACTAAGCAATGATGAAAATAAAAAAATGAAGATATCTCCTATAGATACTTTTATAAATGAAAAATTTACAATTCTTGCAAGTGATATTAAATTTAGACTTAGACAAGAATATTTAAATATCAACAAAAATAGAAATATTCAACCATTAATTAAGGAAGAAGAAAAAATAAAATATGCTCAACAACTTTATGACCTGCTCAATGACTTATTTCAAAATAAACAAAGAGATTTATTGTTTATTGTTGCTGGTAGAAGTGCAACCGTAGCCTATCCTAGTTTATTTGAAAAATATTTCTCACAAAGTATTGAAATTAATTTAAAACAAAATATTTCAATTGACAATTATGAACGTAGCTCAAAAACTTTAGATGAAATATTATTGGAAAAATTTATAGAAAAATTTGTAAGGGTAAAAGACATTTTTAGAAAGTTTAGAAATTTTGAAGGACTAATCGAAAGTTATTCAGAAAACAACATAAAAGAAAAATTATATCAAGTCAAAAATAAGATAGATAAAATATTAAAGGGAGAATACCGTATTGATGATTTAGGAGAGAAAATTCTATTTAATAAAGAAACAGAAGAATATATTTACTTGTCTAATACTTCGTCAGGACAGCAAGAATCTATAAGAATTTTACAAGATATTTTTCTGAATATTCTTGATAATACAAAAGTATTAAGAATCTTGGAAGAACCAGAAGCTCATTTATTCCCTGTTGCTCAAAAGCAATTGATTGAGTTATTGGCTTTAATGATAAATCAAAATGATGATAATCAACTAATTATCACCACCCATAGTCCCTATGTTCTCACAGTTTTTAATAATTTACTCTTTGCGAATAGAGTAGTTGAAAAAAATCCGTCAACAGAATCAGAAGTAGCACAAATAATTCCCCAAGATTCTTGGTTAAGTGCTAAAGATTTTTCTGCTTATTCTTTGGGAAATCAATCTGTTAGTGAGGATACTAGGTATTGCGAACCTATTTTTAATCAAGAAAAAGGTACTATTCAACAAAATTATTTAGATACAGTTTCGGAAATTTTGGGTGGTGATTTTCAAGCTTTGTACAGTATTCACGCTAAAACTTTCAAAAGAAAATGAGCAAATTTGAGGATATTAAAGAACTTCTATCAACTGCTTTTGATAACTTTTCCGATGTTCTGGAAATTGAAATGAGATCGGAATTTTCAATGATAGACTATCAAGGACAGTCCTTTATTATTATCAATATAAATTCAGATGACAACACATTTACTATTAAACTAAATGGTGT
The DNA here is from genome assembly GCF_009712025.1 of Dolichospermum sp. UHCC 0406. Taxonomy (NCBI): domain Bacteria; kingdom Bacillati; phylum Cyanobacteriota; class Cyanophyceae; order Nostocales; family Aphanizomenonaceae; genus Dolichospermum; species Dolichospermum sp. UHCC 0406. The sequence goes on from NZ_VILA01000014.1 coordinate 164,308, forward strand.
TGATACTGTTAAAAATGGTTTTGATATCACTAAATTATTTAATGTAATTAATGCTAAAATAGTTGGTTTTATTCCTATTGACGGAAAAAAAGGACTTTTAGGATTTGGTGATTCTCATTGCGATTTTGTATTTTTTGATGAAAATGATTTTTGTTTTGTAGAGTTCAAATTGGATGCAACAAGTTTAAGAAAAGTAGATAAAAACCGCGACAAAGCTATTAACCAACTCACTAATACTATTGATTTATTTGATAATAAATTAGTTAGAAACTATGCAGGTTTAAATTTAGAAGCTTATGTTTGTACTCCTGAATTTTACCCAAGATTTAATTCAAGCTGGATAGCATTTGCGAAAGATTTTTTAGAAGAGTATGGTTTTGAACTTTTTGAAATAAACAATAAAATTTGTAAATAAATAATATATTTAAAAGTAAAACCAGTTCCAAAAAATTTGTTTTTTGACTTTCCTCTCCTTGCGTCGGTGGTTTAGCAACTCCAGAAATCTTTAATTCTTATGCTGGATTAAGCTTGTTACGTGGGAATACTGTAGAAAAGGCTAAACTATTAAACAAGTTTTTAGTCAAAACTCAGAAGTAAGCCTTCTCCATTTCCCCCCAGGTACTGCATGAGAGAAAAAATTGACGCTTTAACACAAAATTTGGCTCGTACCATTGTTGGTAAACATGAAGCCATCCGCTTAGTCATAGTAGCTTTACTTGGTGGTGGTCATGCTTTATTAGAAGATGTCCCCGGTGTCGGTAAAACCCTCTTAGCCAAATCTCTAGCTCGTTCTGTAGATGGTAAATTTCAACGGTTACAATGTACCCCTGACTTACTCCCCACAGATATCACCGGCACAAATATTTGGAATCCTAAAACTGGGGAATTTACATTTCTACAAGGTCCTGTATTTGCTAACGTCCTCCTAGCGGACGAAATTAACCGGGCTACACCCCGTACCCAGTCGGCTTTGCTGGAAGTGATGGAAGAACATCAGGTAACAGTTGATGGTGTTTCTCGTCTAGTTCCTCAGCCATTCTTTGTGATTGCTACCCAAAACCCCATTGAGTATCAAGGGACGTTTCCCCTCCCAGAAGCCCAAATGGACCGGTTTATGCTGTCTTTGAGTTTGGGCTATCCTTCGGAATCAGAAGAAATGCAAATGCTGCAAAATCTGCAAGCAGGTTTAAAAGTTGCTGATTTACAGCCTTGTATTACTTTAGAAGAAGTCCAAGCATTACGCCAAGCTTGTTCCCAAGTCAAGGTAGAAGCATCTTTGCAACAATACATTTTGGAATTGGTGCGAACTACTAGACAGGATGAAGAAATCACTCTTGGTGTGAGTCCTCGTGGTACTGTGGCGTTACAAAAAGCTTCCCAAGCCTTGGCTTTTATCTTAGGTAGAGAATATGCTCTTCCTGATGATGTCAAGTTTCTTGCACCGCACGTTCTTTGTCATCGTCTGATTCCTAGAGGGGGAAGAAATGCCAAAACTATAGTTGAACGGTTATTGCGATCTGTGCCTATCCCTTAATATAAAATATCATGGGAGGTAGAGCCTCCCAAAAAGCGGATTTTTTCGGGTTTTTTATGTCAATTTTGGAAAAGAACATCTTTTTTCTGATTATTAAAACTTATACCTTGTCTGATAAAAACAACAAAAACTTATAATTGCATCTTGATAGAAGAACTAAGAAGTCCTGATTTTGCCTTTTGCCACTTTTTCAGCAAACCCTAAGAGGTTGTTTGAAAAGTATTATATGAAACCCATAATCTCCAAAAACCTAACCCCCCTTCCCCCCTTCCCTACAAGGGAATGGGGTTTTTAAAGCCTCTCCCCTGGTAGGGGAGAGGTTTGGAGAGGGGTCTGTTTCCACATTAAAAACTTTTAAAACATCCTCTAAGTAACAAATTGGTTTATGCTGTAAATAGTGAAAGTTTAAGAAATATTAAGTTCTCCTCCTCGTATAATCATGCAATGTATTGTTAATCGCCGCGATCAGTTTTCAGCAGTTGGTCGGTATTGGTTCCCAGAACTGAGTCAAATTGAGAATTTAGAAAAATTTGGTGCTTACTCAAAATTTCCCGGACACGGACACAACTATGTCTTGTTCATTTCCATGATTGGGGAATTAGATGAGTATGGTATGGTGCTGAACCTGTCTGATGTCAAGCACGTCATCAAAGAGGAAGTTACCAGTCAACTAGATTTTTCCTATCTGAATGATGTGTGGACAGAATTTCAACAAACTCTCCCCACTACGGAAAATATGGCGCGAGTGATTTGGGAACGTTTAGCACCCCATTTACCTTTGGTGCGCGTCCAGTTATTTGAACATCCTCAACTTTGGGCTGATTATCAGGGAGAGGGAGAAAAAGCTAATTTGACTATCAGGACTCATTTTAGTGCTGCTCACCGTCTAGCTCCTAACCTCAGTGTTGATAAATATGGTAGATGTACTCAGACTCACGGTCATAATTATCATCTAGAGGTGACTGTGGAAGGGGAAATAGACTCCCGTACTGGCATGATTGTGGATGTAGCTGCTTTAAATCGAGTGGTGGAAGATTATGTGGTGAGAATATTTGATCACTCTTGTGTGAATGAAGATATTCCTTATTTTGCCGATATTGTACCAACTACAGAGAATATTTCCCGTTACATTCATGGTCTTTTAGAATCACCCATTGATGAATTGGGAGTGAAACTAGCCAACATTAAACTGTTTGAAAGTCATCAACTTTGGGCAGATTATCCGGGTAAAGATAGGTCAGGCTATCTGAGTATTAGCACTCATTTTAGCTCTGCTCATAGATTGGCACACCCTGATTTGAGTTTGGCAAAAAACACGGAAATTTATGGTAAATGCGCTCGTGTAAATGGACATGGACATAATTATCAATTGGAAGTAACGATAATTGGGGAAATTGATTCCTCTACGGGTATGGTTATTGATTTGGGGGCTTTAAATCAGATAATTACAGATTACGTGATTGAGCCATTTGATCATACTTTCTTAAATAAGGATGTTGCTTTCTTTAATCAAGTTGTGCCGACTGCGGAAAATATTGCTCTTTATATTAGTAATACTTTGCGATCGCCTATTCAAGAATTGGGTGCAACTCTTTACAAAGTTAAACTGGTTGAAAGTCCTAATAACGCTTGCGAAATCTATGCGGCTGATTCTGAATCCATATCTGTTAATGCAGCGGTAAGTCAACCAGTATTGGCAATAGTTTAAACACATCCAGATCCCCGACTTCTCAAAGAAGTCGGGGATCTATATTCCTAACTCCTCTTTTAATTCAGCCAATGTTTGAGGAGTTTCCATTTCTGTTTGGGTCCATTCTAAAGCCCGAAATAAACGTTTAGCGTTTTCAGGTGATCTTAACTACTTAAAAATATCTGTTCCATTGGTTGCTGATTAAACCATTGACTAACTTGGGGGTTGGGAGCTTTTTTAACAAACTCAGACATTACACAAGTATCAATTAGATAAGTCATAGTTCAAAATTCCTGCCTGTGTCTTTATCACGTTCAAACAATGAGGCAATATCATCTTCGGCAGATTCATCATCTATAAAACGTAATCGCTCAAATAAAGGCAGTTCTTTTTTTTGTTGCTGCAAGTAATTGGATAATATTTTAATGACTGCTTCCTGTGCATTTTCATAGTGACTGACTGCGATAATTTCATTAATTAATTCATCATCTATTGTGATAATAGTCATTGTTTTGTTCTCCGTTATTTTCATAATGCTAATTATCGGTTAAACAAATGCCGACGACTGGCTAAACTGCGTAAATAGCGATAAATTAACCAAGCTAAAAGTCCTAAACCAAAATTGAATAATAGTTCTTGGACTATAAACCAGAAAATTTTCGGATCAAACCAAAGTTCCCACCGCAAAGGACTAATTTTTCGGGCTAGAATCAATAATCCAAATAGAGAATTTCCGCCTAGTGATAGGATTAACAATACTAAACCCCTTTGCCAAGTGCGAGCGGAGGATGTATGTCCAGAAATTAACACTAAAGGATGTTTTCTCTGGAGTTTTCGCAGTAGTTGTTCCCACCGCCAAAACATCCATAATAGTAAAGGAAATAACCCATAAATGAGTAAATTTGTGGGCTGCGAAAACCTCACAGAAATAGATAAAATATTGACTAAAGCATGAAAGCAAACAGAATTTAACCAAGCGATAAAAATTAAATCCCGATCTCGATTTAACCTTCTCCTAGCAGAAATATATATCCCTAAAGCGTACCCCCAAGGAGCAGAAAACATCGCATGAACTGGAGTACCAATAATGCGGTCTAGAATTGAAGATGTGCCGTGAGATAAATAAATCCAGGTTTCTTCCGCAGTGAAACCTAAAGCCACGGCTATGGTAAATAAAAAAACTGTAGTAGCTCGGAGATGATACTGACGTTGTAAATAGCAAATGGGCAGAATAACTGCTACTAATTTACAACCTTCTTCAATGGGAGCGATCGCTAATATTTGCCGAAAAACGACACCAGAAAAATGACGCTGGATCTGTTGCCAGTCTAAAACCCGGTTAGCTACATTTTCCATAGCCCATTCCCAGCCCAGAGCAGCAAAACCAGAGATAGCGCCAATAATGAACAAAATCAATAAATTTAACCACGGTGGGGCAGCAGGAGTTCTGCGGTAGTAAAACCACAAAAACAGCAGGGGGGGGATAACTGCCCACAGCACTAAATATAAATTAGCCACTCACCTGAGCAATGATAGTACGGTGACGAGGACTATTGCTAGTAATAGTAGGAGATTGGAAACCTGCCCCAATTAGGGCTTGTTCAATGTCCAAACTAAAATATTCATCTAAATAAGGTTCGGTACTTTTGAGCAGCGTCAAAATATAAGTTGGCATTTTTTTGTAATTTTCCGATTTAGGATTCATGTCCGTAGATTCAGATTGATCATGTACCCAGTTGATTTGGGCAAGACGACGTTGTTTAGTCCGATAGTTAGCTACAGCTAGAAGGTAAGGAGATAAGTCTAAACCAGTAATTTTGGCTTGGGGATATACTACCTGTAAGGCGAAGGTACTTAATACCACTGGACATCCTAAGTCTAATATATCTTGCGCTTGGTGAGAAATCTGTGCAATTCATTTTTGTCTTTGACACTCTTTTTAACTTATGACATATTTACCAGATTTGAGGCTATATTTAGTGAATCTGGCATTTTCTCAATTTATGCTAATTTTGAATTCTCAGGGTTTGGGCTGCAAGATAAACTTTTGTCCATTCACCTAGAACTTGATGGGTTTTCAGTTGTAGTTCTTGGGCTATGACTTCTATGGAGTTACCTGCTTTGCGGAGGTTGAGGATTTGTTGTCCTCTGGGAGTGATTTTTTCTGGAAGTTGTTGCCATTGGGTTTCTGTTAGCCCTAAATTATGTTCTTCTAGGGAAATGGACAACCAGTTATCAATTAGTTCTGGTTGGCCTTTAATGGCAAAGACTCGCACGGCATGATAACTGAGTTTTTCTCGCAGCCGATATACTTCTTTAATGGGTTTGTTGAGTTGTTTGGCAATTTCTTCTTGGGATTTGCCTTGCAGATATAAGCGCAACCAATCTACTGCTTGTTGTCCAATATTTTCTAATAAGTATTGTTCAAATTCTTGCTGTACAAGTTGACGGTTAGCTTGTTGTTCTTCTAAGTGTTGGGTTTCTTGATATTGAGCGATCGCTTGATTATCAACTAAGCTAATCGGATTGTCGTTATTTTCTGTGAGAATTTCCTCAGAAACAAGTTTCACTAATTCGCTAGTAGGTACTTGTGTTAAGCCTCCTCGCTGAATTCGCCGCAGGTAGTTAACAAAGCGGTACATTAATATCGGTTGATTCCGAACTGGACGCAAACAATATTCTTCTATGCTGGCAAATAGTAACGTATCCCGCAATCTTTTGTCCGTTGTGATTGCGGTAATGTGAGTCATTTGTTGTTGGATATATGAGTCACTTTGCATCAGGTCTTGGAGGACTTCTTGCAGGACATCAATAACGCTTCGTTGGCGATCGCGGCTGAGAGATATCCACATCTGAATTTTGTTTCTTACCGCCACTACACTACTCAAGCGGCTAATGAGTTGACGATAAGCCTTTTCTCTGCTCATACCTAAATAGCGTTTGTGCAGAATTCGCCACCGATATTCCATTGCTTGTTTAGCAATTTCTAGTTCTTTGGGGTTAAGTAGATCAAACCGTGCTAAATCCACTCCCAAAAGCCAATTCAGAATACTTTGTCTAGTAGCCTGACTTTGTTCTGGACATTCTGTAATTAGTCGCTGTTGCCAATATTGAGCTAAATTTACCCCATTTTGTGTCATAGCAACATTGCGCTCCTTGAAATTAGATTTAGCGATTTAGTAGCAGGTAATAACTCCTAATTGATTCGTTCAATAGACCGTAATATCAAATTAAGATGAAGCTACATTGAATAATATTTCAAGAATAATTAACCGCAGATAAACGCAGATTAAGACGGATGAATTAATGGATTTGATGTAAAGATTCAGACGTTATGGGATTACGAACATAATAATATTGTGGACTATTGATGCAAGTTGCTATTTAGGGAAAGAGGGAATAGGGGTTTATTACCTATTACCCATTGCCCACCTAATAGATGAAATTAGATCCTAGCAGCACCGATAATGGGATTTTCCACAGATTCTCGATACTGTTGAACGTCTGCTGTATAAGCAATTGGCAATACAGCTTCTACGTTTTCATGGGGACGGGCAATAATTACCCAAGATTCGAGAGTACCACCATGAACTTTTTCTACAGCATCCACACCAGCAGCCATAGCGGCTTTAACTTCGGAAACGTCACCACGAATATTGACGGTAAAGCGAGCGCTCCCAACTCTGATATAACCAACGAGGGTAACTCGACCGGCTTTTACCATTGCGTCTGCTGCTGCGAGAACGGCGGGAAAACCCTTAGTTTCTAATGATCCAACTGCCTGTGATGACATTTTTAATCTCCTGTTTTGAATATAAAGTTATCGGTTGCTACAAGTTAATTTTTATGAAGAAATGCTTCAATTTTTCATAGCGAACTTACTTAGAAAATACGGAAAGGTTCAGATTTGGAGGTGAAGTGGATAGGTAAGACTGTTTCCACATTTTCCGGGGGATTGGGAATAATGTAGTGGGTAATAACCTCACCGCCATAAACTTCTTCACCAGCAACAATTCCAGCGGCTACGGCTGTTTGCACTTCCGCAACGTGGCCTCTGACAGCAACTATCATGCGACCACTTTCCGCGATACCGTAATAAACAATCGTGACACTAGCAGCTTTGACCATTGCGTCTGCTGATGCTAAAACCGCAGGAAAACCTAATGTTTCAATTGCGCCAACTGCCATTGGCATGGCTTAAATCTCCTACTATCGGGATAATTGATTCCTATTTTACGTGGATTGTGTCCCTATTTTAATTTTTGCGGAAATTTTCTTTTTTAATTGGTGACTGGGTATTAGCTAAGGGACTTGCAAGAAATAAATTATCTCAATAAACGAACCACAGAGGCACAGAGAACACAGAGAGAGAATTTTTGCGTCAGTTTTGGGACATTTTTTTATTTGGGAGTCCCTAAGGTGATCCGCACTGATGTAAACTGGAGTTTATGTTTCCAAGTTTTCTTCCTGCCGCAGTTGGGCAACTCACAGAACCAACATCCATCGCTTTGGCTCAAAATATCCAAAGTCAGGCGATTATTACTCATGCCGCCAATGAACCCATTAATACCACTTATGTCCAACAAGGTTATGGTGGTACACCGATTTTATTAATTCATGGTTTTGATAGTTCGGTGCTAGAATACCGCCGACTTTTGCCTTTACTAGCTGAAAAAAATGCAGTTTGGGCCGTAGATTTATTGGGATTTGGTTTTACAGATAGATTACCGGGGATTGCTTACAGTTCGGTCACGATTAAAAACCATCTCTACTCATTTTGGCAAACCCTGATTAACCAACCTGTGATTTTGGTGGGTGCGTCTATGGGTGGGGCTGCGGCTATAGATTTTACCCTCACTTACCCAGAGGCGGTAAAACAACTGGTATTAATAGATAGTGCGGGTTTGAAAGGTAATTCCCCATTAAGTAAATATATATTTTCACCTTTGGATTATTGGGCGACGGAATTTTTGCGAAATCCCAAAGTCCGTAAAAGCATTTGTCGAACTGCATATAAAAACCCAAATCTGATCTCCGAGGATGCTTTGTGCTGTGGAGAATTACACTTACAAATGCCTAATTGGACTCAAGCCTTAATTGCCTTTACCAAAAGTGGCGGTTATGGTGCTTTTAAATTTCCCCAACTTGCCAAAATTGCACAACCAACTTTAATTTTATGGGGTGATAGTGATAAAATTTTAGGAACTGGGGACGCTCCGAAATTTGCCAAAGCAATTCCCCAAAGTCAGCTAATTTGGATTAAAGATTGTGGTCATATTCCTCACTTGGAACAATCACAAATTGTCGCTGAACATATATTAGAGTTTTAGCAACAAGATCCCCGACTTCTTCAAGAAGTCGGGGATCTAAATTCTTAACTTCAATCATACAACCAAGTATTTTTGGAAAAATCCTCACTGTCTTGATTGGGTTTTTCTTGAAGTCGTTCTATTGACCTATGAGATTTTTTGTATTGAATGGATTTGGAAATTTGACTAGCTTGTTGACTAAGTTGTGAATGAGGTTGTTGACTAGGTTGTTTTAAACCCTTGATTTCTTCTAGTAACTGAGAGTTGGAATCTGCTAGTTGTAAAGCGGTTTGTTTTGTTTCGTAAAGTTCATTTGTCAAACGTTCTACCAATGCTTCTTTTTCTGAAAAAGCTGTTTGTAAATCACTAATTTGCTTGATTAAAGTAGATTCTTTTTGTTTTAATGTAGAAACTGTTTGCTGTAATTCTTTAATACTGGCTTCTAGTTCTAACTGATTATTATCCGTTTGTACTTGGGTTTCCAATACTGCTTCAGCCGAAACTTCAATTACAGGTTCATTTTGTAAGGGTATAAATTTTGTGGTTTCTTCTTGTATTAAGTTAGAGAGATTTTTTTTAGGCATTACTTTATCAACTCCAATTACGCCGTCATTATTTAAGTATACGTCTGGAAGTGACAATAAAATCTTATATTCCCAATTTCTTTGCAAAATCAGATTTCAAGAATTATTGACCGCAGATAAACGCAGATAAACGCAGATAAATACGGATGAATTATTGATATTAGTGCAGATAATAGATAAAATCAAGATGTTTAATTACCTATCCTTTTTCTGTTTTGGCTACTATATCTTGTCCTCGTTGTCATCAAATTATTGATAGTCAAGCAATTACTTGTCCTCAGTGTCGGCTATTGCTGAAAGCTTATGGACATCCTGGTATTCCTTTGCACCGCGCTCAAGGAAATGATCATCTATGCGACAGTTGTAGCTATCACTTTGATCATACCTGTAACTTTCCTCAATATCCCTATGCTCAAGATTGTACTCTCTATCAAAATATAGAAGAAAGTGAATTAGAATCGCAAAAGCAAAATTCTAATTATAACTTGAGTACAAGGGTTAATAATTGGATAAAACGCCATCAAACTTTGTTATTAATACTAACTTTGTTATTAGTTTGTTTATTAATAACCTTGTTCAACTCTTGATATAACAGAATCACGAAAACTGCCCTTAAACTGTCTTTACTTCTAAGTTTTCTGGCATAATTTCCCCAGTTGATGAAATCTCTTCCGCAAATATTTCTAAATCAAACCAAAAAGTAGTACCAATACCAACTTCACTTACCAAATTAACTTGACTATGATGTCTGTCCATAATGTTTCTGACAATTGATAAACCTAAACCTGTTCCTTCTAGAGTATGAACTCTATTTTCTACACGAAAGAATCGGTCAAAAATTGCCTGTTGATCTTCTGGTGCGATACCAATTCCTGTATCACTAATTTCAATTCTCACTTTACCAGAATGATGCTGAGAATGAGAATTAGCATCTAGTTGATAAGCACGGATAACTACCTTACCACCAGCTAGACTGAATTTAAGAGAATTACCAATTAAATTCCCAAAAACTTGCAGTAACAAGTCATAATTTCCTAGAACAAAAGGTAAATCATGAGTCAGTTCCTGGCACAGTTCAATCCCTTTATCTTTAGCATTAAGCTGATAAGTCCGTAATGTCTGTTCTATTGCTTGTGGTAAATCTACCTTATCAAAAGTGTAATTCCGACCAGATTCAAGTTTTGATAAATCTAAAACATCATTAACCAAGCGGGTGAGTCTATCAGTTTCATTATTAACTGTTTGCAAAAATTCCTTGCGTTCATCAATACCTAAATCTTCGCCATAATCATGTAAAGTTTCAATATAGGTTTTGATGTTAAATAAAGGAGTCCTTAATTCATGGGAAATATTGCTGATAAACTGGCTTTTAGCTTCATTTAGTTCCACCTCCCGGCTAATGTCTTGGACAGTGATAGCTATACCTTTAATACTTTCCCGTTGGAGGTTAAGAACTGTGGTTAAAACAATGCGAATTGTGCGTTGAGTAGGTTGTTTGAGGAGGATACGAAATTCAGCACTTTCACATTCACCTGCTGCCATTTCATATAAAGTCCGGGATATTTCCATTTGGACAGTATGGGGTAAGTGATGGAGTATATTACTACCAACAACATCCACACTTTCCCAATTAAAAATCCGTTTAGCAGTGGGATTAACTAATATTACTTGCATATTATTATCAATCAAAACTGCACCATCAGCAATGGTGGAGACTAAGGTTTCTAATTTAGCTTTTTCGGCAGTTAATTCTTCAATATTTTGTTCTTCATAACGTTCTAGCCGTTCTGCCATTTCATTGAAGCTGAAAATTACTTCTCCTAGTTCACCACCGAGAGGGATATCTATGCGCTGTTTAAAATTTCCAGCCGCAATTTGTTTAACACCTACTAGCAATTCTTTAATAGGTTTAGTAATAGTTAAAGCATTAATTACTCCTGCTAAAATCACCATGACCCAAATTGTGATAAAAACGGCAATGGTAACATCACGGGTGAAATTAGTGGATATGACTGCGATTTGGTTAGGGTTAATACCAACTGCTAATACACCTAAGTATTTTTTATCTACTATTAAAGGCACAAATACATCTGTAACTGCACCATCGGGGGTGTTATGCTGCCTAACCATTGGTTGATCTTGATTGTCAGAATAATCTTCTGGTAGTTGGATATGGCGCTTAATAGTGAGGGAGTTTTCTACCTCTGGTTCCCAAAAAGGAAGACCAAAAAACATTTGCCCAGTTTCATCAGCGTATAACATATAACGCACGCTAGAAGTGGCACTGAAAAAACGTTGAGAAAATTGGGCAACTTCAGTTAAATTGTGATCAGCAATTAGGGGGGCTACATTTGCGGCCAGGAGTAATCCTAAATCACGACCAAAGCGGGTATCATTGAGACGTGCATCTTGCTGAATTGTGTTTACAGCCCAGAAGGTCAAACCACTCATGACCAAGGAAACCATGAGGGTGGCGACGGCTAGGAGTTTGGTCTGAAGGGTAAACTCTGACCACCAATTGGCGAGTGCTTTTGATGCACCAGAGGCGAATTCATCTCGGAAATTTGTAAAAAGAGCCAGCATCTTAAAATACGGTTGTTAGTAGTTCGTTGTTTTCTATCCCAAAAACTAAAAATTGCCAGTTAATTTTCCAAACGTGCTAGGAATTGGCAGGAGGGACAGGGGACAGAGGAAAGAATATAGTTGATCTTTTACCTCTTCTTTTCTAATTTAACTATGTTTTTGGAGTAATCGTAAAAACTTAGTTGCAAGAAAGGTAATGTGATGGGACTATTACAATGTAAAATACGTAATCATCTAGAATCCAAAATTAAGAATATTTCAACGTTCTAGGGTTAACAAACATTCTCACTCAGTCAATTATCCCCAAAATACTGATAACGTAATTAAATTTTTCCTATTCTATCTATGAATTCTCCGGAAACACCACGTAAATCACCCACCCAAGCAATAGGGGCAAAAATTTTCCACTATTGTAATTTCATCAGCTTATTTATTATGATCACCAGTGGATTGCAAATTTATAATGCTAATCCTGTTTTTGGCGGACGTGGTGGATTATATATTTTCCCCCTGTTTACTTTAGGTGGTTGGTTGGCTGGAGGTAGACATTGGCATTTTGCAGCCATGTGGCTATTTTCTCTGAATCTTTTCTGCTATGGAATTTATATTTTCGTTACCCAACGCTGGAAAAATAGATTTGTTAGCGAAAAAGATATCAAGGCATTACAAAAAAGTCAAAATCACCAACGTTTAAATTATGCTTGGCATCGAATTATTTATACAGCAATCATTCCTATTTTATTACTGGCAATATTTACAGGCATAGGAATGTACAAACCTGCTCAATTTTATTGGATAGTTGATATTTTTGGCAGTTGGCAAGCATTAAGAATTGTCCACTTTGCTGCTGTACCAACAGTGGTAATATTTGTCTGGCTTCATTGGAAGTTAGGGCAGAAGGTAGGGGGAAATCCCCTGACAAAATCTATATTTTTGTAAAAAATAGCAGAATTTAGGCATCAAAATGAATAATCATGAATTTACCCGAAGAAGGTTTTTACAACTTTCTGGTTTATCGAGTATGAGTTTATTACTTGGTGGTTGTGGTACACCTATATTTGCAGATTTAGTAGGGAAACTTTCTGAACCTCTCAATCAGAAATTTGAAGAATTGATATTTCAGCCTCAAAAGCCAGTTCCAGAATTTTTACCTAATCAAATTGAACCAAATAAGTTAATAATTAATAGTTTTAAATCTACACCAGTTATTGATCTAGCAAAATATCGTTTAATTGTAGATGGTGAAGTAAATCATCCGCTGAGTTTGAGTATGGCAGATATTCAAGCTTTACCTCTCACTTCTATGATTATTCGTCATGTTTGTGTAGAAGGCTGGGCGGCAATTGTGCAATGGGGTGGCATTCGTTTGCGGGAAATTATCGCCCTTTCTCAACCTAAATCCTCGGTTAAATATGCCTATTTTAAATCAGCAGATGGTTATTATGAAAGTTGGGATATAGCCTCAGCTTTACACCCACAAACCCTATTAGCTTATCAAAAAAATGGTGCAGCTTTGCCTGTGGAAAATGGTGCGCCTTTGCGGTTAGCTTCACCCATTAAACTTGGCTATAAACAAAGTAAATGGGTGACACGAGTTACCCTCACCAGTAAATTATCAAATGCTCAAGGTTATTGGGAGGATTTGGGTTATGAATGGTTTGCAGGATTGTAAATAAAGTAGGAGTCAGGAGTCAGGAGTCAGGAGTCAGGAGTCAGGAGTTCAGGAGTCAGGAGTCAGGAGTCAGGAGTCAGGAGTCAGGAGTCAGGAGTCAGGAGTATGGCTAACGCCACGCTTCGCTATCAGGAATCAGGAGAAAGAAAATTATCTAATTACCACTGACAACTGACAACTGACAACTGACCACTGTACGGGCGAAGCATTTGGAGAACTATTTTTGGCAATGACGGATAATTTATCTTCCAAATGCGACCACTGTACGGGCGAAGCATTTGGAGAACTATTTTTGGCAATGACGGATAATTTATCTTCCAAATGCGACCACTGTACGGGCGAAGCATTTGGAGAACTATTTTTGGCAATGACCGATAATTTATCTTCCAAATGCTTCGCCCCTACTGACAACTGACTTTATTTTTTCACTAAAATATAGGCATTTGTATATTCAGGTAATTTTTGAATATATTGCTCAAAAGCTCTTTCACTGGTGAAAGTTCCTGCTAAAAAATCAAGTTGATAAAGATTAGGTAAAAATGCTCCACCTGTATCGGCAATTATGCCCATTTTTAAACGTTTCTGTCCACTCTGATTATCTTCAATGACAATTATTCTTCCTAAACCAATATTGAGAACATCCCCAGCAAATGTTACTCCTGGTTTAATGGATATTTTGGCATCTATTTTATATCCATAGCCTTTAATTGCATCAACTTCTTTAAAATACCAATAACGTGTTTGTGCAGTTGCTTTTAAGCCCCGAATATAGGACATTCCATTATTTCTATCTACGTTTAAAAACTCTTTAGTTCCATCTGTAAAATTAACTAATACTGTTCCCTGCATGAGTGCTGCTTCTAAACCACTGCGAGTTAAATAAGCAATTGGTTTAACTTTACCAAATTCTTTACCTCCAGGTTCATAAATACCTGATAAAACATCTTGTTTTGTATATTGGGTGTAAAATTTTTCTTGGCTTACTTCTTCGTTAATAGCGTAGATTGGCGTATTATATGTAGAAGTTTTTTGTCGAGAACCGGGATGAATAAAAGCTGCATATTTAGTAATTCTTAATTGTTTCTGCTGCGGATTTTCTGGGTTATGAGCAGACCATTTAATTACGCGAAAATTGGCGTTAATAAAGTTAGGATTTTGTAACCGAGTTGTTCGCTTATTAGAAATGTCTTCTTCTAAGACGACAATCATAAAATCTAATGTTTTCAGAATATCTTTAACGGTAACTCCTTGAGTTACTAAGATGCCTGTGCGTTGAATATCGGGATCTTCTTGAGAGTATTTCTGAAAATATTGTCTAGTATTTGTGAGTACGGTTAACAAATCAGCTTGATGAAAATTTATGGGATTATTTGGTAATTTCCCTATTTTTAATACTTGATTAGAATTAACACTATATTGATATTTTCGCCATTCATTGATGACTGAATAAAATGTGGATCTTTCATTACTTTTGGATTTTATATTAGATATTTTCTGCGGAGATATATCATGAGTAAATCCTTTAGTTGGAGAATTTACTATTTGGGATAATGATAAATTTTTAACAATCTGTTGTTGTTGAATTGGCTGTTTATTAAGAAAAATCACTACTAATAAGCTAGTAATAAATACTGTGACTTTTAATTTTTGATTAAAGATGATACGCATAATTCATGAACATAAACAATGATTACCCCCCATTTTAGCATTCTCAGAATTATTGACAATGGGAAATCTGCCCAATTAAGATGATTAATCATTCATTTCTTTTAAGGTAGCTAATGCTGAAGGTGATAAACGACTAAGATACCGGAATATCCAATATTTAACTATAGTGTCTAAAATTACAGGAAATGTGGCAATAAACATAAATATATAATTTCTACTCGCGGGTAAACCTAAGTGTTCTGCAAATCCTTCCAGAATTATTTCCCAGCCATGTGGTGAGTGAAAGCCTACAAATACATCTGTAGATAAGATAATTAAAAAAGCTTTAGCACTATCGCTTAAACCATAAACAATTTGATCTACAAAGTGTTGAAGAGAAATAATATCTTTGGCACTA
Organism: Dolichospermum sp. UHCC 0406; assembly: GCF_009712025.1. Lineage (NCBI taxonomy): Bacteria > Bacillati > Cyanobacteriota > Cyanophyceae > Nostocales > Aphanizomenonaceae > Dolichospermum > Dolichospermum sp. UHCC 0406. The sequence continues at coordinate 179,745 of NZ_VILA01000014.1, forward strand.
AAAACAATTACTAATGCAAAGGTAATTAATGCTATAATGTCTGCAAATATATTACTAATAGCGTTAGCACTTTTATCTCGAAATTTTGCTGCTAGTTCTATGGCTTTTTCTTTTATCTTGGATTCTACATTTTCTGGGGAATTTTTCCATTCTGAATCCAGAAGACTTTTAAACTTTAATTCTGCTCTAAATATTTTTAATTCATGAAAAGCTTCTTTCTCCATTTCCTGATTGAGAAAAATCAGGTGAGAGTTTTCAGTTCTCATCTTCTCTACTAAGGGAAGGATAAATATCCGCTTAGATAGTTGATGAGTGAGAAGGGGAACAATAATTAGCAGTAATAAGAATTTGACAGCTATAGTTGTCCGCTGTCTGGATATTTGATATTTTTTAATAAATTCTTGATCTGTATTCGGAGATATATCACTAAAAATTTTTTTGAAAGTTCTACCGATTGATCTAGGAAATATGCCAGTTTTTAAGAATGTAAATGGTTGTGATGGTTTTTTCACGATTAGATAAATCTAGTTTGAGATGAGATGTAGTCATCATAGCAATTCTTCCCTGATTGGAATCAACCTGATCATCCTACCTAGGAAGTTACAATTTGAGTTTGTTATTAAATAGGGGGTGCTGAAAAAGTTGTCTGTGAGGGCTAGGAGTCAGGAGTCAGGAGGAAGAATTAGAAGAAGAGAAGAATAGTATTGAATCTGGTCAAGTGATAGGTTTTTGCTGATTTCAACCCTTATTCCTTGCACCTGATTCACCTTTTTTACCTTCAAACTCTTGATATATCTCAGTTCTAGGTTTATTCAGCAGCCCCTAAATAACACTACTAGATGTTTTATACTCTCCAGTTTGCAAATGCAAGCTGGAGTTATACAGCATTGAATTTAATTACCTGATATTTTCGGATAGTGCTTACTCACTATCTCCAATATCACGTTTAGGTGGACGCTTGTAGGTAAAAGTAAAACTCTCTCCACTAGCTATGACCTTTCGCATTTCCTCATACATAGGATAACTACCAACACCGCTTAAATTAGCCCAACCTCGCGCCCTGGTTAAAGCCACAAATAACTGGTTGCGGAAATTCACATCATTTTCATTCCGTGCTACATTATCAAAACCCACCACATAAACCATATCCGCTTCATGTCCTTTAGCGCGAGTAATCCGTGATACCGTTACACCACCTTCGTGCCAAAATTTATCAGGATCATGATTGGGATATTGGGGAACTAAATCATTTAACTTTAAAGCTGTAGGGATATAAACATCAATGTCATATTCCATTAAAAAGCCAGCTATCTGGGTTTCTAATTCCATTGCTTCATAGGTAGATCCTAAAATTACTACTAAAATATCTCGGCTGGGGTTAAGTCCGTCATGGACAATATTGTGCATAATTTTCTCAGCCAAAGCCTTCATTTCTTCCTGACGAGAACCATAAGTTTCAAATTCTAATACAGGTTTTCCCCAGATTTCTGATATGGGATTTGGTGAGTTTTCTGGCGGACGGCGCAATGTAATTTGTCTACCAGAAATAAATTTACTATCGCCGACAACTTCATAACCAATTTCCTTCCATGCTTTTTGATTTGTGAGTCCTGTCAGCATTCCTTCTGGACGTAACAAACCCATACCAATAGCGTGAGCAGATGTGAGAATTTGACCTGGTGTACGATAGCAACGTCGCATAATTTCTGATTTTTTAATGCCACCTTTATAGCTACCAGTTACCGCCTTATTAAGATTAGTATCTATCCCAAATAATTCTGGCGCGGTAGGAATTTTTAAACTATCTAAACTTTGAGCTTCGTCATAAGCCCAAATCAAGCGTTTTTGTTCTGGGTGTTCAGAATCAGCAGGTCGTAAAGATTGATAAGCTAACCAATAAATAGCTTGTTTATCCTGATATTTTAAATCATCTTCGGCTACTAAATCTTGACCTTCATCAATTAAGATGGCATCAAACATTGGTTCAATAGTAATTTCTTCCAATAGCCGTTTACTTAAATCTATTAAACCTCGATTTGGCTGTCTTTCATTGGTGTTCTGTACAGTTCCTGGTCTTTTACCATGATGTTCACAAATAATGCGATATAAACCTGGTTGTTCCTTTGCTCCCCAAGCATGAAAGACTCGTAACTTCGAGTTAGTTTTGGGGTCATACTGCATTTCACCACAACTAAAACGCTTTATCCATTGGTCGAGTAAACCAGTTATTAAATCATATAAGGAACGGGTAAAAAATACTAAAGCAATATCCCAATCTGGATGTTTCAGGTGCATATGTGCGGCTTTTTGACATAGTAAAACAGTTTTTCCTGAGCCGGCAATACCGCGAATCCGTTGAGGTCCTGGGGGAATTTCTTTACCAATATGTTCTTGTTGTAAATCAATCTCATAGAGTTTTTCTCGTAAACTATCAATGACATTAGAACGGGTTTTCCCAGTGGTATTGACTTGATTTCGGGGAGGTTTCCGCAATACAGGTGTACCGCCTATCACTGATAATAATAATTCCCAATTTTTAGCTTCTAAATCTGCTCCAGGAATGACAATATTAGCTTGTTGAATTTGTTCAATTAAAGCAACTTTTCCTAATTGGTCTTGAAATATAATTGGCGGAATATCTGGTAATTGGTCAAAGCCTTTTTGCTGCCATTGTTCTGTGGTAATTTGCGGTAATGCAACTATGGCTCTACCATTAACTTTTCGCCAAAGTGCTGTTTCTCTATCACTATATGATATTAATGCTCGCAGTTGATGTTCTGCTTGTTGGTAGGGATTTATTTCTGTGGTATCAGTATTTTGCAATTGCCATTGTTGACCATTAATAGCGGCAATTTGGTCAATATTTATAGATTTGACTTCAATTACAACTACACCAAATTCTCTATCAACTATTAAGATATCCGGCTCTTTTCTAATTTCTCCAGCTTTGGAAAAAATGGGATAACGCCAATATCCAATACAGTTTCTATCAGCAAAGGTACTACGGAAAGCGTCCCAAACCTTCTGTTCTCCGTCTTGATTTTTGATTGCTTCGGTGGTGATAAACTTGCTACCCTGTTCTTCTATGCCAACAGCCATTTTCTTTACCCGTCTAAAATGGTTACGTATTTTAAGTTACCATTACTAATGGGCTTTAAACCAGTGAGAATATACTGATATGTAATTGTATAATCAGTATGCTATGTATGTGTATATAGTTATATGTGGTTAGTTAAGTAGTTAATTTTTAACGAACCACAGAGGCACAGAGGGCGCAGAGGTAAATAAAGAAGAGATGTGAATACTGATCTTAAGTATTGTTGAGTCGGGTTAAGTTTGTTTGTTTTTTGAAGTATAAAAGTCAACAATTACATTTTGCAAGCTCCTACTCTCTGCGACTCTGCGCCTCTGCGTGAAAAAAAATTCATCCTTTCATTCAGCAACACCCACCTGTAATAAATCCAAACCTTGGGCAAAAATCTCATCAATTGGTAACATTTGCCCGGCTTCAGTCATGAATTTATGGTCTTTTGTAGCGCGAATAATTGCGCCATTTTCTAACAAATATTCATAAACTTCTTGCTGTCCCCGATTATGCCATTGGGCAATTGATTGAGTATAAAGCATTCCATTACTATCAATAGTATAAACTTTACATTCAATCTGTTTTTCAACAATTTCCCCAATCTCTAAAAAACCATATTCAACGGTTAAAATTTCTGTGTCATAACTTAAACAGTATTCGGCAAACTTCAACATATCCCCAAATAAATGTTCAGAAACTTGGGGTATTACACCATTTTTTGCCGAACCATCAATAAAATTTTGCTTTTGTTTCTCCATTTCTGATACTTTCTTTTTACCCATAGCCCGACGGAGTAAATCAGCTTGTCCTAAGCTATAACCAGCCATATCTTGAGCAATTTTCATAATTTGCTCTTGATAAACCATGATTCCGTAGGTTTCATTTAATATTGGTTCTAAAATTTGAGTATCATATTCGATTTCTTCTCTACCATGTTTACGATTAATAAATTTAGGAATTAATCCTGCATCTAATGGTCCTGGGCGATAAAGTGCTAGAATGGAAGAAATATCTTCAATGTTTGAAGGTTTTAAATCTCGGACTATCTGTTTCATTCCTGAAGATTCTAATTGAAATATCCCTTCTAAATCACCTGCTTCTAATAATGAATAAGCTTTAGCAACGTCTTTTGGTAAGTTAGTATGATCACCTTTAGCTAATATTTTTTGTGCTTTTCTTTCCTGTCCGGTAATTTCATCAGGATCAATTCGATATCCTTTACTTTGTTCAATTAAATCAATGGTTTTTTGAATTAGGGTTAAGTTCCGCAAACCCAAAAAGTCCATTTTTAATAATCCCAATGATTCCAAATCTTCCATGAAATATTGAGTAATTACAGAACCATCATTATTTCGTTGTAGAGGAACGAGTTCATCTAATGGTTCTGCGGAAATAACGACACCGGCAGCATGAACCCCGAAGGTTTTGTTAGTTCCTTCAATTCGCATGGCCATGTCAATCCAGCGCCGTACAGTGGGATCATTATCATATTTGGCTTTAAATTCTGGTTCGGGAGTTTCATCGGAAATCATCACTTTCAGTTTTGTGGGTTTACCCCGAACTACAGGAATCATTTTCGCCATTTTGTCAGAATCCCCATAGGGAATGTCTAACACTCTAGCGACATCTTTTAACACTGCTTTTGATGTCAGACGGTTAAAAGTGATGATTTGGGCAACTCTATCAACACCATATTTATTAGTTACATAATCAATGACTTGATCTCGTTTATCAATGCAGAAATCTGTATCAATATCCGGCATTGATTTGCGTTCAGGATTGAGAAATCTTTCAAATAATAAGCCATGATGTACGGGGTCAATATTCGTAATTTTCATGGCATAAGCTACTAAAGAACCTGCCGCAGAACCCCGTCCTGGACCGACGGGAATATTATTATCTCGCGCAAATTTGATGTAGTCCCACACTACTAAAAAGTAGGTGGAAAATCCCATTTGTTGAATCATTTTTAATTCATATTCCAATCTTTCTTTATAGACTGGATCTACTTCGGTGCGAGATTTGCGTTTTAATCTTTCTAAAAGTCCGTCCCAAGCAACTTCTTCTGCATAGGTATCTGCTGTATGTCCTGAAGGTATTTGGGGTGTGGGAATTTGGGGATCACCCATGATGTGATAAGGTTCAACTTTATCGGCAATTTCTTCGGTTGTAGCTATGGCTTCAGCAATGACATCATCGGGTAAATGGTCACGGAATAACTGGTGCATTTCCTCTGATGATTTGAGGTATTCTGTGCCGCTATATCGCATTCTTTTATCTTCGCTGATGAGTTTGCCGGTTTGAATACATAGCAAGGCATCATGGGATTCTACATCAAAACAAGAAATAAAATGGGAGTCATTTGTAGCAATAAATTTAATCCCTAATTCTCTGGCAATTTTGACAATTTCTACATTCACAATCCGGTCTTCTTGAGAACCATGATCTTGAATTTCTAAATAAAAATCTTCCCCAAATACTTCTTTATACCATTTAGCAACTTTTCTGGCTGCATCTGGCCGATTACTCAAAATTGCTTGAGGAATTTCTCCCCCTAAACAAGCGCTAGTAACTATTAAACCTTTACGATATTGTTTGAGTAAATCTTTGTTAATACAAGGACGGGAAAAAATGCCTTTACCTTGTACTCCTTGAAGATGGGAAATTGTGGTGATTTTAACTAAGTTTTTATAGCCTTGAGTGTTTTTGGCTAATACGACTTGATGATATTTGGGACGGCGTTCTTGTTTGTCAATATCACCGTTTAGGATATACATTTCGTTGCCAATTATTGGCTTTATAGTCTTACTGCGGCAGATTTTAATGAGTTCAACTGCCCCATACATGACACCATGATCTGTGAGGGCGATCGCTTTCATTCCTAATGCGATCGCTCGATCTACCAATTCTGGTAGTTGACTAGCACCATCAAGCAAGCTGTAATCACTGTGAATATGTAAAGGAACAAATGACATATTAGTATTTGGTAAAATAAGGGGATTTTAAATTAACAGTTTTTAGTTAATATCTTGTGCTGGGAAGGGAGTAATTAACCGAGTATGATATATCTGAAGTCAAGTAAGCGATCGCTTTTTTAACTATTCTTCTAGTTTCAAATTGGTCTTTTCATAATACAGGTAACTTCACCATAACCAGGATTACCAGTTAAACCTTGTAAATTATTATGCTCTATATCTTCGTCTTGACCTAGCTTACTTGTCCATTTACCATCAGGTAATTGTCTAGCAACGTGGGTTGGTGTTTTATTGGAATTAACGTATATTGCTATTTTTTGAAATCCTGGTTCTAAAGTATCATCTTCACAGACTTCATAACCAAGAGTTTGAAATGCTTGCTCAAAAGCGTTAATGGTCTCCTCTCTAGGAACATCTGGAGGCCAGTATTCTTCATTTTGAGCATCTGGCCACCACCAATTTTGATCGTCTTCTGCTGCCCAAGCAACACAATTGTAATCTGTTGTATCTGGGCTTGTAAGCTTGTATCCGTGGATGACTAGGTTAGGAAAATCTCGTTCAATAAATGTTTTTACATAGTTAACCCAGGCGTTATTACTTACCAATTGTAGCCCCTTTGCTTTCCCCATTCGAGCCATGCTTTAGTCATTTTTTCTGTATTTCCTCTGTACTCTGGAGGTACAGGATCTTCTCTGGAAATAGATTTTAATGCCCAAAACCAGCGTCCAGATTTCTTTTCAAGCTCTCTTAGCAGTAGAGGTATGACGACTTCACCCATGCCTATAATTTGTTGATAGGCAGGGTGCATACACATTTGGTTAGTTGATGATATACCACGATTTTCTTCCCGCCATTGATTGGCAAGTGTGATGAAAGTTGCTTCTATTTCTGCCTGTCTGGAGGCGGTTTGTAGTTTTTCCATATTGCTGCTACTGTACATGATTTAATTTTAGGATATATGGGGTTACTATAGATTACTAAACCTATCGCTTTATGGTGATTCCGATTTTCTATTTACTCGTACTGCATAAACAATAGCAGCTTTGACATCTTTTGTGCCAAGATGTATAGTATAAAATTTTCACACCGATAACTGTTAGCTTGTACAGTTTTTAGCTAAAACATTATATACCACAAACAAGATCCCCGACTTCTCTAAGAAGTCGGGGATCTGAAACTCTCTGAAACTCTCGAAAACTATACTTCAACAATTCTAGGTTCTGAATTTTTGTGACAACACTTGTTGACAAAATAACTAGCTAAATCCAATAATTCCAAATTATCAATATCAAGATCAATATCACTTACTAACACATCTTTCACAGCCGATATTTTGTCATTTTCTCTAGAGATTCTCAAACATTCTTCTAAATCTACTGCTAAATCAAACAATGATGTATCTCCCACATAATTTCTGATTTTTATAGCCACATCATCATCACTAACTAAAAAGTCTTTAATAGAATCAAATAAAGGATTAGATATTTCATCATCTCCCCAGGTTTCTAGCCAATCACCTTCCACATCTTCGACATAAATATGAACAAAATTTAGTCCATAATTTAACCAATCTTGCTGCATATTCCGAGCTGCTGCTAACGCTTCTGTCAGGTTTTCGAGTTGAGCGCTATTATTAGTCTGTTGTTGGTTAACCATAAATGGTGTTTTCAGCGGATTAATGATGTTAGCTAGGACACAGATTTCGATTTCAATATTCGGGAATCAGGAAAAATTCATATACTTCCCTTCCGCAAGATGATCACTGTTATACAGTGCAACATTGACTAGCTGATGAATAAAATCATTGTCTTGGGGATTGTAACTGAGAAATAATCCTCTTTCTATTTCCCACAATTGCAGTGAATTTTGCCACTTTTGATACTTGGTGTTATGAAATTCTTCACTGACACTGGTAACTTGAATACAGAGTGGTTTATTTTGGTGATTGCTAACTATCAGGTCTGTTGCCATAGAAAGGTCAGCTATATAACGCCGCCAAAAATCCCCTTCTCGATGAACAACATCCTGAGCTATATATTTAATGATATCACTATCAGCCTGATTAAATTCCCCCGCCATCATTTTTTTCTTCCAAATATAAAATTTGGTATCTGTGGCGTTTATCCATTTAGGAAATAGACAACTGTACCAATATCTTTCATTGGCGGTCATTTGCTCAAACTGGAGTTTTTGCTCTTCCTCTGAAGGTAAAGATTTAATTGCTAACCAAACCTTAGAGTCCGTAATTACTTCTAATAAAAAAGCGACAACGATGGGTTTGGATATCAGTGAACCAAGCTTGATATGTTTAATCCAACGGTTGATATCTCTTAATTTTATCGTGAGACTTGGATCTATTTCAGCGGCTTGCTCGATTAGTAAATTTAGTTTATCCTTAATTTCTCTGGCTTGCAAACTATACCCTATTGTAAAACACTAACACAGCATCTAAAGAGTGATATCCTACTAAATCGGTAAATAAGGTTGTTAAAAACATGATCATTATTTTATCTTAGGGTGTACTGAATAATTCAGCATTAACTAATTGTCGGACTAGAGTAGGACTAGTTGAGCAGATCAGTAAATAATCTTTACACTCAGCACAACTTCGTTAAAAATAGTTTTCAGTCACAATATCATTATCATTTGCATCCATCATTATGTCTCAACCAACCATAGAATCCATTTTACAGGAAAAGCGGCTATTTCCGCCTAGCAGTGAATTTTCAGAAAATGCCCAGATCAAAAGTTTAGCAGATTATCAGCGACTTTACGACAAAGCCAAAGCAGATCCTCAACAATTTTGGGCAGAATTGGCGGAAACTGAGTTACACTGGTTTCAAAAATGGGACACTGTCCTAGATTGGCAACCACCTTTTGCTAAGTGGTTTGTCAACGGTAAGATTAATATTTCTTACAATTGTCTTGACAGACATCTCACTACTTGGCGGAAAAATAAAGCTGCATTGATTTGGGAAGGAGAACCGGGAGATTCACGGACGCTGACTTATGCCCAATTGCATCGGGAAGTATGCCAGTTTGCAAATGTATTAAAGCAGCTAGGAGCAAAAAAAGGCGATCGCATTGGGATTTATATGCCGATGATTCCCGAAGCTGCCATTGCCATGTTAGCCTGTGCGAGAATTGGCGCACCTCACAGCGTTGTTTTCGGTGGTTTTAGTGCTGAAGCTTTGCGCGATCGCTTAAATGATGCGGAAGCAAAGTTAGTGATCACAGCGGATGGTGGTTGGCGCAAAGATGCAATTGTCCCCCTCAAAGAACAGGTAGACAAGGCTTTAGAAAACAATGCAGTCCCCAGCATTACAGATGTGCTAGTTGTCAAGCGCACAAATCAAACAATACAAATGGAAGCAGGACGTGACCATTGGTGGCACGATTTACAAAAAGGCGTTTCTGCTGATTGTCCCGCAGAACCAATGGACAGCGAAGATATGTTGTTTGTTCTCTACACTTCCGGTAGTACAGGCAAACCGAAAGGAGTAGTCCATACCACAGGCGGTTATAACTTATACAGCCATATCACCACCAAATGGATTTTTGATCTTCAAGATACTGATGTATATTGGTGTACTGCCGATGTCGGTTGGATTACGGGACATAGCTATATAGTTTATGGACCCCTTTCCAACGGGGCAACCACTCTCATGTATGAAGGTGCGCCCCGTGCTTCTAATCCTGGATGTTTCTGGGATGTAATTGAGAAATACGGTGTTAATATTTTTTATACTGCACCAACGGCAATTCGCGCCTTTATCAAAATGGGTGAACATCATCCTAAAAAACGTAATCTTTCTTCTCTGCGATTACTGGGAAGTGTAGGTGAACCCATTAACCCCGAAGCTTGGATGTGGTATCACAAAATCATTGGTGGTGAACGCTGTCCAATTGTGGATACTTGGTGGCAAACGGAGACAGGTGGGATTATGATTACACCTCTACCTGGGGCAATTGCCACTAAACCAGGTTCAGCCACTCTCCCATTCCCCGGTATTATTGCGGATGTGGTGGATTTAGATGGGAATTCTGTCCCTGATAATGAAGGTGGTTATTTAGCAATTCGTCATCCTTGGCCGGGAATGATGCGGACTGTGTACGGTGATCCTGATCGTTTCCGGCGGACTTACTGGGAACATATTCCGCCCACAAATGGTAATTATACGTATTTCGCTGGTGATGGGGCGAGAAAGGATGAGGACGGCTATTTCTGGGTCATGGGGCGCGTGGATGATGTTCTGAATGTCTCTGGACACCGCTTGGGGACGATGGAAGTAGAATCTGCCCTAGTGTCTCATCCGGCGGTGGCTGAGGCTGCGGTGGTGGGTAAACCGGATGATTTGAAGGGTGAGGAAGTTGTGGCTTTTGTGACTTTGGAAGGGACTTATCAAGCCAGTGAGGAGTTGAGTAAGGAACTGAAAAAGCACGTTGTCAATGAGATTGGAGCGATCGCTCGTCCTGGTGAAATCAGGTTTACTGATGCTTTGCCTAAAACCCGTTCTGGTAAGATTATGCGGCGTTTGCTGCGGAATTTGGCATCAGGACAGGAAATATCGGGGGATACTTCGACTTTGGAAGATCGTAGTGTGTTGGATAAGTTGCGGGAAGGGAATTAATTTAGGTTAGTTTTTCATAACTGTGTAAAGTCTGTATGGGGTGGGCAAAATTGCCTACCCTATATTGTGTGAAGAAAACTATAACTTGAATTATGATAGGGGTATATATAAGAAAATGAGAGATGCACTAGGACAAAGAGGTGAGAGGATATTTGAAGTTTTAATCACTAAATTTCACCTTGATACTAGTCCAATTTTTAAGCCGCAGTTTTTAGGAGATAAATGGCAGTATGTTGATTTTATTGTGGAGTTAGTAGGTGCAGGTTCATATATTCCCTATTTCTTTGTACAAGTCAAAACTACTAGGCAAGGTTATAGTAAAAAAGATAAACGTCTGAAGGTGAAAGTAGAAAAGGAATCTATAATTGGTATAGCATCTTATCTAGCACCAACTTATATAGCAGGCAGGGATTGATGAAATTAAAAAAGAAGGTTATTTAGTTTCTGCTAATGGTGAAAATTTAACATCTCTCTCAAGTCTATCTACTAATTTTCCTATTAATAAACAAAATAGAGAAATCCTTTGGGATGAAGTTAACAATTTTTGGCAACCTTACACACAGAATACACAGAAAATTTTAAGTTCTCAATTTACTGATCAACAATGGAGATAAAACAATGCAAACTGAACAACTTTGGTATATTGGTTTACGTTCAAAAGCTTTAGCAATAGTCTGTTTAACTGATCGGGATGATTTAATTGTTTATAGAGATAAAAAAGACCATGATTTAGATATTCTGGTTTCAATTAGCAAAAATGGTGAGGATATTAATAGGCTTTTTGGTGTGGAAATAAAAGCTGTAAAGTCCACACCTAAAATAATTCAAAATGATGCTGTTTTCAATATAGAAGGAGCAGATGTAGATGTTCTGCAATCACGATTCAAAAAGTGTAATTTTCCAATATGTCTATTTTTCTTTACCCTCGACAATGATAATGGCTACTATAAATGGATTAGCGAACCAATTCTTAATAACGAAAACAGTAACAAATTAAAATTTAATAGAAGTCCAGAATTTAGAGAATTAACCAAAGAGGCAATAAATGATATTGTTTCTTTGATTAATCAATGGTATGAGAATCAACGCGATGAAAATCAACCAACTGCTCATATAACTTATGTACGTCCACTACGTAAACGTTATCATGCAAGTGATGATATAAATTACGAAATATCTCAAATTTCACAACGTGAACGTCGCAAGGTATTTGGTGATCTTCAACAAAGAATTAAACAAAATTATGCAGCTAAAAATGATATAAATCATGAAGTAAACAAGGTGAAGTCATGACAACAAAAGAAGAACTAATCAAAGAAATTACTCAAGCACAGGATTTTTTAATTGAAGAAGTCTTAAATTTCTTACTATTCATTAGAAACAGGTTTAAGCAAATAACTTCCGAGAATCCAACTGGAGATGTTACCAATAACTTATCATCCCCATCTTTGTGAAATTTAATTGATAATATTACTAGCCAAATTCATCAAACAGAATGGAAAAAGCTACCATCTGATATGTCAAAAAATTTAGATTACTATTTATATGGTTCACCAAAAAGTGAAAGCTGATGAAACCAAAAACACAACTTGAATAAATATAACAACCTACAATTGAATATCTAAATATCATGACTATTGCACAAGAAACACGCTACTGTTCACCTGAAGAATATCTAGAATTTGAGGTAAATTCAGAACTACGTCACGAATATATTGATGGATTAATTATCCCCATGACAGGCGGAACACCAAATCATAATAAAATAGCTGGTAATTTATATGTTGCCATACATTTTGCCCTCAAGCGTCAGCCTTACGAAGTCTATTATACTGACCAACGGCTTTGGATTCCTAAACGACGGATTCATACTTATCCTGATGTCATGGTTGTCCAAACTCCCCTAGTGTTTGCAGAAGGAAGAAATGACACTATTACTAATCCAGTGATGATTGCTGAAGTCTTATCAAAATCTACCAAAGGTTATGATAGAGATGAAAAGTTTGCAGCTTATCGGACTATTGCTAGTTTTCAAGAATATATTTTAATTGACCAATACACAATGCACGTTGAACAATACGTTAAAACTGATCATAAAAAATGGATGTTTTTAGAATATGAAGACATTAACGATACTTTGAATTTAACTTCTGTTTCTTGTCAAATTTCTCTGGCTGATATTTATGACAAGGTAAATTTTAACTCTGATGAATCATAAAATAAATTCCTTCGCAGCATATATAATTTGATATTAATGCTCTAGCGTCTGTTATTGCGTAAACTTGATCATCAATAAATATATTCATGTTTAATTTCACTAGATTTCTCAGCTTCTAAATATTCTGAGGGAGAAATATAGTATTCACTTTTGCTAATAATTATTTTCCTATGTCTATAAATTGGTGCTGATAGCGTGACGTTAGCCATTATTTTCCTGAAAAATATAACTAATACTTTATAAATGCAACAGATTAATTGTCTTGAATAAGTTACAAAATGTGTTCGTTGTCACAAAAATCAACCAATTGTGAGGGGATCATGATATGAATTGCTCACTATTCATAAAAACTTATATAAATTAAGATCGCGATATATATACTTTAGGAAAACGACTGTTCAGAAATCCTGATTAAAAAAGATTGCCAGAACTTGATTTAGTTGCTAATGTGTGTAGGTACGACAGCACTGGTGAATGCTCGGAGCAAATAGAGAGGTAAAATCAATGAGCTTTATCCATCCTGCCAACAGTCTTTTATGTTGATTAAACAATCCTGACAACGAGGAATTTCTGCTGTTGAGAAGCAATAAAGGGGTATTGCAGATGAGCAGAAAAAGTATCTTCGTTCCTGTCGCTGAATTGAAATTTGATTTTTGTTTACCGTTCATCAATCGTCTTCCCTGTTGATTGCCAAGAAGGCAAAAGGAAGATGAAAAATGAAGAATTTAGAGGTGAAAACCGATGAAGATTCAAGGAAAAGTTGCACTCATTACCGGGGCTTCCCGTGGCATTGGTAAAGCGATCGCATTAGAATTAGCCAAACAGGGCATGAAAAGGTTAATATTGGTAGCACGCGATCGCCAAAAGTTAGCCGAAGTAGCCGCCCAAATCGAAGCCCTGGGCGTAGAAACTACAATCATGGCCTTAGACTTAACTCACTCAATCAACGTCAACATAGCCATAGCCCAACTTTGGCGAAGTTATGGACCCATTCATCTCCTCGTAAATTGTGCCGGAGTCGCACATCAAAACTCATTTCTGCAATCAAAACTTCCCCAACTGCAAGAAGAACTCTCCGTCAATTTGATGGGAATGTACACCCTCACCAACTTGATAGCCAAACGCATGGTTAGTCAAAAAAGGGGGATCATTGTCAATGTCTCCAGTTTAATGGGGAAAGTTGCCGCCCCGACAATGGCCACATATTCCGCCACTAAGTTTGCCATTGTCGGATTTACCCAGGCACTACGTCAAGAACTTGCCCAACACAATGTCCGTGTTATCGCCTTACTCCCTTCTCTGACGGAAACAGACATGGTGCGTGACTTGCAATCATTTCGAGGAGTGATCCCCATGACACCCGAACAAGTCGCCCAAGCCCTCGTTATCGGCATAGAAAACGATACCGCAGAAATCCTAGTAGGCTGGCAATCTCACCTAGCCGTATTATGCCAACGTCTCGCCCCTTGGTTACTAGAAATCATCATGCAACTGGCAACACCCAAAAAACCATTACCTGACGCTGCTGGATAAGGTTCAACCTAGTTAAGTTTTGTTTCGCGCAAAGGCGCAAAGGAGCAAAGGCGCAAAGTGTTTTTTGTGTCTTTGCGTAAAGTAAAGTTAAAAAATGGTAGGTTGGGTTAAGCGAAAGCGCAACCCAACTAAAAATTTGATAATGATAAGGAAGAAATGACACCATCACTAACCCTGTAATAATAGTGCAGAATCATAATTGATCTTACTGTAGCGATCGCTTGATAATCAAAATAGTTGCTACGAAATAATTATATTATTGTCTGAATCAGGATATCCAGGATTTTAGGATTAACAGGATTTTGATTTTATTTGTGGTGTACTAATATTTTAATTTGTCAGAATCAGGATGTCCAGGATTTTAGGATTTACAGGATGTTGTTTGAAAGTATCATGTTTTGATTTTTGATTGTCCATTTTTATCTGTGTTTATCTGCGTTTATCTGTGTTCGATTATTCTTGATATTACTGTTAGATTACCATTAGTTAAACGTTCAGAGCGATCATAATCTCCCTTTAAACGTATCTGTTCTGCATCAATTAGATAACGGTGAAATTTAGGATCAATTTTACCAGTTCTGGCAAAAAGTTCGCCAAATTTACTAATTACAGCGGAGTGTTTGCTAAAACTGAGATTTTCACTTACCAGGAATGCTTCAGCTATATAAAACATGGCATAATAGGCACGATAAGCAGCAAAATCAGGTAGATTTTCACCAGCTAAATTTTAGCTGCACGCAGACTATCTTGAGCTTTTTGCACTAGAAACTCTTGTTCTTTGTTCATAAAAATAAATACCTTCTTTTTTGATATTTTGGATTAGCATTGTTTGTTCTTTTTCAAAACGACTGAGGGAGTAAAATAGGTTAGAAATTACTACACTATATTTTAAACAAAGGGGACTAAGAAAAAAGCCAATTTTTTCAATTTCTTTGGTTGCTTGCACTAAATCTTTAAGTATAATTAATACATCAAAATCTGAATCAGGAGTAGCATCACCACGCGCTTGAGAACCAAAAAGAATCACTGCAATTAGTTGATCTTGGTATGTTTCAAGCAAGTTATTACACAATTCCTGCATAATTTCTTCTAGTTTTGGGTGTCTCATCGTTTAGTAATATTTTCTACTTGGAGATATAGCATTTTTTGTCAGAATCAGGATTTTAGGATTTACGGGATGTTGATTTTACTTGTGGTGTACTAATATTTTAATTTGTCAGAATCAGGATGTCCAGGATTATAGGATTTACAGGATGTTGTTTGAAAGTATCATATTTTGATTTTTGATTGTCTATCTTTATCTGTGTTTATCTGCGTTCAATTATTCTTGATATTACTGTTAGATTACTAATTTTTTTTAAACGAACCACAGAGGACACGGAGGACACAGAGAAAAAATATCAGTCATCTTTGTGTGGGAAGGAAGTAATTTTCTCGTTCATCTAATTAATTATTTCAGAATTGGGGAAGCTTTCATCAGAAAATAAAATCCTGTAAATCCTTTAATCCTGGTTATCCTGATTCAGACTTAATAATTTTCTGTAACTCTTAAATATTACAGTTTACAAGTCTCAACGCGAGAGAAGAGACCCCAAAGGGTCGAATAGGGAACTAGAAACATGGGAACAGGTCTAGACAAGGTAGGGAACAGGGTAGTATAGGGTAAGTGTCCTTTGGGTGCTGTCTCAGGGTAGGGTAAGATATCTACTCCAATAAAAGTTGCTTCTCTTCTCCATCCCACCTTGTCACCGAATTTCTTCCAGGCTTCCTCGTAATACTTGCCGTCAGCTATACCACCGACACTCAAGTAAATTTCCTTTTGGACACTAAAGCCAAATTTACCATTGCTATATTTTACCCATAGTTTGTCAATTGTGCGAAGATCAGCACAAGGAAAGTTTAATAGTTCTTTTTCTCTAATCAAATCGTCTTTCTCACGGCCTACAGCCTTTAACATTACTAGATAGGTTTCATAGTCTGCTTGCTTCCAGTTCCGTGCTGCTAGTAAGTCACGCAATTTGGTGTAGTTGATTCCTACTTCTGATTTTAATTGTATTTCTTGCTCTTTTTCAATATTAACTAAACCCAAATTTTCCCGAAACTTCAATACTGTCTGAGTCCGGTTTTCCGGTTCTAATTCCATACCCTCCAAAATAGCATCATTCACCCTCTGACTAAGACTTTGATTATAAACTTTTGGTTTTACTAAAAAGTCAAAAGTTTTAATCTGTTCACGTTTGTATGCGGGTGCTGGAGTAGATTTTGAGTCTCGTTTAAGTCCATCAGCCGTGAGAAGATAATATAAAGTTGCAGCCAAAGCGTAAACATCGGTATGGGGTCCAAAATTGCCTTTATCCCGATATTGTTCAATAGGTGCATAACCTTCTGTTAATGAGATAGTCATGCTTGTCTTAGCCATACTGCGAGTTGAACCAAAATCAATTAAAACGGCTTCTTGTTGATTTTGGCGTAAGAGAATATTTTCGGGTTTAATGTCGCGGTGTAAACTTCCTTTGGAGTGAATATATTCTAAAGCCTGACTAATTTGATTTATATATAGTAGTGCTTCACTTTCGGAAAGTTGTCCTTTATTTTGGACATACTTAAATAAAGTTACCCCATCAATATATTCCATCACCACGCCAACCAATCTAAATTTCTCCTCCTCAATTACTTTCTCTTCTTCGATAACTTCATGGACTTTGAGAATGTGTTTATGATCAAAACTTGCTATTTTTAAAGCTTCGTTAATAAACTTAACTTGTTGGGCTGCAAAGTCCTCTCGCAATTGCATTTGCTGATTGAGAGTTTTAATGGCGTATAATTTACCCGTCTTGGGTTCTAAAGCTTTGTAGGTAATACCAAAACCACCACTACCCAAGGGTTTACCTTGAATGATATATTTACCTTTGTTGATTGTTTGCCCTGGTTCCCAAATTATCATCGGTTGAGGAATATATAAAGATAATTATTTTTATAGTGACTCATTTTACCATCTAACGACCATAAAAAACCCACCCCACACTTCAGACAGATGAAAAGAATAGTATTCAGTGAAATTTGAAACCGCCAATTTATCTTTTTTTCTCTGGTAAATTACGAGGGGGGATCATTCTTCCTTCATAAAACTGCTTTTCTAATTGATTTAATTTCCACCATGCTGCACCCAATGAAAGAGGAATAAATGTTTCTGTTATCACGAATAAAATTGATTTTGTTTCTACCAAAAATGCGAATAAAGGACTACTAGCTAAAGCCAGAATAGTAAGAACACCACACCAGAATTTTAACTGTTGAATCCTTTTTAAAGCCTGACGACAACTAGCACATTTTTCTGTATGGGAATGATATCTTTCTAGCAATCCTTCCTTATTCAATAACAGTGGTGGTAAAGATTCCCCCGGAAATGTTTCCCCATGATATTGATTTACCCATTTACGTAACTCAGCCACAAAAGTATCTGCCTTTGTCGCTAGATAAAAGGCTTTATTAAAATTAGCACTACCACCTTTATCCGCTAAATAACGTTCTTGATAATGGAGAAAAATTTGATCATCTTCTAAAACGCCATTTTGTCCAATATGGACATACCAACGAGGACGAATTTTAATAAAAAATCCTGGTAGTTTAGACTTGAACTTAAAAGGAAAACGGGCAATGATCCGACATTCACCTTTGCGAATGGGGACAGCATAAACAACAGTTAAAATTCTGCCTTTTTCCGCATTAATATCATGCCACATTAAACCAGGGGCAATAAATGTTGTGGAAAGTTTTCCCGATTGTCCCGCTTTTAATCCTTGTTTCCAAATCCCTTCAAAACCATGTTTTCCTGATTCAACTATTTCTAATTCTAAAGGTGCAGCATTGGCACGATTTCCCACTGTAAGATGATGCGTAAAGGCAATATGACTAGGATCAAGGATATTTTCTAATAATGTTAAAGCATCATAAGGAACATCTCGAAAAGTGTTCATGATTACCCATCCTTCTGGTGCTGATTCGATGGGTTCAACTACAGGAACTTTCGTATTTACAGCTTTTTCTGGATTACCAGCATAGACAAATAATAATCCTTGTTTCTCTGTTGTTGGTAAGGATGAAACACAAGCTCTTGGAGAAGTTTCTGCTTTTCCACCAGCAACCTGTTGGGGAATTTTTTGACAAGTTCCATCTCCAGCAAATGACCAACCATGATAAGGACATTCTAATAGTCCATCTTCATTAATTCTGCCTTCAGAAAGAGGTGCAAGACGGTGAGGACATTGATCTATAAATACTTGCCAAGATGAGTTTTTTTGATCCCACCAAATCACAATATCTTTACCCAAAAGAGTGAAAGGTGTGGGTTTGGATTTGTCTAAATCTTGAAGGTAGTGAACTGGATACCATGCTTCTGCTAATTCAAAAGCATCTGGGTTACTCCCTCCAGGTAATATTTCTGTGATAGAATTATCGTTGATCAGAGATTGTGTTTGCACCATTTTCTGTATTGATTAATTTCCCATAACTTCTAATTGAACATTCTAGCAAGAACCATCCCTAATTGAACACTGATAATTCCTAAAATTGTACTACCTGAAAAATAACCAGCAGCAGCTAACCAATTACCACGTTGTAACAAGCCAACTGTATCTAACCCAAAAGTAGAAAAAGTAGTATATGCACCTAAAAATCCTGTAGCGGCAATCAACTTAACTTCTGGGGAAATCATCGCTGTTTTTTCCATAGCTAAAGTTGCGAAAAACCCCATTGCTAAACAACCACTAATATTAATAAAAAAAGTTCCATAGGGAAAACCAAAACCAAAGCGGTTTGTCAACCACAAAGTTAAATAATAGCGACTTAAAGCCCCAGCTATTGCCCCTAAACTAATGGCAATGGGAACACGAATTTCTGTCTGTTGTAACATTATTAGTCTTTTTTTGAATCAGCCTCAAACGGAAAACCGTACTTTGGTGACAGGTTTTCATCACTGTACCTCAAAATTGAACTCGATACAATCAAGAGGTGGCTAAAAGGATGCTGTTGTCCAGACAAAGTTATAAAAATTAATACAGCACAAGTAGGAGAGTTATCAAGATGGGAAATCAACTGAAAACGGCTATTTTACTAGGGACTCTAAGTGGCTTATTGATAGCAATTAGTTACTGGGTAATTGGTGGTACGGGGGGCTTGATTATAGGAATTGGGTTAGCAGCAGCGACTAATTTATTCTCCTGGTATCAATCAGATAAGATTGCTTTAGCCGTATATAACGCCCAGCCTGTCACCGCAGCGGAAGCACCAGCACTGTATCGTATTGTCCAAAAATTATCTAGCCGTGCCAATATTCCCATGCCGGGAGTGTACATTGTTCCTAGTCCCACTGCCAACGCTTTTGCTACAGGACGAGATCCTGAACACGCGGCTGTGGCTGTCACCGCCGGGATTTTAGACATCCTCCCAGAGGATGAATTAGAAGGCGTAATTGCCCACGAACTTACCCACATTATTAATCGTGATACCTTAACTCAAGCGGTGGCGGCTACTGTGGCTGGGGCTGTTTCTTTCCTCGCGCAAATGCTCAGTTATAGTCTGTGGTTTGGTGGCGGTTCACGGGATAATGAAAGAGGTGGCAATCCTTTGGGTGTATTAGCTACAGTTATTTTTGCCCCTATGGCTGCAACAATTATTCAGTTGGCTATTTCCCGCACTAGAGAATTCTCCGCTGACGCTGGTGCGGCAAAATTAACAGGTAATCCTCGCGCCTTAGCTAGGGCTTTACAAAGGTTAGAATCTACAGCTAGACAAATGCCTTTGAATGCTAACCCAGCTTTTGAACCATTATTAATTATTCATCCCATTTCTGGGCAGTTTTTGGGAAATCTTTTCTCTAGTCACCCAGCAACTGAAGCAAGAGTAGAAGCTTTACTACAATTAGAACGGCAACTGATTAGTCGTTAATAATCTATCTTTGGTCATAAGTATATTCATAAATCCCCAATTAACTGATGACCAAATTATGATGATTACAGGTGCAATATTCATCCACAAGTAAACTTTACCAACAGGATCTGGCAACTATGACTACTAACAATATTGAATCTATAGAAATCGTAGAAATTAGTCTTCATACCAGCGAAAATGGGGAAATAGATGAAGTTAAACAGGAAACTACAGCATTATTAGAGGCGATTAAGAACCGCGCCCAAGCTGAAGCTGAATCGGCTGGAACTATTACCCGTGAAACCTATTTAAATGCTGTGCGTCAGGTACGAGAAGCTATTGAAAAAGACAAACTGATCGAAAGAGACCGCTTAGAATATTCTTGGGCTAAAATTCAAGAAGAATTGGAGCATAATTGGAACTTACTGCATAAGGATGTCACAGATTTGAGCGACAGATTCCAAAATGCTGCTAAGGCTGCTTGGGAAGCTTTCAATGCCCCTCGTGATTAGGATTGATAATAAAAATAAGTAGGGATATAGCATAACTCATTGGTGTCAACTTAGGTTACAGATGGCTTATTTGTTTGGCTTCCACACCCGTCAGGGAATAAATTCCCTGTCTCATAGCTCAAGTCCGTTAAAACGGACTAATGAATTTTCCTAGTATTTAGTCATCTTTTAGATGACTTTCGCTATTAGCAAGGAACTTGAGTTTCTTGCGGGATGAAGATTTTGCGTTAAGTTGACACCAATGAGCATAAATGTATCCCTCATCAAAAATCGGATGGATAAGGATAGTCAAAATGTGATTATAATTATCTGCTTCTGATAAACCTGAAATCTCTCAAGTAATAAAAGAAGCAAATGGACTATTAATTTAACATCAATAATCACAAAAATCATCAAAATCCTAAAAATCACAGTTTAGACATTTTATCTAACAAAACACTAACCTTTTTAGCCCTTTCTGGTTGACGCTGTTTTTGCAATAATTCCTTTGCTTGAACTAAATTACTTTTCGCTTCTACTTCCTGTTGTTCCTGCATGAGAATATTCGCTAAACGTAAATAAGCATCAGGATTTTTGGGACTACTATCAATGACTCCACAAAATAACGCTTTTGCTTCGGCAATTTGTCCCTTCTGATTTAAAATATCTCCTAACAGCAAACGTACCATATCATTGGTAGAGTTGATAGCAATGACTTTTCTCAAAGCTATTTCAGCATTTTCAAAATCTTTAGCTTGATAAAAATTGATGCCTTTTTGAAATAAATTAGAAGTAATCAATGTTTTGATACTTAAATAACCAAGAATGGCAAGACCAAAAATGACTACGGAAATGGCGATAATATTGGAAGTAGGAAATGTTGCTAACATGAGTTTAAGCTAATAAACAGGAAACAGGAAAAATTAGATATTCAATGAAAAACAATTTCCAGATAAATTGATAGAAATTAGTAATGGCTTGTTTGTCTTGTAAATCAACTCCAGCACCTTGCCACCACATCACAATTAAAGCTACTGTATGAGTGATTAAGATGAAGATAGTGTTAACTTCCGCAAGATTGAATAAAGCTACTAAAATCATACCTCCATAACAGATTGTTAATACCCAAAGTGCGAGACTAAATACTTTTTGTTGTCCGAGTTGGAGGGTGAAAGTTGTGATATTATAAAATCTATCTCCTTCCATATCAGGAATATCTTTGAAAATAGCGATCGCAAATGTAAATACCAAGATAAACACCGTTAAAGCCCAAACTGCACCCGGAATCCCTTGGCTTCTTTGCAATACCCAACTAAAATGCAAAAACAAACCTAAATTAACAATCGTTCCCCGCACCGAAAAAATACACAAAGCAGCCCAAAATGGAAACTGTTTTAAACGAATTGGTGGTAAAGAATAAGCCGTACCAATTGCTAAACTTATCGTTACCATACCCATTAAAAATGGTCCCGTTAGCCATGCTAAAGCCAAAGCCACAATACCAGTAATAATAACAATTAATTGTCCTTGTCCTCTGGTAAATTCTCCCGACGCTAAAGGTAAATCTGGTTTATTGATTTTATCAATGTCAATATCTTCCAATTGATTCAAACCAACAATATAAATATTGCCACAGATACAAGCAATCCATGTTGCTAAAATTTGACTAATATGCAAACCAGAAAACTTTGTCGAAGTGACACCCAGGGTAATTAAATATAAACCCAAAACACTCAAAGTTGTTCCCATAATTGTATGGGGACGGGAAAACTTCCAAAAAGAATAAAACCAACTTCCTGGAAAAATAGCAGAACTTTGTTTATAAAATTGATTCATTTTTTGCTCTTTTTTGTTCGTAAGCACCTAAAGGAATTGAACTTATACCATTTCTTTATGAAACTGCGCCGAATTTCCTAACCTTATCTTTTTCTTCTCTGTGTCCTCTGTGCCTCTGTGGTTCGTTTATCCTTAAATTGAGTACATCTTTAAACAGAATTGGACTTATTTTGTCCCGCGTAATAATCCAAATCTAACTAATCCAGTTTCATAACCTCGACGCATTAAACCTAAAGATAATGCCCCCTGAATTGTAGTCCAACCAGCCATTAATAAACCGATAAATGCTTGGGGTGTAAACGCTGAATCAATGACAACATTCCAAAAAGGTGCAACTGCGGTTGACCAATCAGCCGTGCGAATATTATTTAATGGTAATTGCCAAGCGATCGCTTCATACTCCGCTAAAGAAATCACATAAGGTAAACAATAGACTCGATAAATATCCTCTAAGTGCTTTTGCTCATCCGTTGTTAGTGGTGACTTATCCGTATTCCGATGACACCATGTCACCATAATCAAAGTTCCACCGGGCTTTAACACGCGATAACACTCTTGTAAAAACTTAGTTTTATCTGGCATATGTTCACCGCTTTCCAGTGACCACACCAAATCAAAAGAATTATCATCAAAGGGCATTTCTTGGGCATTGGCAACCATGAATCTAGTCTTTTGACTCAAACTCATTGCCAAAGACCTTTCGGTGGCTCTAGCGGCTTGTACAGGACTCAATGTAATTCCCGTGGCATTGGCCCCAAACTTATCCGCCAAGTATAAAGAACTACCACCAATTCCACAGCCGACATCAAGAATATTTTCAGCACCCTTAACATCTGCCCATTTTAGCAACTCTTCAATTAAATCAATTTGTGCCTGACGGCGTTCCTTTACCTGTTTACCATCTACACCATAATAACCGTGGTGCATATGTTCTCCCCAAATCTGTTCCCACAGACTGGAAGAAGCATCGTAAAATTCCTGAATTTGTTTGTAAAGTATTTGACTCATGAATTTAATAATTAAAAAATGACAGGAAATTGAAAAAAAACTTATTCTTAGGCTACCATCTATGTTTTTAATTAGATAGGGATATTTTTCTGCCTGGGAATAACTCATTAATTCTACCTTGGTAAGATGTCAAAATAGCCTAATTGCACAAAGTTTATTTATTTTTCATTTTTAATTACTTATGACTGTTGCGCGGACAATTTGTTTGGGCTTTGTCGCTGTCATTCTCTTGGGAGCAATTCTCTTGACAATGCCTTTCTCTACTGGTAATGGTAATTGGAACGACCCAATTGTTGCCCTATTTACTTCAACTTCGGCGGTTTGTGTCACAGGTTTAGCAGTGGTAGATACTGGTACTGATTTTTCGTTTTTAGGTCAGTTGTTTATTGCCTTATTAGCCCAAATTGGTGGTTTGGGTTATATGACAACTACCACATTTTTAATGTTATTAATTGGCAGAAAATTTGACCTGCGACAAAAAGTAGCAATTCAACAAGCTTTAGACCGTCCAGGCATGAGTGGTAGCAGTCAAATTATCCGTTCTATTATTGCGACTACCTTATTATTTGAACTCACGGGAGTATTTTTATTAATGATAGTCTTTGTTCCCGAAAAAGGTTGGCAAGAAGGAACTTGGTTAGCTATTTTTCATAGTGTCAGTGCTTGGAATAATGCTGGATTTAGTTTATTTAAAGACAATTTAATAAGTTATCAATCTTCTCCTTTAGTGATTATCACAATTGGCTGTTTAATTATCTTTGGAGGTATTGGTTATCAAGTAATTCTGGATATGTATTTGTGGTTACGTGACCGCATAGTCAAAAAAACAAGTTATTTAGTATTCTCTCTAGATTTCAAAGTTGCTACTAGCACAACTTTAATATTATTAGTGTTAGGAACAATTGCAATTCTCTTTGTAGAAATCAGAAACGATAGTGTCTTTGGACAATTAAGTTTATCTGATAAAATATTAGCCGCTTGGTTTCAGTCAGTTAGTACCAGAACCGCTGGTTTTAATAGTATTGATATTGGGAAAATGACTAATGCTGGATTATTCATTATGATTGCTTTGATGTTTATTGGTGCAAGTCCTGGAGGTACAGGAGGAGGAATCAAAACCACTACTTTACGAGTGCTTACCAGTTGTACAAATGCAATTCTTCAAGGCAAAGAAGAGGTATTATTATATAATCGCAAAATTGCCATTTCTTTAATTCTAAAAGCCGTAGGGGTGGTGTTTGGTTCATTAGCTACAGTCATTGTTGCCACAGTTTTAATTAGTATTACCGACCCCAAATTGGCTTTTATTCAAATTCTTTTTGAAGTAGTATCAGCCTTTGGCACAGTCGGACTTTCTACAGGAATTACAGGGACTGTTTCTATTGCAGCAAAATTAATTTTAATTCTCACAATGTATATTGGTCGAGTTGGTGTTTTATTATTAATGTCATCTATATTAGGTGATCCTCGTCCTAGCAGAATCCACTATCCCGAAGAAAATCTCCTTGTTGGATAATCACCAATTACCAATTGATATCGAACTCAGGAAGAACGGAAATTAGATACCACATTCCCCAGTTATTATACTCAAAACGGCTTGATTGTTTGATTCT
Organism: Dolichospermum sp. UHCC 0406; assembly: GCF_009712025.1. Lineage (NCBI taxonomy): Bacteria > Bacillati > Cyanobacteriota > Cyanophyceae > Nostocales > Aphanizomenonaceae > Dolichospermum > Dolichospermum sp. UHCC 0406. Next base: position 205,063 of record NZ_VILA01000014.1, read on the forward strand.
AAACGTAGGGGTTTAGCTCTGGCTTTACCCCTACACATCTGGGTTCTTTGTCATTTGGCAAAAGTACAGAGTTGAAAAAGATTCAAAGTCAATGGGAATAAAACTATCATGTCATTTATTTAGAAGTAAATGAAGAAACAGATATTAATGATATCCTAACCCAGTGGTGAAGCAAAATGAATTCTTCCAAAAAGCACAGGCAGAGATTACAACATTATTTTAACGCCGAATTAGGGCAATTTGTCGCTCTGAATCAAGATATTTTGGCGGAATTATTGACGTTTATTGATTTCTCTGAAAAGTTCACTTTGGGATTTATTGAGATTAATTTTCCTCCTGATGGAGAGTTATTAATTGAGGCATTAAAAACAAATTCCCAATGTGAGGAAATTCAATTTGTAATTCTCAAATTTGCTGATCCTAATTTGCGCTTTTTACGTGATGAAATTGTCAAAAAATTGCCAAAAATTGAAAAAGAAGCAAATAAAAAGTTAGTATTAATTATTCAAGGTTTAGAAAAATCTATTGGTGTGTTTGGTGAATATCCGCCATTTTTACAAGATTTGAATTTTGTCAGGGATGCTTATAAAAAAACTGTCCCTTATCCTATTTTGTTCATTTTACCAGATTACGCTATTAACCGATTAGCTAAATTTGCTCCTGATTTTTGGGCTTGGCGTTCTGGTGTATTTAGATTTAAAACTTTAGAAAATCTCATTACTTAAACTTTACAAATTTGGGAATAGTAGCCGAAGAAATGCGGGAATATGCCCAAGCACGGGACTTTTATCAACTAGCTTTATCTATCTTTATCGAATTTGGCGATCGCTTTTCTCAAGCTAGAACATACCACAATTTGGGAATAGTAGCCCAAGAAATGCGGGAATATGCCCAAGCACGGGACTTTTATCAACTAGCTTTAGCTATCAAAATCGAATTTGGCGATTTTTAGAGAGATTACCAGAGTGATAAAATAAATACGGTTGTTTTGTTTGCTTTCACAACCGCCCTGAAATGAATTTCAGGGCTAATAGCCAAAGTAAACTAAAGTTTACTAAACAATTTTCAGGTTATTTAGTCATCTTTAGATGACTTTTGCTATGAGACTGGGAATTCATTCCCAGACGGGTTAAAGGTTTTGCGTTAAATAGAAAAATAATAAATTTTTAAAGCACTTCCCATTCATCTCTGTTAATTTGAGCTTGTTTTAATATCTTTGCTAATAAGCTTTTGCTAATATCTCCTTCATGAGGATTAGGAATTATTAACCTCACATCATCTCTAACCATAAATTGATGTCTTGTCCCTGAATATGGACCATCAAAGCCAATTTGTTTCAGGTAATAAATTAAATCCCGGCGACTAATAGGTGCAAAGCTTGGCATCAAGCTACATCCTTTTTCAAAGCAAGGTAAATACCATCTAACTCAGGTATATTATGTCCTAACTGCAATCCTAAAACAATCCATTCTTCTAAAGATTGTTTTAATTCTTCCCGACAATTTTCCAGTGTAGGTGCATTGGCATATAAACCTTGTAATTCAGGGACTTCAGCGTAAAAAGTACCATCTTCTAAAAGTTCATATTTAGCGCGTTTTAAGGCTGATTGAATGTAGTCTGTTATCATTTGTTTTGTCTAATAAGCCTATTTCTCTGATTAAATTGTAATCTGAAAATCAAAATCCTACTTAAATTATATCATCAACCTGATAAACGCCGTAAAAATTCCCTGTGTTCTGGTGAGTTTAATCCTGTTTGCAATACTTCTAAAACCTTAACCATATCACCTGCTAATAATGCCGTTACAGATAACCATAATCCGGGCATAACTTGACTTTTAATAATTCCCTCTGTATCAGGTTGCAGTAATATATATTCACTGTCATGTAACCCAAACCAATCTAATTTATTTTCTAAACTCTGCCAAACAAGATATTCCTGAATGCCGTTCCGCTTATAGGCTTTTTTCTTATCATATAAATCATAAGCTGCACTGCTGGCAGCAATTTCCGCGACTAATTCCGGTGCGCCTTCAATATAATCATCATCGGTAATTCGAGATTTTCCACCTAAACTTTCATCAATTAATAAAACTCCATCGGGTTGAGGTTCATTATCCTGATCTAATCTAATGGTGGGTTCTATTCCTAATTTAATTCCGGGGGTATAAATTTGATAATTTCCTAACCAAATCATCAATTTAGCATGGGGTTCTGCATGACGTTGAAAGCGTAAAGGTGAAGCCACGTAAACTACTCCTTCGATTAATTCAGCTTTTTTAATATCGAGACTTTCAGTATAACGACGTTCAAATTCATGGCGTGATAAGCGATCGCCATTTTCTAATGGTAGAATTTGAGGAGTTGGGTTAGTTTGTGACCGCTGCATTACCATTTGCTATACCTCCAAGAATTAATTGACACAATCAGCAGAGGACGGGAAAACCCGCCCCTACATCATAAACTATTTGGCTGGGGGTAAAGTTCCACCACTAGCAGCCGGCGGTTCTGTGTAATCGCAAAAGACATGGACCCCTATTTTGAGGATATATAAAACTATAACGGTCGCAATGGCAGGATCAAGAGGTAAACCACTAGATGAAGCTAAACCCACTAAGGAAACTATAACACCAGTGAGTAAAGGAGAACTGCCCGGATTTCTGGTATATTCTCTGAGTTGACCACGAAACCCATCATCACCACAAAGTTCATTTCGCAAGGCTTTGAGGGTGATTTGTAAAAGTGATTTATCTCCCCCCATCATAGCTTGACCATTTTTTTCTTGCCATAAATCTTGAAAAGCCGTTTCCATGTCGCCATTGTGCTTTTCTAAATGATCCATTGCTTCCAGTCCGGGGGTATAATCAGGCATTAATTCCCGCATAGCTTTGATTTCGCTGTTAGTTATTTGCATAGCTAATTTAGGTGGTTTACTTAGTAGTATCAAAATCAACTACATTATGGACAGGGATTATTCATTCCGTATTTAGTGTACCAATTACCAATCACCAATTACCAATTATGAATCTTTCATCATTAAAATTTCTTCGCAGTTTACGTAAAGATAACCACCAATTTGCTGTAATTGGGTTAGGTCGTTTTGGTCGTTCCGTTTGTTCAACATTGCATAATTTAGGTTATCAAGTATTGGCTACAGATGTGAACGAAAAGCAAGTTTCTGAAGCTTTGAACGAACAAATTGTTGGTCATGCTTTGCAACTAGATTCAACCGAACCAGCAGCACTAAAAGAAGCCGGAATTTTTGAATTTGATACCGTTATTGTCGCAATTGGTAATTACGTTCAGGAAAGTATTATTACTACTTTAAATGTCAAAGAAGGTGGTGTACCTCACGTGGTGGCAAAAGCCTCTAGTGAAGTTCACCGTAAATTATTACAACGAGTGGGAGCAGATCATGTAGTATTTCCTGAATATGAAGCCGGTTGTGCTTTAGCACGCACACTTACTAAACCGGGAATTTTAGAAAGATTTGATCTTGACCCAGATAATAGTATTGTTGAATTAATTGTTCCTGATGAATTTCATGGAAAAACCATTGCTGAACTTCAACTTCGTAACCGCTATGGTTTAAATATGTTAGCTGTGAGTCATGATAGTAAATTTATCATTAATCCCGAACCAACTAAACGTTTAGAAAAAGGTTCTGCAATGGTAGTAATTGGTTGCAATAAAGATATAAATCGTTTACCAATATAGAGAACAGGGAACAGGGAACAGGGAATAGGGAATAGGGAATAATAATTTTTTCAATTAAGTAGGTGAACGGAAAAAAACCGTAGACGCGGAGCGGCTTCTCGAAGAGTAATATGTAACGAAAAGTAAAAAGTCATCCTGAATCTAATCTCAATTAGATGATCCATTACTTCATCAAAAATTCATAATTTAATGCTTTTCCCTTCTGGTAATATCAGCATGGCATCACCAAAAGAATAAAAGCGGTATTCAGAAGTAATTGCTTCTTGATAAAGATCCAACAATCTTTCTCTACCAATCAAAGCACTAACCAGCATCAATAAACTAGAACGGGGTAAATGGAAATTGGTGATTAAACCCTCCACAACCTGCCATTTATACCCAGGATAAATAAATAAATTTGTCTTCCCCACAAATGGCTGTAAATCTCCCAATTGTGCTGCACCCTCCAAAGCCCTTACCGCTGTTGTTCCCACCGCAATAATTCGCCCCCCAGCAGCCTGAGTAGCCCGAATTTGCTCAACGGTATCAGCAGGAACTTCAATCCATTCTTCGTGCATAGCATGGGTAGTAACATCTTTTACTTCTACTGGGCGAAAAGTACCGATACCCACATGAAGAGTAATAAAAGCCTGATTAATGCCACAACTACGCAATTTTTCTAGTAATTCCGGTGTAAAATGTAATCCTGCTGTTGGGGCGGCGATCGCTCCTTCTTCAGCCGCATACACTGTTTGATACTGTTCATCAGCAGCCGTAGAAGCCGTGATATAAGGTGGTAGAGGAATTTGTCCAAATGTCCCCAACACCTGCAATAAAGGAACTTGCTCCGGTAACTCAAACTGTAATAATCGCCCCCCAGTTTCCGAATCTGACTCAACCACTGTTGCCTTTAATGTTTGTTTATTTCCCTGTTCCCCCGATGTAAAAATAATTTCATTGCCTATCTTAAACCGCTTTCCTGGCTTCACCAAAGCCAACCAGCAATTATGTCGCCGTTCCTCTACCAGTAACACCTCCACACTCCCACTCGTAGACGTATAGCCATACAACCGAGCGGGAATAACTTTAGTATTATTCATCACTAGCAAATCTCCCGGCTTTAACAGTTCCGGCAAATTACGGAAAATGTGATGTAGTGGTGGTATAGTCTTAGCGGTTTCAGGAGAATTTACCACCAATAACTTAGAACTATCTCTAGGAACAGCAGGGTTTTGGGCAATTCGTCCCGGTGGAAGTTCGTATTCATAACCAGACAACGAACAATCTAAATTGATATCTTGTGATTCTGCTTGTAGTATTTTTTGCTTCATATTAATTGAGTAATTGAGTAATTGGTAATTGGGAAAATTATTTCTCCCTGCCCCCTGCCTTCTGCCTTCTGCCCAGATTGGGTAAATCTCCCCATAAAAGAACGGGTGCTTTTACCCTACCGGGAACTCCACCCCATTAACGAAGATAGATAGGTAGAACTAAATTTAATCCCATAACATGATGATGGAATACTTATACTATCTAGGCAATGCCACCCTCACCCTGAGAATCGTTCAATACCTACATGGTAGACCACAACTTCCCCTATCCTTTGTGAGCGTGATTCATCAAATTGATGGTTGGGTAGTCAGAATTAAATTCAAAGAAACAGTCTCAGATCAACAAGACGGCGATTTTCGAGCTTTCTTGAGTGAATTGGGAATTAGCTATCAACCACCAATGAGAGTCCAAATGGCGTTTTGGAGTTTAGAAGCCGGACAAACACCCGTAGACGTAATGCGTCGTTACCAAGTAGCAGTTGTTTCTCATGGTAGCCCGGAAAGGGAAGAAATTGAAGCATTTAGACAACAGTTTGTTCGAGGTTTAGGATATTGTCCAGAAACACTCGCTTAAACAGTTCTAAATTAAGTATCGCAAAGTAAAAATAATTTCGCCATAGCATTTATTATTTATCAAAAGCTGCCTCAATGTATTGTTGCAGTTTAAACTCATATCCAGATATAGATAAACGCTCTAAAAATTTGTCCCCAATAATTTTTCTAGTTTCTGGTTGATAGTGAACCAGTGCTACATCAAAGCGACAAGCATAATCAGCTTTTTGTGGATATTCAGCTAAAAATATTTCCGCCGTCCGCCAAATTTTTGCTTGTTTTTGGGGAGTAATGGCATTTTTTCCCCCCTCATCCCAATTACCAGAACTGCGGGTTTTCACTTCAACAAACGCTACAATTGAGTCTTGATATTGAGCGATAATATCAATTTCTCCCCAAGGACACCAAAAGCGACGCTGCAAAACTTCCCAACCTGTAGATTGTAACCATTTGGCTACCAGGTCTTCACCTATGTTACCAATATCTGCATAATTAAATGGAGAAGGATTAGCCATTAATTAACAATACCATGAATACTAAACATCGCAATTGGATAAGCATACTCAGTTTATTACTTTGGGCAATCATTTCCACCACAGCTTTAGCAAGTTTTGTCCCTACTGCTGTAGCACTGGAATATAACAAAGAAATTCTGATCAGTGCTGATTTTTCTGGACGTGATTTAACAGATTCTAGTTTTACTAAAGCAAATCTTCGCTACAGTAATTTTAGTCACTCTAATTTAAGAGGTGTTAGTTTTTTCGCCGCCAATCTAGAATCAGCAAATTTACAGGGAGCAGACCTAACTAATACTACATTAGATTCAGCGCGATTGATTAAAGCCGATTTAACCAACGCCATATTAGAAGGAGCATTTGCCGCTAACGCCAGATTTGATGGTGCTATAATAGATGGTGCAGATTTTACCGATGTACTACTGCGTCAAGATGAACAAAAGAAACTATGTAAGTTGGCAAAAGGTACTAATCCCGTGACAAAAAGGGATACAAGAGATACTTTATATTGTTCTTAGATCAGATCAGATACCCGGCTTCTTAAACAAGTCGGGTATCTGACGCTTACAGTATTTATATATTTTGTAAAATTTGTGAAAGTGTTAATTTGAGTTCTGGAAATAATGGCGATATAATTAAATCATTACCTCTAAATTGATTAACTATGTATTCATCATCAACTAAAGAATAAATAGAAATAGTCGGTTGTTTAGGATTACCAATAAATCTTTTACCACCGAAAGCACCATAATCAACTATCCAATATTCAGAAATACCCATTGATTCATAATCGTTGGTTTTATGAGTATAATCTGTTTGCCAATTACTGCTAACAATTTCTATTACTAAAGGAACTGAAGCAGCTTGAGTAATGGTTGATTCTTTTTTCCACAAAGGTTCATTAGGTAAGTTAGCAGGATTGAGTAATAAAATATCAGGTGAATAGGCAGATTCAGATTTTGGTGTTTTGATTAATGTTGTTTTAGGTATGAGGTAAGAAAGATTAAGTCTATCTAATTCTCCTGATATCTTACGGGCTAAAAAACCAATTACGAATTCATGATCTCCTACTGGTGGGTTCATTTCTACAATTTCTCCATTGTGTAATTCATAACGTGATCCTGTTTCTGGATAGGATTGGATAAACTCCTCAAAGCTGACTGATTTGGTTAAGGTTTGAACCATGATTCACCTCTTGAATGGTGATAATTTGCTGATTTTAATTATACTATATAGAAATCCAATATTACCAGAAATTTTGGTTCTAATGCTCTGAATAAAGTGAAACCCAACATTGGCGTTAAGATAGTAAGAGTTGTTGGGTAACATACGTCAACCCAACCTACAATAAATGTTTACATAAAGGGAACGTTAGAGCCAAAATTATTGATTTTATGTAACCAATTTATGATATAAAATTGTTATTTATCTCCTATAAAATATGCACCAGCAAGAAATTCGACTGAAACCCGGTACATTATGGACAAGTCTTAAAAAAACCACCGAACTAGCTTTAAAATCTGGAGCTTTAAAATCTATTCCTACAGAGTTGGAAATTTTTGAAAAAGATGGAATCAAGTTTGTTATCAGAATTTTAGAAAATATCAACCGCAAAAACGCTGATAAGGCTAAAAAAGATCAAGAAGCGACTAAAACTGGTAAAGAATTTAATCCTTTTTTACCCTACGAAGAAGATTTATTTGTCACAGATATCTCTAATACTCATGTTTGTATTTTAAATAAATTCAATGTTGTTGATTATCACTTATTAATAATCACCCGCGCTTTTGAACCACAGGAAAGCCTACTTACCCTAGAAGACTTAACAGCAGTATGGGCTTGTTTAGCAGAATTTAATGGGTTAGTATTTTATAATGGTGGTAAACTTGCCGGTGCGAGTCAACCACATAAACATTTGCAAATTGTTCCTTTTACAGAAACAGATATTCCCATTTCACCACTTTTGAAAACAGCAAAATTAGAAAATGATCTGGGAACTATTCCAGAATTTCCCTTTTTACACGCTTTCACTACTCTTAAAATGGGAGAAAGTGCAGAAGTAACCTTAGAAAAATATCATACTTTATTGCGAACTGTGGGAATTAAACCTCTAGAAAATAATATGCAATCAGGAGCATATAATCTTTTATTTACGCGAGAATGGATGTTAATTATCCCCCGCAAACAAGAAGAATTTGAGAAAATTTCTGTCAACTCACTAGGATTTGCGGGGGCATTATTAGTTAAAAATCAACAACAAATGCAATTACTAAAAAATATCAACCCTATTAACCTTTTAAATAATGTTGCTTTTCCTAGACAACAAAATTGAATCTTAGACTACAATATGAGTTATTGTATTTCCTTTGCGTCTTTGCTCCTTAGCGTCTCTGCGCGAAACAAAAATCATAAAAAAGAGGAAAAATCATGGAATCTTTAGACATAAAATGGATTCGTTCCCAGTTTCCCGCACTCACACAAACAATCAACGGAAAACCAGCAATTTTCTTTGATGGACCCGGTGGCACACAAGTACCCGGTGGAGTATTAGACGCAATTAGTGATTATTTAGTTAGATCAAATGCCAATGCTCACGGTGCTTTTACTACCAGTATGCGAACCGATGCCTTGATTATTTCTGCCAGGGCAGCGATCGCCGACTTCCTAGGATGCGATAATGATGAAGTAGTATTTGGCGCAAATATGACCACCCTCACCTTCTCCGTGAGTCGCGCTATCGGTAGAGAACTACAACCTGGTGATGAAATAATTGTTACAGACTTAGACCATGCAGCCAACATTTCTCCCTGGTATGCCTTAGAAGAAAAAGGCGTAATTATTCGGACTGTTGATATTAATATCGCCGACTGTACTTTAGATTTAAACGATTTAGAAAAAAAGATAAATTCCCGCACCAAACTAGTAGCAGTAACTTACGCTTCCAACGCCGTTGGCACAATTAATGATATTGCTAAAATAGTCAAACTCGCCCATAAATTCGGGGCTTTAGTATATGTTGATGCCGTTCATTATGCCCCCCATGCACCGATAAATGTTCATCATTTAGACTGTGATTTTCTCGCCTGTTCCGCCTATAAATTCTTTGCCCCCCATTTAGGAATCCTCTACGGAAAAAGAGAACATTTAACCAAATTTTCCCCTTATAAAGTTAAACCCGCATCAGAAGAAGTCCCTTCCAGATGGGAAACAGGAACATTAAATCATGAAGGTTTAGCCGGATTAGTAGCAGCAATTAATTATTTAACAAAATTAGGTTGTCATGTTTCCCCAATCTTAGATAACGAATTACTTTCATCCTTAATAGAAGCCGACAGAGAAGGTTTAACTACCTTCCATTGTCCTCGATTTTTGACTGCACCAGAACAAGAGAATCATGAATTAGTATCAGCTTATCATAGCCGACGAGCCGCATTATTAGTAGCAATGTCAGCCATCCAACAATATGAAAGAGAATTAAGCAAAAAGCTAATTTCCGGATTATTAAAAATCCCCGGTTTAAGCCTTTATGGTATTACCGAACCCAGCCAATTTACATGGCGGACACCAACCGTCTCTATTCGCATAGAAGGAAAAACACCAGAAACAATCGCCAAAATATTAGGAGAACAGGGAATATTTGCTTGGTACGGCAACTTCTATGCAGTTAACCTCACCGAAAAATTAGACGTAGAAACATCAGGTGGCTTATTACGCATAGGACTAGCCCACTACAACACAGCCGCAGAAATTGATCAACTGCTGCAAACCTTAAATGAAATCGTCTAAAACCTTTAAATTACAGCTATCTTCTTCCTTTGCGCCTTTGCTCCTTAGCGCCTACCCTTCGGGATCTCTAAGAGAGATTGCGCGAAACAAAATTGAAAATAGCTGTAAACCCCACTAACCGCAGTCCTCAACCTCACAAACCCGACGAATATTGAGAATATCACTCATTTTCTTAAGTTGCACAAATAAATGTTCCAACTGAGAACAATCGCGGACATCAATACCCAAATTCATCAAAGCGGGTTGTCCCAAAGAAGTTTTCACTTGAGCATGACGGACATTAATCCCCTGGTCACTCAAACGTGACAAAACATCTTTTAATACTCCTACCCTATCCATAGCCTCAATTTGTATATTAATAGGATAAGTATGAGTACGACTGCGGTTTTCCATAGCTAAATTCCAGCGGACTGGGACTAAACGCTCATACTCAACAGGATCTACATTATGACAGCCTTGGCGATGAATAGAAATTCCTCTTAGTCGCGTCACTACACCCACAATCGCTTCCCCAGGAATGGGAGTACAACAGCCAGCGATATGATGAACCAAACCCTCCATACCAATAATTGGGGAATCACTAGCACGGGAACTAGTGGTTAACATATCCCGTGAAGTTTTTGGCGTTGGTTCTTTGGGAATAAATGGAACAACATCACTTACAGGTTGTCTAGCTTTGACAATTTCCCGCCAGCGGTTCAGTGCTAAGTTTGAGGTAATTTCCCCATAACCCAAACCGGCGAGTAAATCTTCCACACTGTGATAATTACATTTTTCCGCCACAGTTTGCATAGCGTCTGATTTGAGCAAATTCTCAAAACCAGTTTTCCCCAATTCCTTCTCTAATAAATCCCGTCCCCTAGCAACATTTTCTTCCCGGCGCGATCGCTTGTACCATTGTTTAATTCTATACTTCGCAGCCGAAGTGCTAACAAAATTTAACCAATCTAAGCTGGGATGACAATTCTTTTGGGTAATAATATCCACAATATCGCCATTATGCAGACGCGTGGATAAAGGAACAATTCGCCCATTGACTCGCGCCCCCGCACAGTGATTTCCGACTTCCGTATGAATCCGATAGGCAAAATCTATACTTGTAGAACCGGGACTTAAAGGAACAACATCCCCCTTTGGGGTGAAGACATAAACGTCATCTTCAAATAGATTGTCTTTAACACTATCTAAGTATTCCTGAGCATCCTTTAAATCACTTTGCCAATCTAGCAACTGCCGTAACCAAGTAAACTTTTCATCAGTGCTGGTCACAGGAGTATTTTCAGAACCCCCAGTTTCCTTATACTTCCAATGGGCAGCAATACCATATTCCGCGATATGGTGCATTTCCAAAGTCCGAATTTGCACTTCCAACGGGCGGCCAGTCAAGCCAATTACTCCGGTATGCAAAGACTGATAATGGTTTGGTTTAGGCAAGCCAATGTAATCTTTAAATCTACCAGGAATGGGACGAAAAGAATCATGAACCACTGCCAAAGCCCGATAACATTCTTCATTGGTTTGAACAATAATTCGCAGTGCTGCCAAATCGTAAATTTCATGAAATTCCTTTTGCTGCCGCTGCATTTTTTGATAAATGCTATAAAGGTGTTTAGGACGACCACTAATTTCCAGACAATTAACACCAGCTTTGAGTAACCGACGGCGCAAAGTATCCGTAGCTTTGAGTAATTTTTCTTCCCGTGCCGTGCGTTTTTCCGCGACACATTGCTGAGTTTCTCGATAAGCTTCTGGTTCTAAATATTTAAATGCTAAATCCTCTAATTCCCATTTAATTTGCCAAATCCCTAAGCGATTCGCCAAAGGTGCGAAAATATCTCGTGTTTCCTGGGCGCTGCGTTGACGACTAGCTTCGGACATATATTGAAGGGTTCGCATATTATGCAAACGGTCTGCCAGTTTTACCACAATTACGCGAATATCTTGCGCCATAGCCAAAAACATTCGCCGGAAATTTTCCGCTTGACTTTCGGTTTTGCTAGTAAAATTTATTTTCGACAGTTTGGTAACACCTTCTACCAATAGCCGCACTTCTGCTCCAAACCGGGCTTCTATATCTTCACTTGTAACTTCTGTATCTTCAACTACATCATGGAGTAATCCGGCTGCTATCATAGCCGGACTACCACCTAATTCACGGAGTATTTCAGCTACAGCAACAGGATGGGCAATATACGGTTCTCCCGACTTCCGAATTTGACCCCCATGCAGTTCATATGCAAACTGAAAAGCCCGACAAATTAAGGCATTACCGTTATACGTTCGGTCTTCTTCCTCTGTAAGTATCGGTGCTGGTGGTGCAATTAAACATTTGTTAAGCCAATCTGGGAGAACAACATCAACAGGGGGTTTGACAGCTACACTACTCATAAAATTAAAAAGGTAATTGGTGGATAGGTTAAGAGAAAAGCAAAATTGACAGCACGCCTATAAAATAGATGCTGGCTTAGAGATGATGCCCTAATTGCTTGTAGTCATCATCCATAGCAGCTTGCCTGCAAAGATCATAAAAAATACCTATTGACGGCAAACCAAGCCTTAAATCTGATTTTAAGGCTTGTAATTTTGATAATAAACAAAAGAAATTTCGGTTGTATGAGAAAATTTTCTTGACATTAATACTATCTTAACTAGCAACAGATGTCTTTTAATTGTGATAAATATCAGGAATTGGCAACATTTCTAGATGAGTTTCGAGCTAATGTAACGGCAGGTAAACTTAATTTACAGAAATTAAAGCAGAATTTAGCCCAGTTGCAGGGATTTTTTATCCAGCAAATTGTCCCGTTGGTTGATGCTAATTCGCGGGAACAATCTTATAAAACGGAAATAAATAAGCAGTTACGACTCTTGGAAGTAGATATGATGTTTCTCCAAGGGGCAAAGCAATTAACAACATTACAATCTAGGTTGAAAAATATTGAAGAACGCATTGATACTTTAATTAGATATTGTCAGGCTATTACCCAGCCAATAGAAGAAAAGGAATAATTTAGCTACAAATATACTGAAATTTGATGAATTTATTTGACACAGAGGCGCAAAAGAAGAGAGGAACAAGAGTTTTTTCAATCTATACGTTTCGCCTATGATTGTGCCAAAATGAATGTAACTGTTGTTTGTTCATCTATAACCGATGACTTGGTAAACAGGGCATAAATTACAGTGTAGTAGTTGTATTTTTTTACAATACATCTCTCTAAAATTAATTCAATCTGTTTATTTTTTAAAAAATATTATGCACATTTCCCGGTTTAAAGTGAAGAATTTTAAGTTATTTCAAGATATTGAAGTAGTGTTTAATCCGACTCTTAATATTTTTACTGGAGTTAATAATTCAGGAAAAACTACACTACTACAAGCGTTATCTTTATGGCATGAATGTTTTACTAAATTAATTAGAAAAGCCCTTAGAGCAACTGGTAATTATAGAAGAAATGACTATATTTTAGGAACTACTCAAGACAAATATTTTGATCAAATTAATAGTGTTTTGAGTCCTAATTTTGAAGATATTTTTTATCAAAGAGATAAAAACAATAAAATTGAATTATCCGCGACACTTGCCAATGATAATGAAGAAATCACAATATGTTTTAAAATTAGTAGTTCAGGACGTAATTATGTAATTGAGTTACTTGATTTTGGCAGTTATGATTTTAATAAATTCAATAATTTTTTCCAAAATTTACCTTCTCCTTTTAGTTTTTACTATACCTCACCTTCTAGTGCAATTCGCCAAATAGAAAGATTCGTAACAATCCCACAAATTCAAGAATCTATCATCAATCGTGATTCATCAAGGGTTATTCGTAATCGGTTATATCAACTTTATAACTCTTCTGATCCTTCTTTGTTTAGCAGTTTTTTAGAGGCTCTATCTTTTATTCTTTACAATCGAAATCGGAGCATGAATATTTCTACAGTTAGCCAAATTCAAAAAGATGTAACAGTTGTATTTAATTTTAAACATAATGAAATAGACATTGAAAAAGATATTGCACTTCTAGGTAGTGGCAGTTTACAAATTATTGAAATTTTGCTAAATCTTTATCATCCTTCTTCCATTCAAAAAGACTTAAATTTGATTCTTTTGGACGAACCTGATAGTCATATTCATAGAGAAATTCAGAGTCGTTTATTAAAAATATTAGTGCAATTCTCTGAAAAAAATCAAATTTTTATCACAACTCATAACGAAGCGTTAATTCGTAGTGCAAATTTATCTAATTTATTCCATCTTGATGGTCAACCTACAGGCATATATAAAACCATAGATAGCAATAATCTGATAGCAGTAAATTCGCGCTTTTCTGGTATTTATCCCTCTCAAGTTAATCCGGTTATTAGTGCATTAGGAATGGTGAGTGGGTTAGATTTTTTAAATGCCATTGAATCAGATACTCTAATCTTTGTTGAAGGTGCAGATGATGCACAAGTAATTGATATCTTACTCAAGCAGAATATTAGTAATAATAAAAAATATGTTTATTGGGTTTTAGGAGGAGTTAGTGAAGTTTCTGAGAGAATTTTACATTACAAAACCGTTTTTTCGGAAGTTAAAAACAATCAAACACTTTGGGAGAAATCTGTATTAATAATAGACAGAGATTTTTTGATTGACACTCATCAATCTGGACTTAATAATGAGTTTCAGAATAGAATTTACTTGAAATCTCATATTTGGTCTGCTTACACATTAGAATCAACTCTCTTTACTGATATACCAAAATTAGCTCGATTGTTAAACAAATGGTTATTAAAAAAAGGTATAAATGTTGATATTAATATTTTGGAAAATGAGTTACAAACTAATTATTTAAATCATGAACTTATTTTAGCAACCCGCTATAATGATCAGAAATATGAGGACTTAGCATTTTGGTATAAAAATCTTCAAATTAAATTAAATACTGTCTTAGACAATAAATATATGAAAGCTAATGACCAACAACTAAATACTAAGGTACGTCAGCACGTTAATAACTGTTTTACAAATAAATATCTTTTTAAATTGATGACAAAAGATGATGTGGAAACTGTTATTTCCGCTACTTTACAGCCTCATGGAATTAGTTTTGATGTAAAAACTGAATTTATTGAATTAATTGAGCAAGTAGATATATCACTTTGGTTTGATGAGTGGAATTTTTTAAATTCAATTTAGGGTTTTAAGTTACTATTTCGTGTATATTTTAGATAGAGGATAGTTATATGTTCACCAGAATACGCCGTCTTTCAAATCAATTTTTTAATAACTCTCGAACAGTCAATAATGAACCACTCAATAAAGTGAGTTTGATTGTCATTATTTTAGTTGATATTTTCATTTTAATTAACGTTTTTACAGGTTTAAATAATATTAGTGAATGGCATCTTAGCCCAACTCAAGCTTATCCATGTTATTCTGAATGGAATAATTATAAAACCCAAACTACCAAAAATAAAGATTATGAATTTTTGAGAAGTTCACTACCTTATGGTAACAATGAGCAAAGAGTTCGGCAAACATATCAAAATGTAGAAATTGGACATTTGGGTAAAGTTTCCGAAATATGTTTGAACTACGGTGAATCTAAAGATAAACTGAATAATCCTCAAAATCAGAAAATTCTCACCACAATAAATCAGACCCAGGATAAAATTAGTCGTCTTGAACAAGCAAATAATACTATTCGTCAACAATATGATTCAAGCTTATTAGAAAAAATTGCTGGTCAGTCTTCAGGTAATTCCATTAATCAGGTTCGCGCAGAAAAAGCTAAACAGGAATTAGCACAAAATAGCGAGAAGATTTCCACATTGAAACAGGAAATTGCTAACCTGCAAAATCAACTGCTGACAAAACCTGAAAGTATTAATTTTCTGTCTTTTCTCAAAGAGGAAACTAAATTTAATCAAGTTGAAAAAGGTTATAAAGACGCATCATTTTGGTATCCCAGCATTCAATTAGTATTTCAGGCTATCTTTTTACTCCCGTTAATTCTCATTGCCTTATTAGTTAATAACTTCAGCCAACGCAGAGGATATGGATTAATAGCATTAATTAGCTGGCATTTATTAGTTATATTTTTAATTCCGTTAATTCTGAAAATATTTGAATTTCTGCAAATTGGTATAATATTTCAATTCTTATTTGATGTTATTAGTTCCCTGTTTGGTGGATTAATCTTCCTAATTAGTTACGCTTATATTTTGCTAATTCCTTTAGTTGGTTTTGGCATGATTAAATTCTTTCAAACCGTTGTATTTAATCCTAAAATTCAAGCAGTTAACAGAATTCAAAAATCACAATGTATTCGGTGTGCTAAAAAAATTCGTCCTCAAGATAGCCACTGTCCCCACTGCGGTTATTATCAATATATTGAATGCCATAACTGTCATAATTTGACTTATAAAGAATTACCTTATTGTCATCATTGTGGTGCTGATCAAAATTCTGATACCGCAGGACAAAATTAACAATTCAAGAAACTTAGCAAAATTAAACTTATCAACATATTTTCACGCCTATTGATTAGATATTATTGAATTATTGACTTTAAATCTAGGCAGACAATTTATGTCATCAATTACCAATGTCACCGAAGCCACATTTAAGCAAGAAGTGTTAGAAAGTCAAACTCCTGTTTTAGTTGATTTTTGGGCCCCTTGGTGTGGTCCTTGTAAAATGCTAACTCCTGTAGTTGAAGAAGTGGCTGCGGAATACGAAGGACAGATAAAAGTAGTAAAACTGAATACTGATCAAAATCCTACCGTTGCTAGTCATTACGGAATTCGCAGTATTCCTACATTGATGGTGTTTAAAGGGGGACGACAAGTCAAAACAGTTGTTGGTGCTGTTCCTAAAACTACATTATCTGCTACCTTAGACAAGTATATTGCTGCAAAATCATAGTTAAAAACACTGGGAATTTCTGTAATAAATCTCCCTACAAAGGATTAAAACTCCGTATTTACCTCCTCCGTGCCTCCGCGCCTCTGCGTGAGAAAAAAAATTAATCAATAACCAACGAACTGCGTACAAAAAAGCGTTACCCTAAGCGGATAGGATAAAACAGAGGAGAATAGCGTGACTGCAAACACCCAAATCCCAGCATTAGACGTACCCAGCGCCATAGTACAACGTCGTTCCATCAAAACCTTCAAACCAGACCCCATCTCCCCAGAATTGCTCAAGCAACTGGTAGAATTAACCGTAGCTGCACCCAGTAGTTTTAACGTCCAATCGTGGAGAATCGTTTTAGTTGAAGACGAAGCTCAAAAAGCAGCGTTATGTGCTGCTTCTTGGAATCAAAAGCAAATTATCCAAGCGCCTGTTACCTTTGTTTTTGCTGCTGACGCTGCTGCGGGAGAAAAAGATATCACACCCATTTTAGAACAAGGTGCAGCCACTGGGGCTTGGAATGAGGGGACAGTTAATTACTTTAGAGGTGCGATTCCGCAATTTCAAGCTAGTTTAGGAGACAAGCGCCGGGAATACGCCATTAAAGATGCCATGATAGCTGCTACAAATTTAGTATTAGCAGCTGAAAGCTTGGGTTTATCCACCTGCTTTATGAATGGTTGGATTGAGGAACAGGTTAAAGCTATAATTGGGGCTGAGAATGATCCTGATATCGCTATTGCTGTTTTAGTACCTGTAGGTTATGCGGCTGAACCCCGGTTAAATCCCGGTCGTTTACCATTGTCGGTTAATGTTTCTGTGGATAGACTCGATAACCCCTATCAAGGTTAATTAGGGATTTGGGGATTTGGTGGGTATGAATGCAGATATCAGGTAAGTGAAATATATTTTTGTTTCGCGCAGAGGCGCTAAGGAGCAAAGACGCAAAGAAAAAATGTTGCACAGAATCATAAAATTCATTAATTCATCCCTCTTTATCTGCGTTTATCTGCGTTTATCTGCGTTCAATTATTCTTAAAATATTATTCTATCCAGCTTCATTTTCATCCTACCTACTATAAAAACTATATATTTCGGTTTTTTAAATCACAAAGTGATAATTTTTTATTGTACATCAATAAACATAAAAATATTTGGTTTTGATTTAAAAATATTGTAATAGAGCCAAGATCAAAATCTGCTTTTGGCTCTCTCGTTAATTCTAGAAGTTCTGCTTTTAGTTTTTTTGACAATTCATAAAAATTTACGTCTAGTAAATTCAACCTCTCACAGTGATTTAGTTTAGCTACATCCATAATTACTGTTGTGACTATGAAGAAATCACTTGACGGTTATACATTGCAGCAAACTCACACCAGATTTATCAAATAACTTTTTGGTATCAGTGAGTGAGTATCTAGCAATTATTTAAGTTTGGCTAAGGAGTAGTAAATCAGTCTAGGAGAATTTAATGCTGGATTTTTTCACTTCATTGAATGAGCATAATTTACCATATCCAGATCCTTTACATCCTATCGTGGTTCACTTTGTAATTGCGATGGTGCTATTTTCTGTTTTTTGTGATTTCGCTGGTTATGTAACTGGTAAAACTACTTTGTTTGAGGTGAGTTGGTGGAATATGTGTATTGCCACTGTAGCTATTTTTGTGGCAATTATTTTTGGTCAATTTGAGGCTGGTTTAGCAAAACCCTACGAACTCGCTAAATCAGTTTTAAATATTCATACTCTCATCGGTTGGTCACTTTCAGGTATTATTGCCACTATTACTGCTTGGCGTTATGTTTTGCGGAGTCGTAATCCGAAAAAACTCCCTTTTCATTATATAGCTGTGGCAGTTTTATTAACAGCCTTGGTTGGTTTTCAAGTATATCTTGGTGATGAACTGGTATGGGTGTATGGCTTACATACCGTACCTGTTGTGGAAGCGGTAAAGGATGGAATCTTGCCATGAACTCAGAATTATTAGACCAAATTAGTCACCAAATGGGTGCAAATGGTTTACCTTATGCCATTCCGATTCATCCTAATTTGGTACACCTCACATTAGGTTTATTCATCATTGCCATTATCTTTGATATTTTAGGTGTGTTCTTCCCTTTGGAAAAATGGCTATTCAATTTTTTGGGAATTAAGGTTGAACGTTCTCAATTATTTGATGTCGGTTGGTACAACATTTTTGCTGCATCTGTGATTACATTTTTCACGGTTGGTGCAGGTTTTTATGAAATGTTATTAGCAGCCCCACCAGCAGATATCAAAAGTCCTTGGGGAATGCTGGCAATGCCCACAATGATGTGGCATGGTGTGGGTGGTGTATTACTATTAGCGATGATGGTTGGCATGACCTTTTGGCGAGGTTGGCAACGTTACGTTATCGGCAAACATGAAGAGAGAGAAGTGCAAATTTCTTATCTGGTTGTCGGTGTAATTATTATGTTGCTGATGTATTTTCATGGAACATTAGGAGCGCACCTGGCAGCAGATTTTGGTGTTCACAATACAGCCGATAAATTACTACGAGCAGGACAAGACATCAATCAAATCTTTGGTAATAGGTAATGGGTAATTGGTGATTGGTAATTGGTAATTGGTAATTGGTGATTGGTGATTGGTGTAAAAATTCTTGTCTAACAATTCACAACTGACCATTAACAAATGACCACTGACCACTAACCACTGACAACTAACAACTGACCATTATGAAAATTCGGCAATTTCTCAACTTTTTGACCATTGTTACTGGGGCAGTTGCGGTAACTCTTACTAGTCTCTGGATTGGTAAACAGGCTTATTCTTGGCTTCCTCCCCAAGGGGCTGCTGAATCTCATCTGATTGATGATTTATTTAGCTTTTTGGTAACATTAGGATCTTTAATTTTCCTGGGAGTAACTGCTACTCTTTTCTATTCTATTTGTTTCCATCGGGCAAAAGCTACAGATTTAGGTGATGGGCCTCACATTGAAGGTAATGTGACTTTAGAAGTAATTTGGACAGCAATCCCAATTATGTTGGTGTTGTGGATTGCGGGTTATAGTTACCAAGTTTACGAAGAAATGGGTATCCAGGGACCATCTCACCAGATCCACTTACATAATCCGATGAAGATGGAAACTGCTGAAGCTGCGCCAGATGAGGCTTCAGAAGCCGCAGTAGCTGAGGATGTAGAACATATTGATGTATCCGCTAAACAGTGGGCTTGGGTGTTTCATTACCCCCAAAGCAATGTTACCAGTACAGAATTGCATTTACCGAGCGATCGCCGTGTCCGTCTAAATCTGCATTCGGAAGATGTACTTCACGGCTTTTTTATCCCCGCTTTCCGCCTCAAACAAGACATTATTCCTGGTAACGACCTCGACTTTGAATTTACTCCCATTCGCCCCGGTGCGTATGATTTAACCGACTCTCAGTATAGCGGTACATACTTTGCCACCATGCGAGCCAAAGTCATTGTGGAATCACCTAGCAACTATCAGCAGTGGTTAAGCAAAGCTGCCAGTCAAACACCCAGCCCAGCCCCTAACCAAGCGGCTTCCGAATATGCCCTCAAAGTAGAAAACGGCATTGATAGCGGTTGGAAAACCGTTGAACCTGCTGCACCACCATTAGTCAATTTCCCAGGTTAACTTCGTTATTTTCATGACCACTGACAACTAACAACTGACAAATGACTAATATCCCCATTCATGTTGCTGGTGAATCACATCACCACGAACCACCCCAAACCTGGAAAACATACTTCAGCTTTAGTACAGATCATAAAGTTATCGGTATTCAATACCTCGTTACTTCCTTTATCTTCTTTCTCGTTGGCGGTATCTTCGCCATGATTCTGCGGGGAGAACTCATTACCCCTGAAGCTGATTTAATTGACCGCACAGTATACAACGGAATGTTCACTATGCACGGAACAGTGATGCTGTTTCTGTGGACATTTCCCTCTCTCGTTGGTATGGCTAATTACCTCGTTCCCTTGATGATTGGGGCGCGAGATATGGCATTCCCCCGCTTGAACGCTGTCGCTTTTTGGATGGTTCCTGTGGTGGGTATTCTCCTCATGTCCAGCTTCTTTGTCCCCGGTGGCCCTGCTCAATCTGGTTGGTGGGCATATCCCCCCGTCAGTACCCAAAACCCCACGGGCAACTTGATTAACGGTCAAGTTCTGTGGTTATTAGCGGTGGCTATTTCCGGTGTCTCTTCCATTATGGGTGCGGTGAATTTTGTCACCACCATTGTGAAAATGCGAGCGCCGGGAATGGGTTTCTTTAGAATGCCTCTCTTTGTTTGGGCAGTATTTAGCGCTCAAATTATCCAATTATTTGGACTGCCAGCTTTAACAGCCGGGGCTGTAATGTTACTTCTTGATATTACAGTGGGAACTGCCTTTTTTGATCCTACTAAAGGCGGAAATCCGGTGATGTTCCAGCATTATTTCTGGTTCTATTCTCACCCTGCGGTATATGTCATCATTTTGCCTATCTTCGGGATTTTCTCGGAAATCTTTCCCGTTTATTCCCGCAAACCTTTATTTGGTTACAAAGTCGTTGCTGTTTCTTCGATGTTAATTGCTGTAGTTAGCGGCATTGTTTGGGTACACCATATGTATGTGAGTGGTACTCCTGGTTGGCTACGGTTGTTTTTCATGGTGACAACCATGTTTGTATCTATTCCCACAGGGATTAAGGTATTTGCTTGGGTGGCAACTATTTGGGGCGGGAAAATTCGCTTAACTACACCAATGTTATTTGCTTTGGGTGGTTTGGTAATGTTTGTATTTGCTGGGATTACAGGAATTATGCTTTCTTCTGTTCCAGTGGATGTTCATGTTAACAATACCTATTTTGTTGTTGGTCATTTCCATTATGTTCTCTATGGAACTGTAACTATGGGAATGTATGCAGCTATCTATCATTGGTTTCCCAAAATGACGGGGAGAATGTTCCACGAAGGTTGGGGCAAAATCCATTTTTGGTTAGCATTTATCGGCACAAATTTGAATTTCTTACCCATGCACCCTTTAGGTTTGCAAGGGATGTTACGCCGTGCTGCTTCCTACGCACCTGAATTAATTGGTTGGAATATTGTTGCTAGTTTGGGTTCTTTTCTGTTAGGAATGTCTACTCTTCCTTTCATCTTCAATATGTTGATTTCTTGGATGGATGGAGAAAAAGCTTCTGCTAATCCTTGGAGAGCAATTGGTTTGGAATGGACTGTTTCTTCTCCTCCTCCTGTTGAGAATTTTGAAGAAATTCCGATTGTTACTTGTGAGCCTTATGGTTATGGTAAGTCTGAATTAATGGCATCTTCTGAACATGAGTAATGGGTAATATAGCGATTCTATTTGATGTGTAAATTTGATTTTTTAACGAACCGCAGAGACGCAGAGGGCGCAGAGGAAGAGAAGGAAGAGAATTTTTTACGTCTTATTTAGAATCGCTATAGTTTTTCTCGTTACTTTTTTCTTAATTACTAGTTTCCTGGTTTTGGAGTTTTTTAACAATGGATAGTTCTGTTTCTCCTGATGATTTAGATCATGTTAGTCATGAGCATGGACATGATGAAGAAGGCAGTAAAATGTTTGGTTTTATTGTTTTTCTGTTATCGGAAAGTGTTATTTTCTTAAGTTTCTTTGCTGGCTATATTATCTACAAAACTTCTGCTGTTAATTGGTTGCCACCTGGTGTTTCTGGTTTGGAAGTAAAAGAACCTAGCATTAATACTGTGGTTTTGGTTGCTAGTAGTTTTGTGATTTTCTTTGCAGAAAAAGCCCTAGAAAGACATGATTTAAAGACTTATCGGCTGTTGTTGTTTTTAACAATGGCTATGGGTGGTTATTTCCTTTTTGGACAAGCTGTGGAATGGAGTCAATTAGAATTTGGCTTTACTTCTGGTACGTTTGGAGGAATGTTTTATCTATTAACTGGTTTTCACGGTTTGCACGTTTTTACGGGTATTCTGTTACAGTTAATTGTCTTGTTGCGTTCTTTCATTCCTGGTAATTTTGATAGCGGCCATTTTGGCATAAATGCCACTTCTTTGTTTTGGCACTTTGTTGATGTTATCTGGATTGTTTTATTTCTACTTATCTACGTTTGGCAGTAAGGATATTTTATTTTTCTGGTATAATACTCAGGGTGGGTTTTACTCACCCTTTTTCAATATCGTTGTTTAACTTGTAGCTTGAAATTCGGCTAATAGATCAATTACTTAATTAAAGCTAAAATCATGAATTTTACAATCAAAAACTCTTTAATTAGCGTTACAGGTAGTTACATAACTACAGATGTGCAGATTATAGATGGTAAAATCGCCGCGATTGCCCCTAATTTAGAGATAATTGGCACGGTAATTAATGGGGAAAATAAACTTTTATTACCTGGGTTTTTCAATGCCCATACCCATTCTTCAGAAATGTGGCAACGAGGAGTAATTCCACCTTTACCGTTAGAATTATGGTTAGCACATCTCTATGATTTTACTCCTTTAGATACAGAACAAGTTTATCTCAGTGCCTTGGGAACAGCAGTAGAAACTTTACTTTCTGGGGGGACAAGCGTTGTTGATCATTTAGTATTAATTCCTGGACAAGAATTAGAAACTATTGCCACAGTAGTTCGGGCTTATCAAAGAGTAGGAATTCGCGCTTTTATTGCTCCTTTAATTCAAGATGAATCTTTGAGTGCGGGCATACCAAATGGAGAATCGCAACCAGATCATGAACTTTATTTTCGTTCTACTGGGGAAACTTTAGCCATTATTGAAGCGGCAGTTAAGCAATTTCATCAACCGGAAAAAGGAATTAATATTTTAGTTGCACCCACGGGAATTCAGTTATGCAGCGATGATTTATTCAGAGGATGTATTGAATTAAGTAATAAGTACAATCTTTGTCGTCATGCCCATTTATTAGAAACAAAAGCTCAAGAGAAACTTGCTGAAGAAAAATATGGTTGTACTGCGGTAAAACATTTACAGAAACTTGGTTTTTTGAACAGTTGTACAACTTTAGCACATTGTGTTTGGTTGAATGAATCTGATATTAATATTCTCGCTCAAACAAAATCTACAGTCGTTCATAATCCTTTGAGTAACCTCCGTTTAGGCAGTGGTATAGCCCCAATTATTAAATATATGCAAGCTGGAGTAAATGTGACTTTTGGTTGTGATGGGGCTTCTAGTAATGACTCTCAAGACTTGTTAGAAGCAATTAAAATTGGTTCGATTTTACATAATATTACAGAACCAGATTATCAACATTGGATTACCCCACTCCAAGCCGTAGAAATGGCATCTTTAGGAGGTGCAAAAGGGTTAAATGTAGAAAATTTACTTGGTTCTATTACTGTTGGTAAACAAGCTGATTTAGTTTTATATGATCTCAATAATTTATCATTACTTCCCTGTACAGATCCCATTGGTTTATTAGTTTTAGGTCGCCCTGTCAATGTTGTGCATAGTGCTTGGGTAAATGGTAAGCAAATTATTAATAATGGCAAAGTTACCACAATCAATGTTGATGAATTGCAACAAGAATTGTTGAATCGTAGTCACTGGGAAACACCATCTCAATCAACAAATGTCGTTAAATTAGCTCCTCATTATCGGCAAGTAATGGGACTAGATTAAGTAAGTTTATGTAGGTTGGTTTGTTCGCGTTAGCGTTGCGGAGCAATCGGAACAAAAACCAACATTTACCGATATTTGTTGGGTTTAACTTCGGTTTACCCAACCTACAATTTTCTCAACTAAGCCGCATTATATTATATACTATATTGATCATAATAATAAATTAGAAAAACAATAATGATCAATAATCAACCTATTTGCATTTCCCTATTCACAGGTGCTTATGGCTTAGATTTAGGACTAGAACAAGCAGGATTTCATACTGTTAGTGTAGTTGAAAAAGATAAAGATGCAGTCAAAACAATTGCTCTGAATAGACCTTATCTCCAAGAAAGTGCTATTCCCAGAGAATTAGAAAAAGTTACTTCCCAAGAATTACTAGAAGAAGGAGGAAGAGTTTTAAATTTAGGTCGTGCTTTACTTCCAGGAGAAATAGATTTAGTCACGGGTGGTCCCCCTTGTCAGCCATTTAGTACCGCAGGAAAACGGGGTTCAGTTATGGACCCACGCGGAAGTTTATTTATGGATTTTATCCGCATTGTCAAAGAAGTCCAACCCCGATTTTTCTTAATGGAAAATGTTAGAGGTTTACTTTCTGCTTTTTTGCGTCATCGTCCTATTAATCAAAGAGGAAAAGATTATCCAGCTTTAGGACTTGATGAAATGAATGGTGCAGCTTTAAAAGTAGTTTTAGCAGAAATGAAAGAATTAGGCTACAACGTAGTTTACAACCTTTTAGAAGCAGCAGATTATGGTGTTCCTCAAAATAGATACCGTGTAGTTTTTATTGGTTCTAGAGATGGTGAAACTGCTACATTTCCTCTCGCTAAATATAGTAAAGATGGTAAAATTTTACCAAAATGGAGAACTTTGAAAGATGCGTTAACAGATTTTGTGGATATTCAACCAGAATTTATTAGTTATTCAGAAAATCGGCTCAAGTTTTTAAGATTATTAGCAGCAGGACAAAATTGGAAAAATTTACCAGAAGAATTACAACCAGAAGCAATGGGAGGTGCTTATAATTCTGGTGGGGGAAAAGTTGGTTTTTACAGAAGATTATCTTGGGATAAACCTTCACCAACAATCACAACCAGTCCCCAACAAAAAGCTACAGATATGTGTCACCCTGTAGAATTACGTCCTTTAACTGTGCGCGAGTCTGCCAAAATTCAAACTTTTCCTGATGATTGGATTTTTCATGGTTCGATAAGTTCTAAATATAAACAAATTGGTAATGCAGTTCCGGTGTTACTTGCGAAAGAACTTGGTGAATATCTGATTAATTCAATGCAGGGAAATCAACCAAAAGGGAAAGAAGTTACTGAACACATTTCGCTATTTTCTTGATATAATGTCAACATTTCTGATATAATATAAAATTGTGTACTAAATTAATATGAAATCTTGTATTGACGCTCAACAGCTAGAAATATTCCCATTATTCCAAGCTACAACTACCATAAAACCTACCACTAAATTTACCTTTATAGACCTATTTTCCGGTATTGGTGGCTTTAGAATTCCTCTCGAAGAACTAGGAGGAATTTGTTTAGGTTATTCAGAAATTGACAAAGAGGCAATCAAAGTTTACAAAAATAATTTTATTCGTGATACCAATACTGACGAACAATATTTAGGAGATATCACTAATTTAGACAAGCTACCTTTTGAACTAGATGTAATGGTCGGTGGTGTTCCTTGTCAACCTTGGTCAATCGCAGGTAAATTAAAAGGTTTAAAAGATCCCAGAGGTCAATTATGGAATGATGTTTTTCGAGTTATAAAATCCAATCAACCTAAAGCATTTATATTTGAGAATGTTAAAGGTTTAACTGAACCAAGAAACAGACCAAGTTTAGAATATATTCTTGAAAATTTAACATCATCTGGCTATGTAGTTAAATATCAAGTTCTTAATTCCTATGATTTTGGTTTACCTCAAGATAGGGACAGAATATTTATTGTGGGAATTAGAAATGATCTAGATAACAGTTGGGGTTTTACCTTTCCTCAACCCATAAATAAATATTGGAAATTATATGATATGATTCCTGATATTCAACACACTGATTTTTCTAAAAAGAAATTTTCTCCAGAAGTATTATTTACAGATGGTAAAATTCCTGGTTCTAGAGGTAGATTTCAAAGAATAGATGAATTAAATGATTTTTTTCTATTCTCAGATGTTAGAGATGGACATACTACCATTCATTCTTGGGACTTAATCAAAACAACCCAGAGAGAAAAGTCAATTTGTCAAACAATATTAAAAAATCGGAGAAGGAAAATTTACGGTGATAAAGATGGTAATCCTTTGAAATATGAGATTTTAGAATCTTTAATTATTGACTTGAAGATTGAAGAAATAAATCATTTAGTAGATAAAGAAATTTTACGTTTTGTAGAAAATAAAGGTTATGAATTTGTAAATTCTAAAATTTCATCAGGAATTAAGGGAATTTCTAAAATATATTTACCTCATGCTGATGCTATTGGGACTTTAACCGCAACGGGAACGAGAGATTATGTAGCAACTATATCTCTAGAATGTGATGAACCAAAAATATATAAACATAATTTTATTGAAAAAATTTATCTTCCTCAAAAATATAGACCATTAACGGCAAAAGATTACGCAATATTACAAGGATTTCCAGAAAGTTTCCAAATAGCAGATAATGAAAATAAGGCAAAGCATCAATTTGGTAATGCTGTGTCTGTCCATGTAATCTATCATTTGGCTAAATCTGTACTGAAAATTATCCCAAAATGAAATATCTAACTCATCACAGCGATCGCCCAACTTGTACAATAAAAGATAGATTATTGCGAATTGTATAGTTAAGGATTATAGCTGTTATGGCTGCTGCCGTTTTCATCGAAAATCTCAAAAAAAGCTACGGTAATGTAGTTGCAGTTGAGGATGTTTCCTTTCAAGTCCAACCTGGAGAAATATTTGGTTTATTAGGACCCAACGGGGCAGGGAAAACAACCACTCTGCGGGCTTTGTGTACGCTGACAACCCCCGATGCTGGCAAAATTGAAGTTTCCGGTATTTCGGTCTTAGATCACCCCAAATTAGCCCGACAAAAGCTAGGTTATGTAGCCCAGGAAGTAGCTTTAGATAAAGTCCTCACTGGCCGGGAGTTACTACAATTACAAGCCGCACTTTATCATCTTCCCGGTGCGCTGATTAAACAGCGAATTAACACTATTTTGGATTTACTGGGTTTACAAGAATACGCAGATAAAAAAACTGGCACTTATTCCGGTGGTTTACGCAAGCGGCTAGATTTGGCGGCTGGTTTACTCCACGCGCCCGATGTGCTGGTATTAGATGAACCAACGGTAGGATTAGATATTGAAAGCCGGGTTGTGGTGTGGGATTTCTTGCGTCAATTACGCACTGCGGGAACTACCGTTGTGATTACCAGCCATTATTTAGAAGAAGTTGACGCTTTAGCTGATAGAGTGGCAATTATTGACAGAGGTTTGGTTATTGCTAATGGTACACCATCTCAATTAAAAGATCAGGTAGGAGGCGATCGCATCACTTTAAGAATCCGCGAATTTTCCCCCAGTGAAGAAGCCGAAACCGCAAAAAATCTTTTAGCGGCTTTACCTTTTGTCCAAGAAATCATCATCAACAGCGCCCAAGGTAACTCCCTAAATTTAGTAGTCACCCCCCAAAATGACGTTTTAATCACGATTCAACAGGCGTTAAATAATGCCAATTTACCAATTTTTGGCATCGCCCAATCTCGTCCTAGTTTAGATGATGTCTACCTAGCTGCCACCGGCAAAACCTTAATGGATGCCGAATTAGCTGCTGTCGCTAATCGTGATCCTAAAGCCGAGAAAAAGCAAAATATGAGATAGAGGGAACAGGGATTTTCTCGTTCCCATACTCTGTATGGGAATGAATTCCAGAAGGCTCTGTCTTCCATATTTAGACGAAAAAGCCAAACAGCTAAATGCTAATTTTGAAGCAAGTGAGGTTATCGGCATCTGGTTTGTCATAGTCCTGAATTTGAGAAAGTTTGCGTAAAATTAACTCTTCCTTATTCAAAACTTAACTTTTTTGTTGTTCACTAAGATTAAATTCACTTTTTGCTGCAACATTAAAACTCCCCCCAACCACCTTGAAGTGAAAAGGCTTGGGGGATTATTTGTTAAAATATCCTAAACTTAGGAATAAATCCTTTGAGCAAAAATCCCCAACAATTAAGTAATATTAGTTACTCTCGCGTTATCCATCTCAGCCATCGGATTGATACAAATATACCTACATGGACTGGTGATCCTTCCGTAGAATTTACCAGTGTTGCCGAAATCCAAGATGATGGTTATTACTTACGACGCTTTGCTTTAGGAGAACATAGCGCCACTCATATTAATGCCCCCAATAGTTTTTATAGTAACGGTACAAGTATTGACCAGTATCCAGCATCATCTCTAATATTACCTGCTGTAGTTATCAATATTTGCAAACAAGCGGCAGTGAATGCTGATTATGTCTTGACTATTAGCGATATTCAAACTTGGGAAACTGAATTTGGGGAAATTCCCCCAGGTAGTTTACTGATACTATATACTGGTTGGCAAGAAAAATGGTTAAATCAAAAAGCGTTTTTTAACCAAGATAAATATGGCAAAATGCACTTTCCCGGTTTTAGCTATGATGCAACTGAGTTCTTAATTACACATAAGCAAATTACCGGAGTGGGCATTGATACTCACGGTGTAGATTCTGGGCAGGATACCAATTTTACTATTAATCGTTTGCTGCTGGAGCGATCGCTAATTGTGATCGAAAATCTCACCAATTTAGATCAGTTACCACCCCAAGGTACTACCTTAATCATTGGGATTCTCAGGTTGAGCAGAGGTTCTGGTTCTCCCGCTGGGATAATGGCATTATTTTAAATTTCTATGCACTTCTGAACAAATAAAGGGGATCTAAAACTAGATCCCCCTTATTGTTTCTAACATAATCCAACTTACAGCGGTTTCCGCTCTTATGAGGTACAAAGTTGAATCATGAAACTCTTGTAGTGCGGGCATCTTGCCCGCTAGATATGTACCTCATAACACCGGGAAGTGCTATATTACTAATTTTTAGCAATACTGCAAGTTAGATTTTGAACTGATTGAGAATTACTGAATGGGAAGTTGCTATTTTTTTAGTCAAGAGTAGAAATTTGATAAATCACACAACTACCCTTGCAACTAACTTTAGCTTGAGAACTGGAGGCTTGAGACTTTGAATTTTAGACTCTTGCCAGCAGTTTTAGATTTCACCATTAACCTGCATTTGATGAACTTGATCTGCCAATTCTTGACAATTTTGGTCATCTAACTTATCAATTGCCAACATTCCCATGAGAATAACTTCTTTTAAAGTTAAGCGAGTTGAATGTGCCTGTTTTTGCACAATCTCCTTAATGATGGGAGATACACCGATTGCTGTACTAGCTCTAGCCACGTTATAAAAGGAAACATTAAAGACTTCGGATAAATCTTAGCACTTTTTGCAAGGTTATTCTACATCCCTGGAATTGATCTACTTTGGTTTCGATAAATCTTTATATGTCTAATCCAGACTATAAATAGCAAACAGACTCAATAATTCTGCAAATCTAACTTTTAAACTACGAGCATAACCCTTATGTAGCAAGCATTTCACAGCTTACTTACTTTGCTGCACATAGTCATGTTACTACAATCACGCAATAAAATTACGTATTTTTTATTTGTGTTAATAGTAAAATATTTTCATAAGTAGGTATAAATAAACATATTTATAAAAAAAAAGAATATGCTATTTTAACCTTATTCAGTAGACTTTCTAGCGGTTTACTTCTATTTTCTTATGAACAAAAATTGATGCTGATATAATTATTTATTAATTTTCCTTACAACTTACATCACAAACCATTCATAATTGTCATCTACCAAAAGTATGAGACTCAAAATTTAGTGGCTCATCAAGGGATAAGACATTAAAAAATGATGTTACAAATTAATATGTAAAAAGCTGTAAAGCTTATACAGTAAGCTGTGTAAATTCAACAATCCCAAATTTTAGTGTTGATTAATCCTGACGGGAGAATATTTTTAACGATTAATAGGATTTAATAGCGTTGTATTGCTTAATAATATTAAATATTGTGAACTAGCAAAATAGACAGAAATCGAAATCTTCCTGAATTCACTTAGTTAATGCTGTCATCAGAAAAAGTAGTGAATACGCACAAGGAACAAAACAACGATAAGTGAAGTTACGTATATTAATGGTAACTTGCATTCTGAATTAACTACAGATGGATTACATTTATAAGAGACTAGGCTGAAAACCCTTGAAGTTGAGTTTTGGAGCGTGGTGGAAAAACTCAACTGTCCTTTAGGCAAGGGATGAAAGCCAGGTAGAGGCTGTCTTCCTCCACAGAAAGTTTTTCTCGTTGACAAAATTATAATATATGAGTTAGCATAATTTTGTGGTGTTTAGGTCGTAACCATGATAATTTATGAGTTCAAAGTCAAAGGAAAAGATAGGCAGTATCGCGCAATAGATGAGGCTATTCGTGCATCTCAGTTCATCCAAAATAAATGTTTAAGATATTGGATGGATAACAAAGGTGCGACGAAATATGATCTCAATAAATATTGCGCGATTTTGGCATCTGAATTTTCTTTTGCGGATGAACTTAATTCAATGGCAAGACAATCTGCTGCGGAGCGTTCTTGGAGTGCAATAGCTCGATTTTACGATAATTGTAAAAAGAAAGTTAAGGGCAAAAAAGCGGAAAACGCGGTCTTGGGCTTTGCCCAAGTGGAGCGATTTTCCAAGACAGGTTTCCCGAAATTCAAAAAGAATTGCCGTTCAGTTGAGTATAAAGTTAGCGGCTGGAAGTTATCTGAAACCAGAAAAGCAATTACTTTTTCTGATAAAAAAGGTATAGGTACTCTGAAATTAAAAGGTACTTATGATCTTAATTTCTATGACATCAAGCAAATTAAGCGAGTTCGTTTAGTCCGTCGAGCTGATGGATATTATGCTCAATTTGCAATTGATGTCAAAATTAGAATTGAGTCTCAACCAACGAATCAAATAGTTGGCTTAGATGTGGGCTTAAAATATTTCATTGCCGATTCAAAAGGTAATGTAGAGCCTGCTCCACAATTCTATAGAAAGTCAGAAAAACAGTTAAGTCGAGCTAATCGCCAGAAATCCAAGAAGTTTGACAGAGATAAGAAAAAAGCTAAACAACCACAATCCAAGAACTATTTAAAAGCTAAAAATAGGTATGCCCGTAAACATTTAAGAGTAAGTAGGCAGCGAAAAGAATATTGCAAGAGATTAGCATATTCCGTGATCCAATCTAACGATTTGGTAGCTTACGAAGACTTAAATATTAAAGGCATGGTAAGAAACCGACATTTAGCTAAATCAATTTCTGATGCTGGCTGGGCAACTTTTCGGCAATGGCTAGAATATTTCGGGTATAAATATGGGAAGGTAACAGTTGCTGTTCCTCCCCATAATACTTCTCAGAATTGTGCTAATTGTGGTCAAAAAGTGAAAAAATCCCTATCAACCAGCAATACCTTAGTCAAATTACGAGGGTGAGATGATAATGCTTTAACCATGAACTCCCGTTCCTCGCTCTTGCTTGGCAAAAACAATCACCCCTAAAAATTCCTTAAAGGTTTCCGACAAGGATTTTTTAAATGTATTGACGGTAGGATAAGGGTTTTAGATTCTAAACTACCTTTTCATCGAAACGCTTATATATGATTATTTTTGCCGTTTTTGCCAAAAATTATCAAGGCTCTTATTTTGGCAATAGTATTGAACCAGAACCCATAATTGTCATCATTGTGGGTTTGTGGAAGACAGAGATATCAATGCCAGTATTAACATCCTAAAAATAGGATTAACTACGGTAGGGATACGGTCAGCTACGCTACAGGAGATTTGCCCTCTTGGGCGATTGGTGAGGCAGCGCGGTCTTGGGGGTTTCCCCCATGAGCGACTGCCGAACCCGTAAGGGTGCAAACCTGTCGTCTAATGGCGAGTCAGTGAATGTAGAATCCCCGTGTCTTTAGACCGGGGAGTGTCAACCCTAGCAGGATATCAAGTGTGGCAATTTGCACTTGAGCAAATAGAATATAGAGTTGGTCAAATTTACATTGATATATGCAAATTGAATGTATATTTAAATTGCTAGTTGGAAAAAGGCAAGAGGTAAAAGGGAAGAGAGAATAGGCAAAAAGGCAAAAGTAGTTACCAATTACCTTTTTCCCTGCCTAAAATTAGATAACTAGCAACTTGGGTTATGTTATTTCACAGGTCAGGGTGTAAGAGCTATCACTAAATATCAAATGGTAGATCGGATAAATGATATCGCTTGGCAAGCTCATCAGGGTAGCGTTGCGGCAATTATTCAAGTCTTGAATGAAAGGCTAGTTATGTCTAGTGTCAGAACTAGAGCAGTTTTTGTGAATGGTGTTTTACAACTTTTGTGCGAAGCAGCTACGGTAGAGCAACTGGAGCAATCTACCTTAGTGCCAAAAATTCAACAAATTTTGGACTCGCTTGCACCACGTCACATTCGCCGAGTTAACATCAATAGTCGCATTGTTAAAGAAGAGCAATTGCTGTGGTTAGAGGAAATTCACCGTGATACTGATAACCAATTATTATGGTCACAGGAAATTACAGTATCCCAACCAAATTTGTTTAAGTGGTTAATTCCAGATTTAACTGAAGCTGATACCAAATCAAGAAAACCTATTTTGGCGAAACCCCAATCTTTACTCAAGAATCCAGATCAAGGGAAAATTTCGATCAAAACTTTAGTGATCGGGGTTTCTGGTTTATCTTCAGTAATTTTACTAGCTTGGCTGCTAGATTCTTGGTTAGGTAATCCGCTGAAAGATCTCTCACCATTCACAGGTTCTCAATCTTCCCAAACAGCAAACCAAAGTCCACCACAATTGTTGAATCGTCCTCCTAGCCAAAGTTTTTCTATTCCATCTGATGATCCATTTGTAGCCTCTGTGCGACTAGCTAACCAAGCTACTACGGCTGGTAAAACAGCAATAACTTCAACTCAGTGGTTGGAATTAGCTGCTAATTGGCAACGGGCTTCTGATTTAATGAGTCAGGTGTCACCTAGTCACAGCCGCTATCAAGAAGCACAGATTAGAACTAAATTGTATAAAAAGTTTAGTGAAGCAGCCCAGAAGGCAGCGGAAAAGGGTAAATCGTAAGATGAATTTTTAACTTCAACTACACACTCATTTCTAACATCCGTTGCATTGGTAGTAGTGCTGCTGTGCGGAGTTCTTCTGGTAAGGTAATTTCTGGGGTGCGATTTTTCATGGCTAAATACAGTTTTTCTAAAGTGTTTAGTCGCATAAATGGACATTCGTTACAGTTACAATCACTTTGCGGGGGTGCGGGAATAAAGTGTTTGTCAGGTGCTAATTTTTGCATCTGGTGAATGATTCCCGGCTCTGTAGCCACGATAAATTCCTGGCTAGGGCTGGTTTGACAATAACTAAGTAAGGCGGCTGTAGAGCCAATAAAGCTGGCGTGACGCAATACGCTGGTTTCACATTCGGGGTGGGCGATCGCTTCCGCGTGAGGATGTGTAATTTTTAACTGGACTATTTTCTTTTCCGAAAAAGTCTCATGGACAATACAGCTACCTTGCCATAACAGCATTTCCCGTCCGGTTTGTTCCATCACATACCGTCCCAAGTTCCGATCTGGGGCAAAAATAATTGGCTGTTCTTGGGGTATTTGCTGGACAATTTTCACAGCATTGGAACTGGTACAGATAATATCGCTCATGGCCTTGATTTCGGCGGAGCAGTTAATATAGGAAATGACCAAGTGGTCTGGGTGTGCGTCTTTAAACTCCGCAAACTCTTGGGGAGGACAACTATCTGCTAAAGAACAACCTGCATTGATATCTGGTAACAACACCAATTTATCAGGGTTGAGGATTTTGGCGGTTTCGGCCATGAAGTGAACACCGGCAAAGACAATTACATCGGCTTTTGTATTGGCTGCTGCTCTAGCTAATTGTAAGGAATCACCAATAAAGTCGGCAATATCTTGAATATCCGGATCTTGATAGTAGTGGGCTAAGATCACGGCGTTGAGTTCTGTTTTCAGATCCGCAATAGCAGCAAATAAATCTAATGGGAGAGTCCCTGATTTTGGTTGAGTAAGTGTAGTTGTAAACACAATTAAAAACTGCTTTTAATTACAAATTATTACCTTGTGAATTTAATTATAGTAGTTTTTACCAAAAATAGTGAGGGATTGATCCTAGCAATTTATGTCCAAATCCGGTAGAGTTTCATAAAACCTCGCGGTAAGTGGCAAACGAGCGCGGCTTTAGCTCTGAGAGGCAAGCGACTCCGGCGATTTTAATCGTATTGGTTTTTTATAAGAGCATTCGGTAAGCGTAAAACGAGCGCGGCTTGGCTCCCTGAGATATAAGCGACACGAGGGATTTTAATCCCTGTGGTATGTTAGAATCAAATTGTGAGTAAGAACAAAAAACATCTATGCGTTGAAGCATCCTAGTACGGAGAAATCCCGGCTCATAAGAAACAACGGTTAGGTTCAAGTCCTAACGGCAGTATTGACAAGAAAGAGCGAGTAATGGCAGGGTGTGGAGCGTACCGAGTCTTGGCTTAGTGATGGATTCTGAAAACACTGAAAACAATAAAAGTAAGCGCAATTTCGACACCTTGATTGGCAGTTGTTTTGAGCGTCTAGGCGGCGTTTGGCGGTCGCAGCGAGATTGGATTGGGCTAAACCCTTCATCTAAATCTGTCCGCAAAATCTCAGTGGCTTTAGCCATGAAAGTGTCAAATCCTGGAGATATACGGCTTTTTAAAGTGGCATGACCAGTCAGAAAACTCCATCAAAACCTATCAAAATTGCTGTAATTGGCGATGTTCACGACCAATGGGAAGTGGAAGACGGCATAGCACTCAAGCACCTGGGTGTGGACTTAGTGCTGTTTGTCGGAGATTTCGGGAATGAGTCGGTGGAAGTGGTAAAAGCGATCGCTTCCCTGGATCTTCCCAAAGCAGCGGTAATGGGCAATCACGATGCCTGGTATTCGGCCACTGAATGGGGACGCAAAAAATGTCCTTATGACCGCACCAAGGAAGACTGGGTACAGGAACAATTAGATTTATTGGGATCTGCCCAAGTTGGTTATGGTAAGTTGGATTTTCCGGCTTGGAATTTAACTGTGGTGGGTGGTCGTCCTTTTACCTGGGGAGGACCGGAATGGAGATTTGCCCAAATGTGTCAAGAACGGTATGGTGTCTCTAGTTTGGAGGAGTCCGCAGATAAAATCGTCAAAGTAGTAAAAAGTGTTACTTGTGATCATATTATTTTTCTAGGACACAATGGACCGAGTGGTTTAGGCGATCGCGCTGAGGACCCTTGTGGCAAAGATTGGCATCCCATTGGCGGTGATTTTGGTGATCCTGATTTAGCGGAAGCAATTTCTCAAAGTCTCAACCTGAAGAAAACTGTTTCTTTAGTCGCTTTTGGTCATATGCACCGAACTCTGCGCCATACTAAAAAGCTGCAAAGGAAGGCTGTATTTAGAAGTCCAGAAGGAACTATTTACTTAAATGCTGCCACTGTCCCCCGGATTATTCAGCAAGATGGTGTGAAATTACGGAATTTTTCTCTAGTTTCTTTGGAGGGGGGTGTAGTAACAAAAGCTGCTCTGGTTTGGGTGGGTAAAGACTTCCAAATTGCTGCTGAGGAAGTTTTTTATGATTCTTCAGTTTCAGTAGTGCAAATTTTGTAATTATAGGTTATAATGTTATTTGTCAGTTTTTGTATTCCACAATCCTGGCAAATAATTTGGAGAGGTGGCAGAGTGGTCGATTGCGCCTGACTTGAAATCAGGTGAAGTGAAAGCTTCCGGGAGTTCGAATCTCCCCCTCTCCGTTTTTTTGGGAAAATAGAGACGTTTGATTAAACGTCCCTACATTTCGATTTTAATTTCTGATTAGCTTGCTTGAGGCTGAAGTAAATTTTCTATGCCTTGAACAACGGTTGCTGATTCAATTTTGTCACCAGCTTTAAGTTTATCTAAAATCTCTCTACCTTCAGTCAGATAACCAAAAACAGCATAACGACCATCTAAAAGATTACGTCCCGCTGGAGTAAGTTCTGGTTCAAACAAAAAGAAGAAAATTTGGGAAGAACCACCATTAGCTTCATTTTCTGGCCGGGCCATCACTAAAGCACCAAAAGAAGAAAAAGGTAAAACCGGCATATCTAAATAACGCCCAGCTTCTTCGAGAGTAGTGCCATAGGTTGGTTCTTTTTCACCTGCGACTAAAATTTCTAAGGGAACAGCCCGGTATTTGCCAGTTTGAGGATCAATAAAACCGGCTTCCTTACCTACAGGATCTCCGGTTTGGAGAAAGTAAGATTCTTCCGAACGGGTGAATTCTAAACCATTATAAAAACCTCGTTGGACCAAATCAACAAAGTTACCAGCAGTCACAGGGGCGCTATAGCCATCTACAACTACAGTAAGATCGCCTTTATTGGTTTTAAAAGCAATCCTAGCTCGTCCTTTGAGTTGGGGTAAGTTACTGTATTCAGCCGGAACTTCAAAGGGGAATTTCGTCACCATTGATTCTTCTAACAAACTAACAAGATTCAGTAATTTAGCTCTGCCATCAAGAATGGGTTCTTTTTGTTTAGTTTTAACAAGTTCTTGCAGTTCTATGATGCCAGATTTCAATTCAGTCATCCAAGCTTGGGCTTGAGGTTGGCGTTCTTCCGGAACGCTTGCTAATATTTGGGAAGGTTTATCGAGTATCCGCGATGCTTGCTTGAGGTCATTATTAACTGCGCCCCATCGTTTATTTGCCCGCAGTTGGTTAGAAATGTCTTCTAAACTAGCTTGTAGTTTACGTACAGGTTGATTATCTATCGGCAGTGCATAGCGTAACAGAGCCTTCCCGTCGGTAATTGCGTTTCCCGCTGGTAGTCCAGCGTTACTAGTGGGAGTCCACCCAGCCGTACCTGTGCCTAAAAATATTGTTAATAGCAATATTACCTTTAGGCTGTTCTTCACCCAGGACTTAAATAAGTTCAACATGAAATTTCCCTTTCTTCAGCATCAAAGTGTTGACTGGAAGTAATTCATTGATTATCTTCCCATATTGCGGGACTGGGGATGGAGGAGGCAGGGGAAGTGGAAAGTAGGGGAAGTAGGGGAAGTAGGGGAAGTAGGGGAAGTGGGAAGTAGGGGAGGCAGGGGAAGAAATATTAATTTTGCCTATTACCTGTTGCTTCTTTCCTGACAACTGACCACTGACAATTAACAACTAACAACTTATGGCGCGGGAAGGGTACAATAAATGCCGATTGTCTTGCAAAATTTGAAAGTTTCATGATCTCTAGTAACGACTTTCGACCTGGTGTTTCAATTGTATTAGATGGTTCGGTTTGGCGCGTGATAGATTTTCTTCACGTTAAGCCAGGCAAGGGTTCTGCCTTCGTACGGACAACATTAAAAAGTGTTCAAACTGGGAAACAGTTAGAAAAAACTTTTCGGGCTGGGGAAAGCGTTCCTCAAGCGACTTTGGAAAAAGTGACGATGCAACATACCTATAAAGAAGGCGATGAGTTTATCTTTATGGATATGGAAACTTATGAGGAAGGTAGATTAACTTCAGCACAAATTGGCGATCGCGTCAAGTACCTAAAGGAAGGTATGGAAGTTAACGTGATTCGCTGGGGCGAACAAGTTCTAGAAGTAGAACTACCTAATTCTGTAGTTTTGGAAATTGTGCAAACAGATCCTGGTGTTAAAGGTGATACTGCCACAGGTGGTACTAAACCCGCAATTCTCGAAACTGGTGCAACTATCATGGTTCCTTTGTTTATTGCCCAAGGGGAACGCATAAAAATTGATACCAGGGAAGATAAGTATTTAGGCAGGGAATAGTCAGGAATAAAATCGTTCAACTGAGCGAAGTCCAAAATCTCAAATTGGTGCTAATGATTTCAATCCCTTTTTTATAGAGGGATTAAATCCCTGCCTTAATTAGAATTTTAATTTAACAGTTAGGTGGAGGTAAAATAATTGTGACATTAGACTTTAATGAAATCCGTCAGCTATTAGTAACTATTGCCCAAACAGATATTGCGGAAGTTACTCTCAAAAATAATGAATTTGAGCTAACAGTCCGAAAAGCTGTCAGTTTTAGCAATAATGCCCAAGGAACGGTGAGTGCTGTAGGGAGTGCCAGTGTAACCCAGTTGCTATCTACAGCCTTACCAAGTTCAATGTCTGAGGGGGGTGTAATCAATAAAGTTGTTGATAATTCATTAGCACAACCTCCTCATTCTTCTTCACCAATTAATCAAAAATTGGTTGAAGTCCCATCACCAATGGTAGGGACATTTTACCGCTCCCCAGCCCCAGGAGAAGCAGCGTTCGTGGAAGTAGGCGATCGCGTTAAAGCTGGTCAAAGTGTCTGTATAATTGAAGCAATGAAGTTGATGAACGAAATTGAAGCCGAAGTCTCTGGACAGGTAATGGAAATTTTAGTTCAAAATGGCGAACCCGTAGAATATGGTCAGCCTTTAATGAGAATTAACCCTGATTAAGTATTAAATAGGGAACAGGGAAACTAACAACTGACAACTGTACGGGCGAAGCATTTGGAGAACTATTTTTGGCAATGACCGATAATTTATCTTCCAAATGCTTCGCTGTACGGGCGAAGCATTTGGAGAACTATTTTTGGCAATGACCGATAATTTATCTTCCAAATGCTTCGCCCCTACTAACAACTGACTAAAGCGGATAATTTTTCTGAAAACTTTCGCGGGTGAGTGGTTGTTGTAATTCCACACCTTCACCCCCTAAAACCTCTAAGGGTTTCCCATTGACTTGAATATATACTTTGGCTTTAGGGTTTAAACTAGTAGCAGTATATACAACTTGTCCCACACGCCCCATCATGGAAGTGCTACCTCCACCAGTGGTAAAGTTTGCGGATAAATTCACATGAATATCATTGTTTTCGGCTTTT
Organism: Dolichospermum sp. UHCC 0406; assembly: GCF_009712025.1. NCBI lineage: Bacteria > Bacillati > Cyanobacteriota > Cyanophyceae > Nostocales > Aphanizomenonaceae > Dolichospermum > Dolichospermum sp. UHCC 0406. Next base: position 244,610 of record NZ_VILA01000014.1, read on the forward strand.
AGTCCCAATAGTTGAGTCCCCTGGGGAATAGTAGTAGAATCTGTGCCTTCACCTGGACCTGCTAATAAGGTTTTAAATGCTGCCTCTAAAACTTGGTTGGGTTGGGTAGCTGCAACTTTAAAAGGTTGGGGAACTAAATCCAGCCGATTTTCCTGGGATCTGAGCCAATATATACTAGCAGTCTGTTCATTACCTTGTTGGGTTGTTGATTGCTTGACTGGCTGCTTAATAGTTTGCGAAGAATTGGTAGGTGTGGGAGTATCTGGAGTCTGTCCAGAAAACCAAGCCACACCACCGCTTACTGCTATTACGGCTGCGGAAATAGCTGCTACCGCACCGACAGAAATACCGTTAGTTCTTTGTTGGTTATTCATATGTGAAACCTACTGGATTCAGAATGGAAATAGTCGTAAGATAATTAGCCTGTTTATAAAGGTTATATCTTAAATAGATGCTTTGATTTGTATATAAACTGCTATTGCTAATCACTCCCCCTTCTCACTCCAATTGTAGAGTTATCTTTTCAAGTCCGTCAGCTTTCTCTTTATAAGGAAGAACGCCGAAAACCCTTGAAAATGTGGCTGACTCAGGAAGCCACATTTGGGCTTTAGACAAGGGATGAAGGCTAGAGGCTTTCCTTTATCCTGCATTGACGTTAATTTGAAAATTTGAAATAATTTCAAATTTTCATCCATATTCGTGATACAATTAAATTGTCACTAAAGACATAAAAAGCTACCGAGGGACTCTCGGAAAGTTACGCTTGTCAGATATGATTTCGCCCGCCAGGGCAAACGAAATCAGGGCAAGAACCCAAATATTTAAGGCAATGCCTGAAACTGGGATAACTGAGGGATATAGACTGAAACTCTCTATAGAATCTCCGCGTCTTTAGACCGGAGAGTGTCAACTAAATCCTATGGTTTTCTGGAAAAACTTTCATAAGACCTCTGCATCCTTCCTATCTGCCCTGGAACGTGCCAGACTATCAATAGCATCCCCTAAGGCTGTAGTCAGACCTTTGCGGGTTTGAGCGTGATTTTCTTGCTCTAGTTTCAAAGCTTGTAATAAATAATCACGTTCTTGAATAACTTCTAATAATTGAGTTTGTAACTCTTCTATAGAATTAAATTGGGCAATTTGTTGCTGAATAGCTGTGGTGCTGTCAGTACCTATTTCAGTATTGACACCTAAAAATTTTTGTTCTTCAGCTTTTACAGATGCTATGGCTTCCTGGTGCATTTTCGTATCTGCACGTCGTTGCTCTGCTTCGGTATTATAAAGTTGTCGCCATTTTTGCGAACTTTCCCAAGCTTCATCTCGTTCACGCTGAAATTTCGTCATCTGTTGTGTCAGAGACTGAATTTCGGCTAACCATTTTTGTGTTAAATGGGTGGAGTTATCAATATTTTCGGTCATTATTTTAGTTAAGTGTAGTTAATAGTTCAGGAGGATGAGCAGGAGGGGAAGGAGTTGCTTTAGGAACAGTTGTTTATCAAAATACAGGCAAAATAATGTAGAATATACCCCATCTACCTATAAAAAATTATCTAATTCATGATTAAGGCACTAAAACTACCCCAGAAATTAATGCTGCTTGGTTCAGGTGAACTAGGAAAAGAATTTGTAATTGCTGCTCAACGTTTAGGCAATTATATCATTGCTGTGGACAGATATGCCGATGCTCCGGCGATGCAGGTGGCTGATTGTGCAGAAGTTATCTCTATGCTGAGTGCTGATGATTTAGAAGCAGTCGTAAATAAACATCAGCCCGATTTTATTATTCCTGAAATTGAAGCAATTAGAACTGAAAAATTACAAGAATTTGAGCAAAGAGGAATTACAGTTATTCCCACAGCAGCGGCGACTAACTACACGATGAACCGCGACAGAATTAGAGAATTAGCACATCAAGAATTAGGAATTAGAACTGCTAAATATGGTTATGCAGTTACTTTAGAAGAATTAATTATCATTTCCGAAGAAATTGGTTTTCCTAATGTTGTAAAACCTGTGATGTCATCTTCTGGAAAAGGTCAATCTGTAGTTAATGACAGCAGCGAAGTCGCAAAAGCTTGGAATTATGCCATTTCTAATTCTCGTGGTGATAGCCAAAAGGTAATTGTTGAAGAATTCATTAATTTTGAAATTGAAATTACTTTACTGACAATTAAACAATGGAACGCACCCACAATTTTTTGTAATCCCATTGGCCACCGTCAAGAAAGAGGAGATTATCAAGAATCTTGGCAACCCGCAGCTATTTCTGAAGATAAAATTTTAGCATCTCAAGAAATTGCCAAAAAAGTTACTGATGCTTTGGGTGGTGCGGGAATTTTTGGTGTTGAGTTTTTCATTACTAAAGATGAAGTGATTTTTTCGGAACTGTCTCCTCGACCTCATGATACAGGAATGGTGACATTAATTTCTCAGAATTTGAATGAATTTGAATTACATCTCCGAGCCATTTTAGGTTTACCAATTCCCCATATTGAACAGTTAGGATTTTCAGCAAGTGCGGTAATTTTAGCTGCCGAAAAGTCTGATTCTATTACTTTTACTGGTGTAGCTGAAGCTTTAGCCGAAAAAGATGTAGATATTAAGTTATTTGGTAAACCTACGGCTCATCCTTATCGTCGTATGGGGGTAGCTTTAGCAAAAGGTGGGGATATTTCCGAAGCTAGAGAAAAGGCTACAAAAGCAGCTAGTCAGGTGAAAATAAATTGATATATTTATTTTTAATATTGAAACTATATCATGACAACAAACAAAACTTTCGTCCCTGTTGCTTTAACAATTGCCGGTTCTGATAGTGGTGGGGGTGCGGGAATTCAAACCGATTTACGGACTTTTGCTTTTCACTGCGTCCACGGAACAAGTGCTATTACCTGCATTACAGCCCAAAATACTGTAGGAGTCAGCAGGGTTGATGCGATCGCATCCGATGCTGTTGTCGCCCAAATTCAGGCGGTTTTAGAAGACATTGGCGTACAAGCTGCAAAAACGGGAATGTTACTTAACCAAGAAATTATCTTGGCTGTAGCCCAGCAAATAGCAGCTTATAAAATTAATAATTTAGTAGTTGATCCTGTGATGGTATCACGCACAGGAGCGCAATTAATTGATGATGATGCCGTGCAAACTTTACGGAATACTCTGATTCCCTTAGCATCTATTATTACTCCAAATCGCTATGAAGCGCAGATTTTAAGCGGGTTAGAAATTACTTCTTTAGCAGATATGCAAGCAGCAGCGGCAATTATGCACAGGGAATTGGGAGTAAAGGCTGTTTTAGTCAAGGGTGGAGGAATGTCTGGAAATTTGCGGGGTGTTGATGTTTGGTTTAATGGAGAAAAATTGCAGATTTTGAGAACGAAACAGGTAGAGACAAAAAATACTCATGGCACAGGTTGTACTTTATCAGCGGCCATTGCTGCTAACCTAGCTTTAGGTAAAGACCTCTGGACAGCAGTACAAGCCGCAAAAGAATATGTTACAAATGCTCTTACCTATTCTCTAGATATTGGCAAAGGACAAGGACCAGTAGGCCACTTTTTCCCATTATTGATCAAATAAACCAATTTTTTAAAAGGTCGTATTAATCACATATAATTAGTTACTATACTGATAGATTTAATGATTTAATCCCAGAAATACGCAGAAAAATAGTTACGGGCATTTTTCCCTTATTTTTGGACATAATTTCATCAATAACTATATTCTGCTCCTGATTATCCTTACTCTAACTACTGTATTTTGATACTAAAATATCCATGGAAACAACTACAGGATCTAATTATAGTCAACCACCTAACAACTACCCTCCCTCTGTTCCCCTTTGGGTTTACCGAGAATTGACAGCGGAGTTACAAGCAGTACAATCTAAACTAAGTGTAGTTACCAGTCATAATCAAAAATTATCCCAGGAAAATCAACAACTGCGTCAAGAAATAACTAAAGTTATTGAATCTTGCTTAGAACTAAAAAAATTAGTTGAGACTTCAGCACCCAGCCCTCCCGCACCACCGTGTCCTCATAACGAGGAAGAATATATACCTCAACCTACACCCCGTAATCATCAGGAGGTGAGATATACAAATAAGCCAACCGTGACAACAGCACCTCCACGACAACAGCCTACTACCCCTCGTCGAAAAGCAGTAATAAAAGCTACACCTCCCCAAAACGGTCGTCAGGAGTCTGTTACACCAACAAAAGATGTTAATTTTCCAGTATCAGAAAAAGTATTGATAGAAGAAAAGAAGGTCCGTTATTCTCCTAATCCTCAGTCTCAGACAAAAGGATTAAATGGGTTATGGCTAGTAATTACTATTATATTCATTATGCTAACTGGTTTTGCGGCTGGATATTTAATTGTCCGTCCTTTATTCCAAAATCAGATTCAACCTGCAACAATTAAAAATTAAAAAAAATTAACTAGTTTAGTCATCTAAAGCTGAATCAACCTATTAGTAAGAAACTTATATTTGTACCGAGATTTGAACTTTTACGAAATCACGAAAAACCTAGACGTGTAGGGGTTTAGCACTGCTAAACCCCTACCTATGAAAATTGACAGAAAATTACCTATCAACAGAACCCATGATTACGTCAATACTACCAAGAATAACAACGATATCCGCAACCTTCATTCCCCGCAGTAAATGAGGAAGAATCTGCAAATTGTTGAAATCTGCGGCGCGGATTTTCCAGCGCCAAGGGAAAACATTATTTTCACCTACTAAATAAATTCCCAATTCTCCTTTTCCACTTTCAACGCGGGAGTAAATTTCACCTTTGGGAACTTTGAAAGTAGGAGAAACTTTTTTAGCAACAAACTGATAATCAAAAGCATCCCATTCAGATTTTTTCCCAGCCATTATCCGTTTTGCTTCCAGGTTTTCGTAGGGGCCACCAGGTAAGCCAGCAATAGCTTGACGAATGATTTTTACAGATTCGCGCATTTCTCGCATCCGTACCATGTAACGAGCAAGACAATCACCAACTGTTTCCCACTGTACGTCCCAATCGAAATCGTCGTAACATTCGTAATGGTCAACTTTCCGTAAATCCCATTTCACCCCAGAAGCGCGTAACATTGGTCCAGAAAGTCCCCAGTTAATCGCTTCTTCACGGGTAATAGTTCCCAAACCCTCAATGCGGCGGCGGAAAATGGGGTTATTGGTAACTAAACGTTCATATTCATCAACTTTAGGGATAAAATAGTCGCAGAAATCTAAACACTTATCTACCCAACCATAGGGTAAATCAGCAGCAACACCACCCACGCGGAAGTAGTTGTGATTTACCATGCGGTAGCCAGTGGCGGCTTCCCACAGATCATAAATCATTTCCCGTTCCCGGAATTGGTAGAAAAAGGGTGTTTGCGCGCCCACGTCAGCGAGGAACGGACCAAACCATAATAGGTGGTTAGCAATGCGGTTTAGTTCCAGCATAATCACGCGGATATAGCTGGCGCGTTTGGGTACGGTGATACCTGCTAATTTTTCCGGTGCGTTGACTGTCACCGCCTCATTAAACATCCCCGCAGCGTAGTCCCAACGGCTGACGTAGGGGACGTACATGATTGTCGAACGGTTTTCGGCAATTTTCTCCATTCCCCGGTGTAGGTAGCCTATGACTGGTTCACAGTCAACGACATCTTCACCGTCTAAGGTCATAATTAGTCGCAAAACCCCGTGCATTGAGGGGTGGTGAGGTCCCATATTTAGCACCATTGGTTCGGTGCGGGTTTCTATTCTACTCATAGATTTGCTGTTCTCCCGTTGTGGATGTTGTAAATTGACCCGCTAAGATTAACCTGCTGCGATTGTTATTGTCTGCCAAAATTTAGCTTATAGGGATAATTTCTAGATTATCTCTACAGGGTGACGTTGGAGAGAGAATAGCAGAGTCGGTTTTGGACTTGATGTTTTATTTTGTGCCGCTACTTCAATTATTATAGGGAAGCTTGATATATAAGGGATTGAGAATCTGGATTTTTTTTCATGTACCTGGGGGGTGTGGGAATGGGGAGAAATCTTCGCGGTTTGGATGACTAAACTAAAATTGTATCAAGGTCTTGGTGATTTTGCTGATTTTATCCTCGTAGCAACATAGATTTAATTTATAATTACCCTAATTAATATCTATGGCTAAAAAATTACTCATAGAAGTATTTTGTCAATTCAACTAACGATTCCTTAATAAATTGTCTAATATTCCAGCATCTAACCCCAATCAACCTAATGATGAAATTTATCTTACAGATAGATGGTCACATCTGAATAAACTTGAGAAAAAATATCTCAAAGAGGCTATGAAAGCTTATGATAAAATTATAGAATCAGAAGATGATATTCTCAAAATAGCCAATCGGTATCAATTAAATTTTGAGGATATTGAAAGAGCTAAACAGTATGCTTTTGGTAAGGGAGTATTAGAAAATCAATTTATCCCTGATTTACAGATGGCGCAGAGTTGGGAAAGAATGGCATCAGGAGAAGAAATTGATAGTGATGAGGTTTTACTAAAGCATGAAATTCGGGAATCTGAATTGGTAATTAATCAAGGTTTAAATCAATTAGATGCTCATAAAATAGCCCAAACCCAATATCCTTGGTCTATGACCATAACTAAAGGAGATAAGCAAAAATGAACAAAACATCTGAACAAAAGTTTGTTGAAGCCTTAGATATTTGTCAATCATTGATTGATTTTAAATATCGTCCTACCAATTTAACCTATCAAGTAATAGAGTTATTTTGTGAAATCGGTAAAAATCCTTTTGAATTATTAGAATTATGTCATAAATATTCTAGTAAAATTGAAAAAATCTGTGATATTATTCATGAATATGGAACAAGTATAGATAATTTGCGTGTTGATTGTCCACTTGGTTTTGGTGCAAAAGATCATTGTAGTTTTTTGAGTTTTTTTCTCAATCTTAATTTTGGCAAATTTGAATATTTCACAGATAATTTTACAACACCTGAACAAATTGCTGAATTATTTAGAGATTGGAAAGAAATTGATTTTAATCCTGTCATTGAAAAGCAAAAAGCAGTTACATTTTAATAAACCAAAAGTATTATCTAAACTTAGTTAACCAAAATTGTCAATTAAGGAGATATCCATGAAAGAATTAATGAAACAACCCTCATGTTGGCTACCAAATGGAATAAATCTGAATCTTTCAGATCAATTTCGTCCTTTTTCCTTTACTGAAGAGTTACAGATTCGTTTAGAAGAACTCTTAGAAAAGAATAAAGAAAATTTGCTAAATGCTGATGAAAAACCAGAACTAGCAGGTTTATTAGAATTAGAAAAAATCTTCAGTTTTATAAACGCCAAACTTGCTTCTTAATTTTACTCTCAATAATTTTATAATGCAACCAGATTTACAAACACCCCTAGATTTAGAAGAAGTTACATTTTCTCATATTCCCGTTCTCAGTCAAGAAGTGATTACAGGTTTAAATATCCAACCTGGTGGAAATTATTTAGATTTAACTGTTGGTGGTGGTGGTCACAGTCGCTTAATATTAGAAACTGCTGAAGATGTAAAAGTAACTTGTGTTGACCAAGATGAGGATGCTTTAAAAGCCGCAAAAGAGAATTTATCAGAGTTTGGGGATAGAGTTAATTTTATTCATAGCAACTTTGCCAATTACCAATTTATCGAAAATAGTTATGATGGAATTTTAGCCGATTTAGGAGTAAGTTCCTATCATTTAGATAATCCAGAACGCGGATTTAGTTTTAGAAATACCGCAAATTTAGATATGCGAATGAACCAACAACAATCCCTCACCGCTGGAGATATTATAAATGAATGGGACGAAAAAGAATTAGCGGATATTTTCTTTAAATATGGTGAAGAGAGACTTTCCAGAAGAATAGCCAGAAGAATAGTTGAAAAACGACCATTTAATACTACTACAGAATTAGCAAATGCGATCGCATACTCCGTCCCCCCTAAATACCGACATGGGAGAATTCACCCCGCAACTCGTGTTTTTCAAGCCTTACGAATTGCTGTCAACGACGAATTAAAAGTCCTAGAAACCCTCATAGAAAAAGCCCCAAACGCCCTGATTCCTGGGGGAAGAATCGCCATAATCAGCTTTCACAGCTTAGAAGACAGACCAGTTAAACATGGTTTGAGAAATTCGCCATTATTGAGGATATTGACAAAAAAACCCATAATTGCCACAGAAGAAGAAATAAAACAAAACCCCCGTTCTCGTTCTGCTAAATTGAGAATAGCAGAAAAGAAAAACATAGATAATTGACACCCTTAAACTCCTTCTTCCTTTGCTCCTTCTTCCTTTGCGCCTTTGCTCCTTAGCGCCTTTGCGCGAAACCTTAATCTAGATTTCCCATGCAAAACACCCTCCGTCACCGTCGCCAAAAACTAGCAGAAATCATAGACTTTCCCGCCATTCTCTGGTCTGGTGATAGCAGTCCCCGCAACTTCCCAGCCAATACCTTCCCCCACCGCGCCAATAGCCATTTCCTCTATTTCGCCGGAATTCCTCTCGAAAATGCCGTCATTCGCCTAGAAAGTGGCAAGCTACAACTATTTATAGATGACCCCCACCCCAGTAGCGCCCTGTGGCATGGAAAAACCCCCAGCCGAGAAGAAATTGCTGCCAAAATAGGCGCAGATGAAGCCAAAACCATGGCAGAATTAGGAAATTATTTAGAAAATGTGGCGACTCTTCCTGTACAAGATGCAACTACTTGGACACAGCAAACCCAACTTTTAAATCGCCGGATTTTACCAAAAAATCCCCTGTCAGGAATTGATTTAGAATTAGCAAAAGCCATTGTTTCCCTGCGACTTACCCACGACGAAGCCGCCTTGGTAGAATTACGTAAAGCTGCGGCAGTGAGTGTAACAGCCCACAAAGCCGGAATGGCGGCAACACCTTCAGCTAAACTCGAAGCCGAAGTCCGTGCCGCAATGGAAGCAGTAATTATGGGTGAAAATATGACCACTGCCTACACCAGTATTGTGACAGTTCATGGTGAAGTTTTACACAATAATCATTATTACCATTCCCTGCAATCAGGAGGTTTACTTTTAGCTGACGTAGGTGCGGAAACCGCGACGGGTTGGGCTGCGGATATTACCCGCACTTGGCCTATTTCTGGGAAGTTTTCATCTACCCAAAGAGACATTTATGATATTGTTTTAGCCGCCCATGATGCTTGTATTCAAAATATAGCTCCTGGTGTAGAATATGCAGATATTCATCTATTAGCAGCAACTACAATTGCTCAAGGTTTAGTAGATTTAGGAATTTTACGAGGTAAACCAGAAGATTTAGTAAAAATGGATCTTCATGCTTTATTTTTTCCCCACGGAATTGGGCATCTTTTAGGTTTAGATGTTCATGATATGGAAGATTTGGGAGACATTGCCGGCTATGATCAAGGAAGAAGCCGAAGTAGTCGTTTTGGTTTAAGTTATTTACGGTTAAATCGTCCCTTGCGTGCAGGAATGTTAGTGACAATTGAACCAGGATTTTATCAAGTTCCCGCAATTTTAAATGATCCAAAAACTCGTTCTCAATATCAAGATTTAGTCAATTGGGAACGATTAGCACAATTTTCAGATGTGAGGGGAATTCGCATTGAAGATGATGTATTAGTTACAGAATCAGGAAGTGAGGTTTTAACAGCCGCATTACCAAATCAAGCCAGTGCTATTGAAGATTTAGTTGCTTGTTAAATATGGTATGCTAAAAAACGTGAATTTATTAACTGACAATTCTTTGTAGGTTGGGTAAAGCGACAGCGCAACCCAACATTAGATTACATAAATTAAAAGTTATTACCAAATCCTGGTTAACACCTCGACTACGCTCGGTGTTAAAGCTGAGCGAAGCCGAAGCTTTAATTCTTTTGGGACGATTATTCCGCTCATTTTTAGCTTTAATTTAGAGTAGAGATAAAAGTTTTTTTCTTAACTCTTTTTTGTCATGCCTAATTTTAATACTCAATTATTTATGCCAGTATATTTTGCCTGAATAGCTCTTGATATTTAACGAAATTTATCAAATATATACTTAGTAGCAATACTATTGCCAAAATAAGAGCCTTGATAATTTTTGGCAAAAACGGCAAAAATAATCATATATAAGCGTTTCGATGAAAAGGTAGTTTAGAATCTAAAACCCTTATCCTACCGTCAATACATTTAAAAAATCCTTGTCGGAAACCTTTAAGGAATTTTTAGGGGTGATTGTTTTTGCCAAGCAAGAGCGAGGAACGGGAGTTCATGGTTAAAGCATTATCATCTCACCCTCGTAATTTGACTAAGGTATTGAGTAGATTTCCTTTTTTCATCTTTGCTACTTATGTATCAAATAAACTTCCTTTGTTTCGCTCTTTATGAATGTTTTTTCCGCTTGTGAGAAATCCGGGTTCTAAACCTCGTCCAAGTTGAAAACTGGAGTTTTTCAAAAGGGAACAGGGAACAGGGAAGAGTATAGGATTGGGGAATAAAACCCAATTAAGAAAAAACTATGGGTTTCAAAGTAAACGCGGTTTAGCTCAGTTTCGTGAAGATAATCCGGGTGCTGGTATTGTTGATCTTAAGGCTTATTGTCGTGGTTTTCGCTACAGCGGTTTCCGCTCTTATGAGGTACAAAGTTGAATCATGAAACTCTTGTAGTGCGGGCATCTTGCCCGCTAGATATGTACCTCATAACACCGGGAAGTGCTGTATTGTTGGGCGATCGCCTTTCTAGCAGCAGCAAAAGCAGCAGATTCTGGATTTTCAGAAGAAAGTTCATGAGCGATTCCTACGGAGCGCTTCGCTATCGCATCGGCATCGATCACTGGTAAATTAGATGCAGACAACTTGGTTAGACTGGATTTTCCCGATCCGTTAGCACCAGCAATGACAATTAACTCTGGCATATCTCATTGGATTTCTTCCAGAATTTCTTCGCTGCCATCTTCTCGTAACCGATATTCATATTTTCGGCCATCGGATTCCTCCCGTACCAACTTTTCCCCAATAGCGTGCATTCCTTGGCAAAATATTTGCATTTCTCACAGGAAGACGCATCTTTGTGTGATCCCAACCCACTGGATAAATTTTTACGCTATGCAATCAATCCTCAACAATTGCGAGCAGGAATCGAACTCTGGGTAGCCGCATTTCCTTCAGCACACAATTTCTTACCATCTCCACACAAAGCAGGTCAGATTGTCCCCACAATAGGCAATGCGATCGCCTCCAATCTTGGACAATCCGCCGAATATATTCATGTCCAATCAGCCAAAACTGATGAAGAAATTTATCAAACATTACTCGCCAGTGCTGCTATTCCTTTAGCATTTAAATCGCGCCAGATTGATGACAAGCATTATGTTGATGGTTGGCTAGGTGATAATGTCCCTCTCAAAGCCTTAGCAAATCGCGGTTGTACCCATGCGATCGTCATTCATTTAGGAAATGGTGAACTTTGGAATCGTCATGAATTTCCAAACCAAACAATAATTGAAATTCGTCCAACAGAAGATATGGGTGGTCTTAACAAATTACTAGATTTCAGTCCCGAACGGATTCAACTCTTGCAAAACCGAGGTTATCAAGATGCTAAACGGATTCTTGAACCAATTTTACAAACACTGATGATCGAGCGATCGCGCCAAGAAAGTTTTGCGCGGCTTCAGGAAACATCAAAGCGATTAAGAGACGATCCACCAATCTATTAGTTAAAACTGAATGATAAAACAGACTTGGGGTGCGGTACAAATAAACAAGGCACTGTGCGCTATTATTTCGGGTGTGGGGATAGGGATGATCTCCTGGGGGTGTAATGCTAATAACTCCCAGCTTGAAGAGACAAGATGGAATATATATAGAAATAATCGTTATGGTTTTGAGTTTCCTTATCCGAATACTTGGCAGCAATTAGGAAACCCAGACAACAGTGATGGTATTGCTTTAGTTTCACCAAACAAAAAAGACGTAGAAATTCGCGCTTATGCAAGTAAGCCTGTATTAAAGTCCTTAACTGAAAGTTCTCAGCCAGTCCCTAATTTTCGGACTCATCAGGGGTTTTCTGGGGTATTAGCTGTAGAAGCGGGGGAAAAGGTGACTGTGATTAAATTGACTATTAGCCAAGAGAACTTGGAGTATCACTGGCAAGGACAAAGCGGCAGCAAAGACTTTCAAAATTATTATCGGCTGTTTTACTACATTGCCCAGGAGTATAAAATTAGTCAGTAGTCAACTTAACGTAAATTGATGCCCCTTCCAGCCAGGGAATAAATTCCCTGTCTAAAAGTTAAAGTCGGTTAAAACCGACTGTTGGAGCATATTGACACTCTCAGGGAGCCAAGCCGCGCTCGTTTTACGCTTACCGGATGCTCTTATAAATAGGATAATTTTTGGTTTTGAGTTAACCAGAGTGCGTTTTAACGCACTTTAGCTTTTAGACCGGAACTTAAGTTCCGGGCAGGAATGTTGCAGCCAAACAAATAAGCTATCCCTAGCCTAAGCAGCCAGTTTTACTCAGTGACTCGGTGACTCCTGCTGTAATTGATTCCTGTCTTAGTGAGAATTTAATGATGAAGAAGGGACACAAAACCTGGTAGATTTAGCTATCAGCGAGTAAAAACTGGTAAAGATGAAAGTCCTGGTAATTGGTGGTGATGGGTATTGCGGTTGGGCAACCGCGCTTTACCTTTCTAATCGAGGTTATGAAGTTGGAATTTTAGATAGTTTGGTGCGGCGACATTGGGATAATGAATTGGGTGTAGAAACTCTTACCCCAATCGCACCAATTCAGCAACGTCTCCAGCGGTGGCAGGATTTGACTAGCAAGTCTATTGATCTGTTTATCGGCGATATTACTAATTACGAGTTTCTGCACAAAGCCTTACACGAATTTCAACCAACTGCAATCGTGCATTTTGGTGAACAGCGTTCAGCGCCATTTTCCATGATTGACCGTGAACACGCTGTTCTTACCCAAGTCAATAATGTGGTTGGCACGTTGAACTTGCTGTACATTATGCGGGAGGATTTCCCAGATTGCCATTTGGTGAAATTGGGAACAATGGGTGAGTATGGAACTCCCAACATTGACATTGAAGAAGGATACATCACGATTGAACACAACGGCCGCAAGGATACTTTGCCCTATCCTAAGCAGCCTGGTTCTATGTATCACTTGAGCAAAGTCCATGATAGCCATAATATCCACTTTGCTTGCCGGATCTGGGGTTTAAGGGCTACAGACTTAAATCAAGGGATAGTTTACGGTGTCTTAACCGACGAAACGGGGATGGACGAACTGTTAATTAACCGCCTGGATTATGATGGCGTATTTGGTACAGCACTGAATCGCTTCTGTATTCAAGCAACTGTAGGACATCCCCTCACCGTCTACGGTAAAGGTGGACAAACTCGTGGCTTCTTGGATATTCGGGATACGGTGCGATGTATTGAGTTAGCGATCGCTAATCCTGCCGAACCAGGAAAATTCCGTGTGTTTAACCAATTTACCGAACTATTTAGTGTCGGTGACTTGGCGATGATGGTGAAAAAAGCCGGCAACGCCTTGGGACTAAATGTGGATATTAACCACATAGACAACCCCAGAGTGGAGAAGGAAGAACACTATTTCAACGCCAAAAACACCAAACTCTTGGATTTGGGTTTACAACCGCATTTACTCTCGGATTCTCTACTTGATTCACTATTAAACTTTTCCGTCAAGTATCAGCACCGAGTTGATCACAAACAAATTCTTCCCAAAGTCTCTTGGCATAGAAAATAGGTGACAGGTGACAGGTGACAGGTGACAGGTGACAGGTGATAGAAAGAGCGTAAGAGGCAACAGTAGATTAATTTTCCACTCCTGACTCCTAACTGCGCCCCTACCTCCTGACTTCTGACTCCTGACTCCTGACTCCTGACTCCTGACTCCTACCTCCTTCTTTTTATGAGAATTGCTCTATTTACAGAAACCTTCTTACCTAAAGTTGATGGCATCGTGACCCGCTTGCGCCATACTGTTGACCATTTACAACGTCATGGCAATCAAGTTCTGGTATTTGCCCCTGAAGGTGGCATCACTGAACATAAAGGCGCGAAAGTTTACGGAGTTAGTGGCTTTCCTTTGCCTCTCTATCCTGAGTTAAAAATGGCACTGCCTCGCCCGGCAATTGGTCATGCTTTGGAAGAGTTTAAACCAGATATTATTCATGTTGTTAATCCCGCAGTTCTGGGATTATCAGGGATTTTCTATAGTAAAGTTCTGAAAATTCCTTTAGTGGCTTCTTATCATACCCACTTGCCCCAATACCTGCAACATTACGGACTGGGAATGTTAGAAGGGTTACTTTGGGAGTTGCTTAAAGCTGGTCATAATCAGGCTGAGTTAAATTTGTGTACCTCTACGGCAATGGTAAAGGAACTTTCAGCCCATGGAATTGAAAGATGTGATTTATGGCAACGGGGAGTAGATACAGAATTATTTCATCCTGATTTAGTCAGTGCGGAAATGCGATCGCGCTTATCCCAAAATCATCCAGATAGCCCCTTGTTACTGTACGTTGGTCGTCTTTCTGCTGAAAAGGAAATCGAACGTATTAAACCCATTCTAGAAGCCATTCCTGATGCCAGATTAGCATTAGTCGGCGATGGACCCCACCGACAAACTTTGGAAAAACACTTTGCCGGGACAAATACTTATTTTGTCGGTTATCTGATGGGTAAAGAATTAGGTTCGGCTTTTGCCAGTGCTGATGCCTTTATTTTTCCTTCCCGCACAGAAACACTGGGATTAGTTCTGCTAGAAGCTATGGCCGCAGGGTGTCCTGTGGTAGCAGCCCGTTCTGGAGGTATCCCTGATATTGTTACAGATGGAGTTAATGGATATCTTTTTGATCCGCAAGCCGATATTCAAGAAGCGATTAATGCTACAATCCGTCTGTTGAAACAACGGGAGGAAATCACTATTATCCGCACAAATGCCCGTGCAGAAGCAGAAAAATGGGGATGGACATCGGCTACACAACAACTTGAAGATTATTATCAAAAAATAATCTTAAATAGTAGCAGGAGTCAGGAGTCAGGAGTCAGGAGTCAGAAGCGAGAATAAGAGGGCTGGCTTTTTCTCTAAATTTTCCACCTCATTCAATTGCATACAGCCAGGAATTTTTGCACCATTACCAGGCTGGCCGCAATGCTTATATATTAAGGGATTTTACCCAAGCGATCGCCCGCTTCAAATTAGCTCAAGTCATCGAACCGACAAATCAGGCTGTTCATATCCATTTAGAGCGCGCCTATAAGTACCAGCAAATACCGCCACCAAAGTCCTGGGATGGTGTTTGGACAATCATCACGAAGTAGTCAGTTGTTCGTTGTCAGTAGGGGCGAAGCATTTGGAAGATAAATTATCGGTCATTGCCAAAAATAGTTCTCCAAATGCTTCGCCCGTACAGTTGTCAGTAGTCAGTTGTCAGTTGTCAGTTGTCAGTTGTCAGTAGTCAGTTGTCAGTAGGGGCGAAGCATTTGGAAGATAAATTATCGGTCATTGCCAAAAATAGTTCTCCAAATGCTTCGCCCGTACAGTAGTCAGTAGGGGCGAAGCATTTGGAAGATAAATTATCGGTCATTGTCAAAAATAGTTCTCCAAATGCTTCGCCCGTACAGTTGTCAGTAGTCAGTTCCTTCTTCAGAACCGTTACTTTGAAAAGGTTGTTCACCGATTTTCAGTTCTTTCTTTGAGTGCTTTAATTGCTTCCAAAGTAACTTAATTTGATAATAAGCCTCATCTGGTGAGATCTTGCCACCTGTTTCTAAATTGCAGATATAACTGACTTTCTGGGCAAATTCCTGTAAGTTCGCGTTGAATACCAAGTTTTCTGGTTTTACATGACCATAATAGCGACCACGGGGATAGAGAAAATCTTCTTTACTCATCATTCTTTTTTCTCCATTTACTCAACTACTGATACTTTTAACCGAGACATTCCCTGACATCTGAGATATTGTGAATGTCCAGTAGAACATTACTAACTGAGTTGATAAAGGTGGTATCCCACATTGCCTTGAGGAAAATCCCCACGGCTCCTCTATTTTTTCAGAATGGTATGGATAAAATTACTACATCCTGCTGATAGTTTAGCGTGGCTTGATCCCATAAGTAGAGATTGAAGGCAGTTATTCACGTTTAGTTATTCTCTAATTTATTAAAAACATATTGTATTAAGTTCAATAAGTCATTAATATATTCCTTAAGATAGATTAATATATTCCTTTTTGCAAGACTTGGAAAAATTTTTTCCTTGCAAGCTCTAATTATAATACATTTAAATTGAAATATAACAAAATTCCCGACTTCTCTAAGAAATCGGGAATATGAAGTATCAATTGTAATTTGCCACCTAAGCAGATGGACGAGTTGCTTCTAATAAACTGGAAAAGTAGAAGCTTGTCCGCGTCATAGCTTGTCTTTGGACTGAAAAGCCATTTTTTCGCAGAATTTTGACTACATCAGCTTCACGATGTAAATAAGCGCGAGTGGTTTTACTCGGACCAGGAAAGAAAGTACCGATTTTTTTGAGGATTGTTAGGAAGAAGGTTTTCGGGGCAAAACTGAGAATGATTCGGTCTGAAGCTAAAGAACATAGATGAGAAATCATTTCATCAGCTTTGTCTTGAGGATAATGAATCAGAACATCTAGACAGATGACGGTATGATAATTGCCACTCAAAGATTCCAAATCCTGTACCGCAAAAGAGGGATTTACGGTATTGAACAAAGCCATGACAGCCCTATCCTGGGCTTCTGATACCATTTTAGCGGAAATGTCGCTGGCATAGACCTTAGCGCCATCTATAGCCAGAGGAATACTCAGACTACCCACACCACAACCAGCATCACAAATTGATAATGATGGTAAATTGTTGTCAGCTTTTAACCAGCCGATGACATTATCCACAGTTTGCTGATGTCCAGTGCGAATATCTAGCTGGACTTTGTTGACTTCACCATCACCATAGATGCGTTGCCACCGATCAAAACCTGTGGAGTTGAAGTATTCGCGGACTATTGTTTTATCGTCGGCTGCGGTCATAAACTCAATTGTTAATTATTCACAATTACTAAAACTATCATTTGTCATCCCAATTATATGTAGGGCTGCACAGAATCATGAAATCCATGAATTCATCCGTCCTTATCTGCGTTTATCTGCGTTTATCTGCGGTCAATTATTCTTGAAATCTGATTCTATGCAGCTTGATCTTAATTTGGTATCAGTGGATTCTCAGCGACAAAAATTCCAGCCAGTGTTAAATTCTTAAAAACCGACTAGCTAATTTAATCGCGTCAGCAATATCCACATCACCATCACCGTCAGCATCTAGAAATTGATTTAGTAATGGATTACCACCAGATTGTAAGAAACTCAAGACTAAAGGCACTAAACTTGGTAATAATTGTTGAATTTTATTCACATCTAAGCTAGTACCCTGGGCAGCATTTTCCGCTACTTCTGCTTGAATATCTGGAGAAAATAAGGTATCTACAGCTTGGGAATTGGCGGAAGTGCCGGCAAATTGATTAACTAAATCTTGTACAGATTCACTTCCGTCGCTGGCCTGTTTTGACTGTAAAGATGATTGTACTTGTTTACCAACTACTGATAAAACTGATTGCATGGTGGAAGAGTCTGCACCAATGCCATTACCTAATTGTTTCACTGTGGTAGCAATATTTATCAAGTTATCCAAACCACCTGGTTGATTGGAATTGCTAACCGCACCCAGAATTTGATCAAACAGTCCCATTAATTTTTTCCTGTTGTTTTTAATATCTCCTAATTATTAATAATACAGCAGAATTGAGCAATCAGGAGTCACCGAATAAAATCAAGATCATGATCTTGATGAATGATAAATTGGGAGAAATATGGTAAATTCTGTACCTTGATTCGAGTCAGAATGAAAAGTAATTTTCCCCTGATGTTTTTTAACGACAATTTCATGGGTAATTGCTAAACCTAAACCAGTCCCAACACCTCTGGGTTTAGTGGTGAAAAAGTTTTCAAATATTTTCTGCTGATTTTCTGGAGGAATACCTGAACCATTATCTATAATTTTAATTAATACCCAGTCATTTTCTTGCCGTTCAGTAGTTATGTTTATTGCTGGTGAAAATTCTGAATTTTGAGCAGATTTTTCTTCTATAGCATCAATAGCATTACTTAAAAGATTCATGAAAACTTGATACAATAATCCTGTATAACCGGTTATTTGGGGAATTTCTCCATAGTTTTTGATAACGCTAATTTTATTTTTAAGGCGATTATTCAAAATTAATAATGTACTATCTAGACAAAAAGGAATATCTAATAATTGTGATTTGGTTTCATCTACACGCACAAAATCTTTTAAACTCCGAACAATTTCTTTAGTTCGTTCTGCGCCAATTGTCATAGACTGAAAAAGTTTAGGTATGTCTTCTGCTAGAAATTCTAAATCAATTTCTTCCGCTACAGCTTGCACTTGTGGTGGTGTTTGGGGAATTTCCGATTGATATGTTTTCAGAAGTCTGAATAAATCATCAACATATTTGTGTGCGTGAATTAAATTGCCAGAGATCAAGTTTACAGGATTATTAATTTCATGGGCAATACCAGCTAACATTTGCCCTAAGCTGGACATTTTTTCACTTTGAATTAGTTTAGATTGGGATTCAGCTTGTTGTATTTCTAAAAGATGTTTTACTTGTTGAATTAGGAGATTTAAAGAGTTGGCTAAATCACCTATTTCATCTTGAATATTTATAGATATTTGTAAATCAAAATTTTCTTCATTGGTAACTTTTCGAGCAATATTAGTAACTTCTAAAATTGGTTGAGTAATAATTTTACTGGTGGATAAAGCGAGAATATTAGCTATTAATATGGAGGTTGCCATACTCACAATAATAATCACATCTTGTACTTTTAATGCGTGATTGTAAGCTAAATTTGCTTGTTCTTGAGTTTGTTTAATGGGTTCTCTTAGGGTTTCTAAACTGTAAGCAAAGTCAGAAAATTTCTCTACATTTTTAATTTGATATAATTTTAAAATTAACTGCTTTATTTCTGGATTTTTATTTGATTGTGCATCTAGTTGAGAAAGTTTTTCGACTAATTCTTTGAGTAATTGGATGTAGCTGTTGATATTTTGTTGATATTTTTGACTCCAATCGGATAAATTACCATTTTTCTGGATTTGAGTAAAGTTTTGAAATTTAGTAAATTGAATTTCTAATTCATCTATTTCTGTGTTTAATTCAGCGATTTCTTTGGGTAACTTGTCTGGTTGATCTAATGTTGCTATAATCTTTTGTTGATGGATGAGAGATCCTAAAATTCCTCTTTGTAAATTATTGAGTAAAATATCTTCTTGATTGATTAAGATTGTCTTATTTCTAGCTCTTTGAAAATAGCTATTACCTACTAATAACCCTCCAGATGTACCTAAAACTGCTATTCCCAGGGAAAGAGTATACCCCAAGACAATTTTTTGTCTGATCCTCAAAGGAGGGAATAATTTTTTTAAAGAGCTAAAATGTTTAAATTCAGAGATAAAGTTCATATTGTGACTCGGCCTTTAACTTTCCCATGAATTGGGGTGAGACAAAAAATGCGGAATTTAATAGCCGGTCATTAAGAGGTTGTTTGAAAAGTATTATATCAAACCCGTAATCTCCAAAAACCTAACCCCCCTACCCCCCTTCCCTGCAAGGGAATGGGGGTTTTAAAGCCTCTCCCCTGGTAGGGGAGAGGTTTGGAGAGGGGTCTGTTTACACATGAAAAACTTTTAAAACATCCTCTAAGGGAACACTGCACACAAACTGAATGTTAGTTTAGCAAAAATTGTGGCTTTTTACTTTCTCCCTGAGAAAAACACTGTATAGATCCTAAATTTTATCATTCATGCCCTTGTCTCGTATTGTTACACTGATTGTTGGCCTGATCGTCATTTTGGCGTTAACCCTATGGCTAATTGATTCTCTTTCCCGGTTGTACTGGCAGTTGTCCTATTCTCCGCTGTTGGGTAATTTACTATTATTACTGCTAGTTTTACTGATTGGTGGTTTAATTGCTGCCTTTGTTTATTATGTATTGGTGCTGCGGAAGGGAGAGGCAAAATCCCGTCGTCAACGCCCAAGAGTGACTTCTGCCCAAATTCCTGCGGCTAAATCTGATGCGGCTTCTTCGACTCTGCAAGCGGTACGTCAACAGGTAGCCCAAATTCAAGATGAGGTGACACGTCAAGCTTTGCTAAGTCGCACCAAGGAAATTGAAACGAATTTAGCGAGAGGGGAAATTCAAGTTGTGGTTTTTGGTACGGGTAGTGCCGGTAAAACTTCTCTGGTAAATGCGATTATGGGGCGGATAGTTGGTGAGGTGAATGCCCCAATGGGAACAACTCAGGTGGGAGAAACCTATTGTTTGCGCTTGAAGGGTTTGGAACGGAAGATTTTAATTACTGATACTCCAGGGATTTTAGAACCGGGAGTAGCGGGTACGGAACGGGAACAACTGGCTAGGGCTTTAGCGACGGAAGCGGATTTATTGTTATTTGTGGTAGATAATGATTTACGGCGTTCTGAATATGAACCACTGCGGGGTTTAGCGGAAATTGGTAAGCGATCGCTTTTAGTGCTGAATAAAACAGATTTATACACGGAGACTGATATAGAAGTGATCTTAGCCAGATTGCGGGAACGGGTACGCAGCTTTATTGCTACTAATGATGTGGTAGCGATCGCTGCTAATCCCCAAATAGCCGCATTAGAAACCGGCGAAACCTTCCAACCAGAAGCAGACATTATCCCCTTGTTACGGCGCATGGCCTCTATTTTACGCGCTGAAGGTGAAGATCTAGTAGCAGATAATATTCTCTTACAATCTCTGCGCTTAGGAGAAGAAGCTCGCAAACTTATAGACTCTCAACGTCGTCGCCAAGCTGATAAAATTGTAGATCGTTATCAATGGATCGGTGCGGGCGTAGTTTCTGTCACACCATTACCGATGGTAGATTTACTCGCAACCGCTGCTGTTAATGCCCAAATGGTAGTAGAAATTGGCAGGCTTTATGGTTGTGATTTAAACATGGAACGAGGTAAAGAATTAGCCCTATCTTTAGGAAAAACTATTGCTGGTTTAGGTATCGTTAAAGGGGCAATTGAATTATTATCAACGGCTTTGCAACTTAATGTGGCTACTTTTATTGTGGGAAGGGCAATTCAAGGAGTGACAGCCGCATATTTAACCCGCATTGCTGGGAAAAGCTTTATCGAGTATTTTCGTCATGATCAAGATTGGGGTGATGGGGGAATGACAGAAGTTGTGCAACAACAGTTTCAGATTAATCGCCGTGATGAGTTTATCAAAGTTTTTGTCCAAGAAGCGATCGCTAAGGTCGTCAAACCTTTAACTGATACCTTTGCAGAAAAAGAAGATTATAAGTAAAAATACTGAAATGATTATTGAATATTTCACATACTGAATTATTTCCTATAATTCCGGAAAATAGCAGCCGATGTCAGAAAAGATATATAAGGATTTCTGACTAACTAGATCATGAACAACCAGATGATCGGCCAAGTATTACAAGATCGTTACCAAATTGTGCAACCACTTAGTGCAGGAGTGTTTGGACAAACATTTATTGCTGTGGATATGTACCACCCAGAAAAACCCAGATATGTTGTCAAACAATTGAAGGTGAATCACTATCAATCTACTTCCTATTTTGACCACCGGAGATTGCGGTTTTTAAAAGAAACTGAAACCCTCAAACATTTAGGTCGTCATCCCCAAATTCCGGAACTTATTACCTGTTTTGAAGAAAATGAGCGGTTTTATTTAGTCCAACAATTTATTCCTGGAGAGTCTTTAGCAGCAGAATTACCTCATGATCCTGAAAGTCATGGTAAATGGAGTCAAGTTGATATTATTAAGTTTCTAGAAGATGCCTTATCTATTCTTGAATTTATTCACTCTCAAGGCTTTATTCATTGTGATATTAAACCAGAAAACTTAATTAGACGAGCTATAGATGCCAGATTAGTATTAATTGATTTTGGCTCAATTCAACCAGTAGACTCTAGTATTGAAACAGAATTTTCCATAGATCAAATTCCTGTCACATCATTAGGTTACATTCCCCCAGAACAATTTATTGGTCAAACCCAACCCAATAGTGACCTTTATTCCTTGGGAATAATTGCTATTCAAGCTATTACAGGACTATCTCCCTTAGAATTAGAAATTGATGCTGAAACTAATGAAATTATTTGGTGTGATCATGACACCTCTATCAATGATTATTTAGTTGCTTTCCTCAATCAGATGATCCGCTATCAACACCAAGAACGATTTCAATCTGCCAATGAAGCACTATGGTTACTCAAGCATATAGAATGGGACAATAACCCAGCAGAAATACAAATAGCAGAGTCTCAATTATCTGATAAAACTATTGAAACGACAGATCAAAAATCCCAACCATTACTAGCCGGACTGCGATTAGGTTTATTAATTAATTCGGTTCTACTAGGATTGGGAGTATATTCTTTATTTAATAATTCTCAAGCTTACTCAGCTACAGAAATTTTATATAAAGCCATAGCCAGATATCAATCTGGAGATTTACAAAAAGCCATTAATTTAGCTCGGTCAATCCCCCTTAATAGTAATGTTTATCCAGAAGCTCAAGCTTCAATTGAAGAATGGCAAAACCAATGGCAAAAAGATGCAAAACATTATGTTCTCACTGAAAAAGCTTTAAAAGAACGACGATGGACAGACGTATTATATCATGCACATAAAGTTCCAATTAATTCATATTGGCAATCGAAAATTCAGCCCCTAGTTGCACAAGCAAAATTAAATATTGAAGCCCAAACACAATCCTTATTAGCCAAAGCTTATGCAAAAGCCGAGGAGAGAGATTTCTCAACAGCTTTATATTATCTACAGCAAATACCTGAAGAAAGTTCTGCTGGTGCTATGGTTAAACAGAAATTAGCTGAGTACAATCAAAAACGTCAAGTTAGATCAGGATACTATTTATATCAAGCTCACAATCAAGCCTCTATAGGTAACTTCTTCGCAGCAATTAAACTACTGGAAAGAGTTCCTAAAGATGCTGAAGTTTATGCACAAGCAAGAGTCAAACTAGAAGAATATTCCCACAAGTTACGTCTACGTAATCAGCAACAAGAATTAGCTATCCTAAAAACAGTTCCCCTTGCTGAAAGACAAAACACTCCTATTCAGCGGAGAGTATCTCTTCAACCAGAAGATTATTTACAGGAAGTAAATATTCGTAATTAAGCTGAGAAATGGGGAATAGAAGATAATTTTACCAATTCCCCCCATCGTTATTTTCCGTTGTTGCATTGCTATTCTGGGTACACGAATGTCTTTGTGCGATAATTCCGACTTGCAGAATCCCTCGGTTCACAACTGGGGGTATTTTTTTTATCTATTCAATTAGACGGAAATAAATTAAATTTAAACTTTCCTATAGACAGAGACAATCTTCTAAAGATCAAGTTAGATTTACAGTTGAACTAGTCCACATTCCAATGTCTTTAATCATAGCCTCCAGTTATTTTTTAGGCTGGAGGTGATTCTTTATAAATCTTTGCTTCATTTCTATTTGATCATTGAAATACTTTTTCTAGATTATCCTGTTCTTTTTGTAATAAAGTGGTAATTTGTGTATACTCATTAAGTAATTCTGACTGCTAATGTAAATACTCCTAATACTGAACCAACTACTAACAAATATGAGAACAAAAAGCGATATTTAATTATCCACAACATTAGTTATTTCCTAAACGATATCCTATCCCATAAACAGTGTCGATAATTTTTTCAGATGCACCCACCACTTTTAATTTTTTGCGTAAATTATTGATGTGAGTTTTAACAGTATCTTCCCCAGAAATTTTATCAAATTCCCATAATTTATCTAAAAGAGATGTACGAGTTAAGACTGTTTTAAATCTTCGGCTAAGGGTTTAGCAATCCGTTGATCATCTTCTACAAGTAATATTTTCATGTTAATCGCCAGATTAGCTCTAAAAGAATTTATTTTAACAAAGTAGAAGTAGCATTAATAATAATTTGTGCCGAACCCGTGAAAAATTCTCTTTGGATATTTTTGGGAATATCACTAGGTTGATGGTAATGAGGACTACGTAAATTAGCGGTATCTGTTACCAGCAAAGCCCCTATTCCTTGATACCAAAACGGAGCATGATCACTGCGGAGGGTATCTGGTGTTAATAAACCTTTGAAGGGAATCGGTACTTTGAGGATTTTTGGTAAATTCTCACTAGAGTTGGCAAAAGTATTTAATAAATTTAAGTGTTCTACATCACCAACTACTGCTAAAAAATCTCCCTTCTCGCTAAGTGGTGTTACAGGCAAACCAGCGGGATATTTTTGACAGCCAGAAGTGTAACAAGCATAACCCACCATATCCATAATAATTACGCCTTGAAGATTTTGTAAATGGGCTGGTTGGTTGACAAAAGCTTTACTTCCTAAAAGTCCTGTTTCTTCTTGATCAAAAAATGCTAATTGTAATGTTTTTGGTGTGGAAATAGCAGTAAAAAGTCTGGCGATTTCTAATACTACAGCTATACCAGTGGCGTTATCATCTGCACCAGGAGAGGACTCAACTGTATCATAATGGGCAGCCACCAAAATTGTCCCAGTGGTTTTATTTGTTCCCAGTTTTTGGGTAAAAATATTCATACCGGCAGTAAACTTTTCTAACTTAGGTTTCCAGCCAAATTTGCTCAATTGATTTGTGATATATGTACGGGTACGCAATCGCTCCATTTTTGAATACCGCCGAAAATTCAACTTTTGAACATGAGCAAAAAGTTGATCACCATCAACCAATAGAGTATTATTTACCTTCAGGGGTTTTAACTGGGGTTGAGACTGTGGTACAGGAGCATTTTTAACTATCGGAATCATTTCAGATTGCTCAAAAAAACTTCCCATACCTATAAACACTATTATCCCTACCAGCACCCATGGCCATTTTTTGATCATGATTTAAACCCACCTAGAGGAAATAAAATATCCTAACTACACCAAGTTTGACAGCTTGTCTTTTGACATCAACATGATGATAAGAGATGTAAAAGGTATACTGTCGCAATTGCCAATTCCCACTTCCCATCAAAAATATGCTAGATTTATTACTCATAACGCTTCTGGGGTTTCTGGGCAGTTTTGGACATTGCTTTGGGATGTGTGGACCCCTGACTGTAGCTTTTTCTCTGTCCAAGCAGCAGGAAAATCCAAGTTGGCAACAGCAATTAAAATTTCATACATTACTAAATTTGGGGCGAATGTTAAGTTATGCCATAGTTGGTGCTGGTATTGGCGCACTAGGCTCAGTATTAGTAGAAGGTGGACAACTGGCGGGAGTTGGTAGTGATTTGCGGCGGTGGATAGCTATTATTACAGGTATAATGCTGATTTGGTTTGGTTTAGGGCAAGTTAAACCCGATTTTTTACCGCGTATACCCCTATTACACCCCATATTAAAAGGGAATTTACACAACCGTCTGAGTGCGGCCATGCTGAAATTATCTGCACAAACTCAATGGTGGACACCGGCACTTTTAGGCATGACTTGGGGATTAATGCCCTGTGGTTTTTTATATGCGGCTCAAATTAAAGCTGCGGCTACAGGGAATTTGTGGCAAGCTACAGCAACAATGTTAGCTTTTGGAATTGGCACACTACCCATCATGTTGGGCGTAGGTGTTTCCACGGCGTTAATTAGTCAAGATCAGCGGAGTCAATTATTTCGCTTGGGTGGGTGGGTAACTCTGATTATTGGTGCAATTACCCTATTGCGGACGGGGGATACGATGATGGACTATAGCGGACACGCTGCCTTAATTTGTTTAAATCTCTCATTGATTGCCCGGCCTGTGAATAGTTTTTGGTCTGCACCTCTGCGTTACCGTCGGGCGCTGGGCGTTGGGGCTTTTGTGCTTTCGGTAGTACATACTATCCATAATCTTGAACACTCACTAGACTGGAATCTTACCGCTTTTTGGTTTTTACCGTTAGAATTTCAGTGGGGAATGAGTGCAGGGGCTGTGGCTTTGGTATTAATGCTCCCTGCGGCTTGTACAAGTTTTGATGTTATGCAAAAGTCATTAGGTAAACATTGGCGGCATATTCATCTTTTGAGTGTACCAGCTTTGTTATTGAGTGCTATTCATACGGTTATGATTGGTTCTCATTATCTGGGGGCTGTAAGATTAAGTTGGCAAAACCAATTAGCAGCCGTGTTACTGAGTCTAATTACCTTAGCTGTATTGTTGATCCGTTCGCGGTATTCTTGGTTATATTTACGTCTAGAAAAATTTTATGTTCCTCCCAATAAATCGCGGTAAATTAACTATTTATCCTGCACACAAAATCAAGTATCTATTATTAGTTTTATTTGGTTTAATAGTTACTACAAATACTCAAGTTTTAGCCCATACGGTGAAAATATCGGCAGATGTTGGTGCTACTATCCATATAGAACCTAATGATAATCCTCGCGCTGGAGAAGTTACTCAAGCTTGGTTTGCCCTGACTCGGAAAGGTGGTAAGGTAATTCCTTTAAAAGATTGTAATTGTCAGTTGGCTATTTATGCTGAACCTCATGCAGTGGGAGAACCAGCATTACTTGAACCTCCATTAAAACCTATTCAAGCTGAACGTTATCAAGGCATTCCAGGGGCAGAAGTAACTTTTCCCAAACCAGGGGCTTATCAGTTGCAATTAAGTGGTAAACCTGTGACTCAAGGAAGTTTTAAACCTTTTGAGTTAAAGTTTGTTGTCACTGTGGCTACAGGAAAGAATATAGATACTCTTCAATCTAGGCCAAGTGTAAATGAGAATCAGCAAGGAACAACAATTGGATTAGCACAACCTTTGATTTGGTTGGGAATTTTGCTGCTGTCTGGAGGGATTTTAGTTTTCTTGGTGCAAACAATGAAGAAGAATAATTAAAGTTAGTCTTTTTTGGCAGTTAACTGAATACTTGGATTTGGTAAAAATGTATATCTCAGATATAATCCTAACCACACAAATCCGATAATTAACAAAGTCCCAATTCCCAGAAAATTCGGCAACCAAAAAACTACCTCTACATGATTTATAGCCCCTGCTTTAATTGTCCATAGCAGTTGATTACCATGCTTTTCTGGTTGGATAGCATTTTCATCATTTTCAATATTCTTGACTCCCCAAGGTGTCTGTAGGCTAAAGTCTAGATTGACAATAGAACTATCACCTTTAGTGGTCAGCATAGCCAAAGAACGCAAATCTAAATCATAAACTAAATGATTTCTGGAAAATAGGAAAAAATTCGTATCTTCTGCAACTAAAGTTGAAGTAATATTTGATATTTCCGAACCATTACCATCTTCATCAGTTCGAGTATTAAAAAAGCCAGTGAATTTTTCTTGTAATTCTTTTGCACTGGTAAAGGGAATTTTAACAACGATTTCTGATGGTGAAATTCTCTCTGTTGAACCTGCTAATTGTCGCGCTCGTTGTTCTAAAGTTTTTAACCATTGTGATAGATAATCACTACTAAAAATAGTGATTTTTTCCGATAATTGAATATGTTGTACTAATTCACCATTATTAGTGCTGTTAAAGTTGACTCCTAAATCATACTTTACACAACTAGATAATAGTAATGAAGAAAAAATTACCATAAATACAATAGGTTTAATTTTAGTAAATTTTCCAATTTTCCTAATTAAAAAAAACACAGATTTGCTTAACTGTAATATCACCTTAATGAAAGTGAATACATTCATGACTAAATTTCTCCTTATTTACTAAAAACTTAACCAAACTAAATAGGAAATTGTTAAACTAACAGCAATTAAAGCTACCCAAACAAAATTATTATCTTTAGTATTGACTGTATTAAGGTCAATATATTCTCGTTCTCCAGGTTTTTGTTTAAATGTAGATTTTTTAGATTGAGAAGTGACAACTATTTTGGATTTGTGATCAGAAGTTATGTCCAAATCGGGAATTTCTGTCATCAATTCTTTAGGTCTGTTAAGTTTGGGCGCTTTTAAAATATATAGTAGGCGCTTTGCTTGTTGACGAATTTCATAATGGGGATGACGAATGAGTTGTTGACAAAGATTTATCGCTTCTTCCGAACGTCCCGCAGCTTCATAAGCATTCACCAACCAAATTTCGATTTCACCAGCAAAATGGGTATTTTTTTCTAATAGGGCGCTGGCTGTTTCTAGATTTTCTACAGATTTCCGATATTGACCATTTTCAAAAGCAGTTGTCCCCATTTGATAATGAGATCTAGCAAGTTCTAAGTTTTCTGTGGTCATTGGTCAGTTGTCAGTTGTCAGTTGTCAGTTGTCAGTAGGGGCGAAGCATTTGGAAGATAAATTATCGGTCATTGCCAAAAATAGTTCTCTAAATGCTTCGCCCGTACAGTTGTCAGTTGTCAGTAGGGGCGAAGCATTTGGAAGATAAATTATCGGTCATTGCCAAAAATAGTTCTCTAAATGCTTCGCCCGTACAGTTGTCAGTTGTCAGTAGGGGCGAAGCATTTGGAAGATAAATTATCGGTCATTGCCAAAAATAGTTCTCCAAATGCTTCGCCCGTACAGTTGTCAGTTGTCAGTAGGGGCGAAGCATTTGGAAGATAAATTATCGGTCATTGCCAAAAATAGTTCTCTAAATGCTTCGCCCGTACAGTTGTCAGTTGTTACTCAATAACTTGAATTTTAACTTACGGCTGATTGTAGGTAAATGAAATTTTACCAATGAATCCTGTAGGGGTTTAGCAATGCTAAACCCTTCCGAATTAATTTTGCTGTAACTTGTCCCCAATCTCGATTATTGTCTCGACTGATGAGAACCGAGAATCATTGTCCCAATTCCCACATCTGTAAATACTTCTAACAGTAAAGCATGAGGAATCCGCCCATCAATTATATGTGAAGCCTTGACTCCTTGAGCAAGCGATCGCACACAACAATTCACTTTAGGAATCATCCCTCCACTGACTATACCATCAGTAATTAATTGCCGCGCTTCCCGAATATCCACTTTCGGAATTAAAGTAGAAGGGTCTTTATAATCTCTTAAAATTCCTCTGGTATCAGTCAGCAAAATTAACTTTTCCGCGCCCAAAGCTGCGGCTATTTCCCCCGCTACCGTATCCGCGTTAATATTATAAGCCTGTCCAGTTTCATCAGCAGCCACGCTGGAAACAACGGGAATATAGCCATTACTAGCAAGTGTTTCTAAAATTTTGATATTGACATTACTAACTTCCCCCACAAACCCAATCCCTTCATCACCTTGAGGACGAGCCGTAATTAAGTTACCATCCTTACCACAAAGCCCTACAGCCATCCCTCCAGCTTGGTTAATCAAAGCCACAATTTCTTTATTTACCCGCCCCACTAACACCATTTCCACTACATCCATGGTTGCTGCATCAGTAACACGCAAACCATTTTTGAATTGCGCTTCAATTCCTAACTTGCCTAACCAACTATTAATTTCTGGACCACCACCATGCACTAGAATAGGCCGCAAGCCAACGCAAGATAAAAAGACCACATCACGAATAACTTTATCTTTGAGGTTACTATCCTTCATGGCTGCGCCACCGTATTTAACCACAACGGTACGGCCAGCGAATTGTTGAATGTAAGGTAGTGCTTCGCTGAGAATTTCTACGCGATTAGCTTCAGCTTGCCTGATATACTCTATATCATTAATCATGTTATTACCCAAGTTGCTAGTTATCTAGTTTATGGGATAACTAGCAACAAGAGTTAATCAGCTATGGTGATAGGAGCAGGGGGGAATATTTATGCCCTATTCCCTATTCCTAAGAGAGTTGAAACAAGAAAGTGACTAAATCTCCTTTACCCAAGCTGATGCGATCGCCTGGACGGAGGCGATGTCTGTTTCCAGGTAACAGAGGTAAGTTATTGACATAAGTACCATTGGAACTACCTGCATCTTCTAGATAACAAGCATCTCCCTCAATCCGAATGTCTGAGTGAATCCGCGAAACAATTTCCGAATTTGGGAACCCAGAAACATCTATATCTGGAGGAATACGATCATTCGGCTTACCAATATGCACAACCGAGAGATTTTGTGGTAATTCTATTTCTTGGTTAGCTTGAACATGGAATAACCGTGCTACTACCTTTTGCAATTGGGTATTTGCCACCTTTACTTGTGGTGCGGCTGGGGCTACTTCAGGAACTGTGAGGGGATCGATCTGAGGTACATAAGCAGGAGGAATATAAGCTTCCGGTTCTGGTGCTACAGGCGCAGGTGGGGCTGTCAGCACAGGCGGAATATAAATTTCTGGTTCAGGTGCTACCGGTGCAGGGACAGAAGGAATATAAACAGCTTGTTCCTGAACTACAGGTGCGGGTGTCAGTACAGGGGGAATATAAACTTCTGGTGCTGGTGTGACAGAAGGAACATAAACAGCTTGTTCCTGAACTACAGCCACCGGTGCAGGGGCGGGAATAGCGCTAACAGGAGGATTGGCGGCGGGCGCAATTTCTAAAGCATCGGGCTGTAACAGTTGCATCATCAGGTCAGGAGCGACCACTGGAGCTGGTTGTACAGGGTTAATCGCAATAGTTGGGGTAACTGCGGGAGTAACACCAAAATGGAGATTGTAACCGCACTGACCACAGAAAGCGGCATCTGACTGTACAGTTGCTCCACAATTAGGACAACTAGCTGTAGCTGGTAACGGCGTATAACAAGCTTCACATTGAACAGCGCCGTCTGGGTTGGGATGATTGCAATTAGGGCAGACGATCATGGATTTAAGCCTTAGTGAAGGTCGTTGTAAAAATATTACTGACAAGCACATAAGTAACTTTAGCGTTTAATGCTAACAATTACTTAGAGTGAGAACAAGTTGATCATTGGTGATTATTCTTAATTATCTAAATCATCCAAATCTCAAGAATCATAGTTAGTGTTGAAGTTCCAAACCAGCGGCTGCGTCTAGCAACCAGTAAAGTTCTCCCTGGGGTTTAATTAGCCGAGATGGATAGACGAAATCATCTGCCACCGGTGCGAAGATTTGGGCTAAAGCCGGTCTTTTGTTAGCACCAGCAGCTAAAAAAATCACACTGCGAGCCGCGTTAATAAATGGGTAAGTAAAGGTGATGCGGAGATTATCATCTTTATTACCAACAGTGATTAGGCGATCGCACACCTTGAGAGCTTTTGTGTGGGGAAACAAAGATGCAGTATGGGCATCATCACCCATTCCCAGTAAAACTACATCTAATGCCGGGAACTCTCCCGATGTAGAATTAAAAAATGTTTGGAGATGCTGGTTATACTTAGCTGCATCCACTTCTGGATTAGCCGACAAAGTGGGGATAGCATGAATATTAGTCTGGGGAATAGCAACCTGATCTAACCATGCTCGTCGCGCCATCAGTTCATTGCTATCAGGGTGATCTGCCAGAACATAACGCTCATCTCCCCAGAATACATGAATTTTATCCCAAGGCAACTTTTGATTAGCGATGGCTTCATACAACGGTTTTGGTGTGCTGCCACCTGATAAAGCAATTGTAAACTGCCCCCGTTCGCTAATAGCAGTTTCCACTTTCGACAGAATCAATTCTAGCGCCCGTTGGACTAGTGCCGATACACTGGAGTGGACTTCAACAGTTTTGTTCATGGCATTATCATTACATAGCTTGTTTCTTGGCAATACCATAGCGAACTTCTGACAATTTTCCGGTTTAACTCTGGAAATTTTTAATATCGTCAAGTTAAGCCATCAATTATCGTCCTTAACCTTCTTTATCATTATTTGTGGTTGGTTGTCAGTAGTCAGTTGTACTAATCGCTGATCATCACCGCAGGGGATTGTTGAGAGAATAAAGGATACATCGGTAAATAAACACAACAGATAGAGCTAGTTCTGTTTCTTTTTGTGTTTTCTTATTCATATTTTCTCAAAAGTTACTAGACAAAAACAATAAATAAAATCTTTAAGAAGAAATAACTGTCGTTTGAACATTGATATCAATATTCAGCTTTTTCCGCAAAACATTCAAAATAGCAGTCAGATTATCCATTGTCGGATTACCTTTTGCCGATAACATCCGGTGTAAACTCTTGCTAGGTTTAGAAGTTTCAATTGCCAATTGTTCAAAACCTACCGTTGCATTAACAATATCTCTCAAAATCAATCTTGCTGTTTCTGGTTCACCATTCAGGAAGAGAAAAATAGCTTCATCAAGTAGAGCTATTGTGAACTGAGAATCTTTTTCCACTCGTGCGTTAATAGTTTCTTTGAAATCTCTAGTAAGTGCCATAATAACTACCTTTTCTCTTTATTCTTGTTGTCATTCTCTTGGTTTATCGTAAGTTCTTTTTTTCGCTTTTTGTACTCTTGGTACAATTCTTTAGCACGACTAATATCAGATTGCTGATTTTTCTTTGTCCCTCCACCAAATAATACTATAAATTGCTTACCATCCTGAGCCAGATAAATCCGATATCCTGGACCCCAATCAATTTTATATTCACCAATTCCCTCAAACCATTTAACATTTGATGTATTACCTAACTCCAGACGAAACTTAGCCACAGTCACCTTCGCAGCAGCTTGAGCATTCAATCCATCAAACCATTCTTGATAAGGACTGGAACCATCTTCTTTAAGATATTCTTCAACTTTCATAACAGAGACAGTCTTATAGTAACTTATATGTTACCATGCGTCAAGCAGTATTATTCTAAATAAACCTAAAATTACAATATAGGTTTTTCAAACAGTAGCAAAGCCAAGATAAAATCCATAATAAAAATTGCCACCCAAGTAGTAACAACTGCTGTTGTGGCTGACTCTCCCACTTCCTTTGCACCTCCTTGAGTTGTCAGTCCCCAATTACAGCCATTAACAGAAACTATAGCCCCAAAAATTAACCCTTTAAGTAAAATAATAAAAATATCTGATGGTAATAAAAACGCTCTCACCGATTCTAAAAATGTTTCGGGAACAACTTGATAAAATTGTGCAGCCGCAAAAGCCCCGCCAATTATACCTGTGACTACAGCAAAAATCATCATTACAGGCATCATTAAACAGCAAGCAATGACTCTAGGTAAAACTAGATAATCAATCGGATCTGTTCTGAGCATATATAAAGCGTCAATCTGCTCCGTCACCCGCATTGCCCCTAATTCCGCAGCAAAGGCTGAACCAACTTGTCCAGCGATAATACTAGCAGTAAGAATCGGCGCTAGTTCTCGACAAAATGCTAAAGCAAATGCACCTCCAACACTATCTACAGCCCCAAATCTCACTAATTCCCTAGCGGTTTGAATAGTGAAAATCATCCCCGCAAAACCGTTAACTAGCAAGACTGGAGAAATAGAAGCCGGGCCTGCCGTTACCATATGTTCTAATATTTTGCGATAGTAGGTTTTTCCGCGCAGGAAATGCAATAGAATTTGACCGAACAACAGAAATGATGACAAACAGCGAATTATCCAAGATTGTTCTAAATTTCTTTTTGGTTGCAAGCAGTTTACGGCCACTAATTGAATTTTGGTACTTGGGAATTATGACAACTTAACCTTAGATAAACAAAGTATTCCAATCACTAATTGCATTTTTTTGAGCAGTTAATAATTGCTGGATACCTTGTTCAGAAAAATCTAGCATTTGATTTAATTGTTCACGGCTAAAACTACCTGCTTCGGCTGTTCCCTGAACTTCAATAATTCCCATTTTATGATTCATGACTACGTTAAAATCCACATCTGCGGCTACATCTTCAACATAGTTAAGATCCAAAAATGGTTCACCCTCCAACAAGCCTACAGAAACTGCTGCTATTTGTCCACATAAAGGCGATCGCTCTAAAACTCCCTGCTGCAATAATTGAGAAATAGCATGAGCCAAAGCCACAAACCCCCCTGTAATTGCCATTGTCCTCGTTCCTGCGTCCGCTTGTAATACATCTGCATCCACAGTTAGCGTCCGTTCTCCTAAAGCCTCAAAATCCAAGGCAGCCCTTAAACTCCGCCCAATTAAACGCTGAATTTCCTGTGTTCTGCCCGATAATTTCATTAATTCCCGTTCCTGGCGTTTCTGGGTAGCAGAAGGCAACATTCTATATTCAGCTGTCAACCAACCCTTACCACTACCAGTTAAAAATCTAGGTACTCCTTCCGCAACGCTGACGGTACACAGAACTTGAGTATCACCACATTTAGCTAAAACAGAACCAGGTGCAAAGCGGGTGAAATTAGGATAAAAACTATGGGGACGGAGTTCACAGGGGGTTCTCCCGTCAGGACGTTGCCAAGTCATCGAAGTTGCCTCAAAATTTTTGCTTACTGCCTTATAGAATAACTGAGTAATAGCAATAAAACTATTTATTACCAATTACCAATTACCAATCACCAATTACCAATTACCATTATTTAGGACTTGCTTGAGACGGACTTTAATAAATTCAATCATCATTTGATCTGGAACTGACTCTCCATCTTCCAAATAAGGTTTAGCTTCCATAACTAAATCATTTAATTCACCATAGGCACTATTTTGACTATTTCCAGATATGGCTGCTCGTAAAGTTTCACCGGTAGAAACCAAGGGAACATCAAAAAACTTACCAAGCTTTTGGGCTTGAGTGCTTTTTCCTGCCCCTGAACCCCCTAAAATTACTAATCTCACCACAACTTAACCCTCATATATAAAATTCACTATTTTTGCAGGATATTTTGTTATAGCAATCTTAAATCATTTGTAGAAAAAATATCTCTAAATCAGTGAAAAAGTTAAAACTAAATATCAAGGCGGTTTTACTTATGAATACTGCTGTATGATAACTATATGTTTTGCTATCAGCGAAGATTTGCATTTAATTGTAAGTCATTAAATTTATAGTGAGTTTTTAAACTTTGCCTTATGGTTGCCCAACTAGAAACCCCAGGTCTAAATTCGACTCTCAGCTTACCATATTCCGTAGAAGGACTATTGCAAGTTTTTACTAGTTCCCAGCGGAGCTTTTTTACGAGCGTCATGGCACAAGCGCTGAGAATTGCTGGACAAGGTACACCAGTATTAATAGTCCAATTCCTCAAAGGTGGTATTCGTCAAGGACATGAACGACCTACCCAAATGGGAAAACATTTAGATTGGATTCGCTGTGATTTGCCCCGTTGTATTGATAGTTCCGATTTGGACGCAGCCGAAAATCAGGCTTTACAAGAACTTTGGCAACATACCCAAAAGGTAGTTAATGAAGGTAAGTATTCTTTACTGGTATTAGATGAGTTGAGTTTAGCGGTTAATTTCGGTTTAATTCCTGAATCTGAGGTTTTAGAGTTTCTTGCTCACCGTCCTCCTCATGTTGATATTATTCTCACAGGTTCTCAGATGCCAACGTCTCTTTTAGATGTGGCAGACCAAATTACAGAAATTCGTCGCAGTCATCAACCTTAAGTATTAAGATATCCTAGTAACTTGGTTTAAATTATTTGTGAACTTGTGATTAAAAACGACATCTGGATTACCGAAATGGCTCAAAAAGGCATGATTTCGCCTTTTGAGTCGAGTTTAATTCGTAAATTGCAACCTGATTCATCTGTAGCTTGTAAACCTGTGATTAGCTACGGTTTATCTTCTTATGGCTATGATATCCGGCTTTCTGGCGCTGAATTTCGGATTTTTCGCCACATTCCTGGTACTGTGATTGATCCTAAAAACTTTAATCCTCAAAATCTAGAGTCTACTCAATTACATACAGATGAAAGTGGTAGCTATTTTATCTTACCTGCTCATTCCTATGGTTTAGGCGTGGCATTAGAAAAGCTCGAAGTTCCAGCCAATATTACAGTAATTTGTATCGGTAAATGTTTGACAGGAGATACAAAAATTGTTGATGCAGCTACAGGAGCATATTTACCAATTAAGGAATTTGCAGGTGGACAAACAGCAAGTTATAGAGAAGAAAAGGGGATTATTAAAACTGCTGCTACGACTGTTATACCACAAGGAGTAAAGCCAATCTATCAAGTAACAACTAAAAAAGGTGCGGTTATTCAAGCTACTTCAAATCATCCTTTTTTGACAGAGACAGGATGGAAACCTTTAGAAGAATTAACTTCAGGAGTTAAAATAGCTACTCCTAAATCTATACCAATATTTGGCAATGGAGATTTAACTATTGATGAAGCAACATTACTAGGTTTAATGATTTCTGAAGGTCAATGTCATACTCCTGGTAATAGTCCAACCTTTACATCTGAGGATGAAGTGCTAGTCAATACTTTAAAAAGCTGTGTTAAAACAGTTCTTGACCAAGAAGTGACTTACAAAGGTAAAGATTTTGGTTATCGTTTAGTTAATCAAGTTGGTAGAGGTGGTGTAGTAACTCATAATAGAGCTAATCTATGGTTACAATCTTATGGTTTGAATGTAGGAGCATGGGGAAAATTTGTTCCTCAACAAGTATTTACAGCACCAAAAGTAGTAGTAGCAGCTTTTCTCCGTGCTTTATTTTCTGGTGATGGTAGTGTTTATTTAGTGGGAGAATCTACAAGAGCAAAACCAACTTTAGCTGTTGAATATTGCTCTATTAGTGAACGTCTGATTCGTGACGTTCATCATTTACTATTAAGGTTTGGTATTCCCAGTCAAATTAGAGTTAGAAAGCCAGCAAATGGTCGTAATGCTTATGTTTTAGCTTTTCAATCATCTGAAGCGGTTTTGAAATTCTTTAATCAAATAGGCTTTTTACCAGATTCAATTAAACAAAGAAGATTTGAAGAAAAAATGTATTCTATTCTCTTAGCAAC
The DNA here is from genome assembly GCF_009712025.1 of Dolichospermum sp. UHCC 0406. Lineage (NCBI taxonomy): Bacteria > Bacillati > Cyanobacteriota > Cyanophyceae > Nostocales > Aphanizomenonaceae > Dolichospermum > Dolichospermum sp. UHCC 0406. The sequence goes on from NZ_VILA01000014.1 coordinate 281,570, forward strand.
AAAGTCTAGACCACAAATTCATGATCATATACTTTGGGACGAAATTAAATCTATAGAATGTGCAGGAATGGAAGAAGTTTATGATATTTCTGTCCCTGGTTTAGAAAATTTTGTTGCTAATGACATAATTGTGCATAATTCTACTTATGCTCGTTGTGGTATTATTGCCAATCTGACACCTGCTGAAGCGGCTTGGCGTGGTCATTTAACGTTAGAATTTTCTAATTCTTCCAGTGCTGACTGTCGGATTTATGCTAATGAGGGTGTAGTACAATTACTGTTTTTAGAGGGTGAACCCTGTGCTGTTAGTTATGAAACTCGTAGAGGTAAATATCAAGATCAGTTAGAAGTTGTTACAATAGCTCGCGTATAGTCAAATACTTTGGAAAAATAATTTTATTCTCAACACGATATCTTGAAATTATGTTCTGATAGTTAATGATGACTGAAGCCGTTTTAGATCAGCAAGAAGTGACAAAGAGAAACATTAGTCAATTATTGTCACAATTGACTAATATCTATCAAAACACACGCAGCGAAAGGAAGGAAATTGTTACTCAGTTTCCCCCAGATGATGAAGAGTTTTCACTATTAGAAGAAATTGAACTTTTAACAGTAAATTTAAGAGGTTATGCTAGTCAAATTGCAGCTACAGGTCAAATAGTTAATAAAGAGCAGGTAATTTCTCAATTACAAACAATGCGAGTTTTTAGTGTTTCCCCAATTGATAAATTTTACTTTAGCAATAATGGCAAGTATGAACAAATAAAAAATTATATTAGGATGTTGGATTATTTGCGGTTGTTATTGTTAGAATATTTGCAATCTCTTTGAGAGTTAGAAATCAGCACAAATAACTAATTACAAATTGAGTAAAGAGGCAATTACGCAACTGAATTTTTTAATTTCCCTAACCTTCTTATTTTTAATTTTTTGTCACTTGCATTAATGTCTTTCATCTGACCTACTTATTTGCAGTAATTCCCGTTGAACCAAAACCACCAGTTCCTCTAGATGTATCACTTAAGTTATCAACTTCTTCAATTTCAACACGAATTACTGGTGCAATAACCATCTGAGCAATTTTCATTCCTTTTGATATTTTAAAAGGTTTTTTTCCATGATTTATTAAAATTACACCTATTTCTCCTCTATAACCTTCATCTATCGTACCTGGAGTATTCAAAACTGTAATTTGGTGCTTAAGAGCTAAACCACTTCTAGGACGAATTTGAGCTTCGGTTCCTGGGGGTAGTTCTATTGATATACCTGTGTGAATTAATTTGCTTTCTCCAGCAGGAAGTTCTAATTCATCAATTGATATTAAGTCTAATCCTGCATCATTTGGATGTTCATATCTAGGAGTTGTAGCTAAATTGGTTAACTTTTGTATTTTCAGTGTCATCTTGTTCTAGCTCAAAATATGATTCTTTATATTATATTCTAACTTCTACGCAGATCACTTGTAATTAGTGCAATTAACGCACCAAACATTACATATGTTGTTCTATCAGCGAAAGAACTGACTGTATTATACCAATGTTTTTGTGATAGAACTGTGCTATTGGCATCCAGATAAAGATAAAAACATAAACTTAAAATACTAAGTAATATTAAAATTATGTATGGCAATAAATATCGTAAGTTATCCAGCCAATCTTTCTTAAAGATTTTGAAATTATCAGATTCTTTGAGCTTTTTTCTTAACCGTTCTGTATCCTTTCTAAAAGATTCCTCCAACCAACGACTTTCGTCTGAAGTAAGCTGAACTTGTCTGAGCAGTTTTAGTATGTCTGGTCTACCAGGATCATTAGTATGTGGAATAGACGATTTGGTTTTAAGATAATAGAACATGAGAGATACAAAAGTATCTTTCTCTGGGTCTAGTTCTATCGGTTTGTTATTGTGATTATGAACCGCAATCAAAGAAACTCCTTTATAATCTGGATCTAGAGTTGTACCAATATGTCCCATTCCTTGAGAAACCCAAGAAACTTTAGAATGATAAGTTCCAGCAATTTTTTTTGAAACCCAAATAGCTTCATTAGTTTGAATTAAAACTGTAGAGTTTGCAGGAATAATAATTTTGTTTATTGAACTATCATAAGCACTCTTTCCGTCTTGAACTTTCCATGCAAGTTTACTTGCTGTTAGGTTATAACTTGCTCCTTTAAGATTATCTTCATTGAAAGGATATATTAAGATATCCTTACCTAATTCTCGTTTGATATCCCGATCACTTAATGCACTCATAATACTTTTATTGTTAAGTAGTTTAATGAACTGTTTGTAAAAGAAATTGTATCAGTATTGATAATTTACTGCAACTTTAATTTTCCTAAGAATTTATCTTGTTCATAAATAAACTGTTCTTTCATTAACAAAGCCATTTCCGCTTTTTGTAATTCCACACCTAAATACATTGCATGAGATACTTGTAGACCAGGACAATCTGTAAATATTTGCTGGGAAAGTTTATGTGCAGATTTACCACAATAACAATTAACTACTTCTCCAGATCCAGGAGTTGTATGTTCAACAATAATACTACCATCCTGAATAGTAATAATAAAACTACCCGCAGGATCAAAATAGTCTTTTCTTTGAGCAATTTTACTATATTGAGATGAAATTACGTTGGCGACATTTTCAAAACAATCATCATAAATATGGGCACTTTGACTCATGGTAATTAATGCCCCCATTTTTAATATATGATCGGTTTTATTAATTAAAGAATCATAAATATATTTTTGTAAAGCCCTTAATCCCATTGCATTTGCTGGCCAAGCTGAAAACATATCATTACTTCTAAAAGTTGCAGTTAAAGATAGTTCATTATCAACTATTCTCACCCAAATATGATTAAGACAAGGTGGATTATCATTGTCATCTTGACTAGCATCCCATAAAGACATTACAGCCCTAGCGGAATCAATATCATTGGCTAGTTTGTCAATTACCTTTTCAATTTGATCTCGTCCAAACCAAGAACGTAAACGTTGTCCATAGGTGTATTTTACTCCTTCTCGATTGGGTGCATCATCTAATATTTGCGAAATATATTCTTCTAAAAAACTTCTATCTATTGGTAAATAATTAGGTTCAGGAAAATAAAAATCATCAGGTTCTTCCGTAACAACTGCCATTAAATCTATCAATTCTTGCCATTTTCCATCATAACCAGTTGGTCTAATTGTCCCCGTTGTTTTAATTCTGTGGATGATTTTTACCCAAGTTTCAGCAATGGTTTTCCCCTCAATTCTATGTCCATATCGTGTTCCTGGAAAAACATTTGATTCAACTACATTCATGGCGAATTGTAAGGGTGTTCCCCAAGGTGCTACTATTTCTTTTTGGGCGTAATATTGAATTTTCTCGACAGCATCAGAAATTGATATAGCGTCTTGAATTTCTACGGAATGGCGTAATTTTTCCAAGGCATTGATATCAATATCAATATCAATATAACCAGGAATTTGAGAACGAATTACCCAAGATTTTCGCCCCGCATCACTAATATTTTCTTCCACACCATGACGGAAAAAATCGCCTAAACATTGACAAGCACCAGCGTTTTTATCTTCTTTGGTAGCGTTGAGAATAACTAAATAGTGAACGTGGGGATTTAGTAACAAATTGCGAATTAGTAAGTTGATACCCCTGGTAGGTGAGTATAACTGTCCAATTACAGCATATTCGTTTGATTGTAGATGTTTAGCTACAGCTTGCTTCACCATCCACCCTGTAATTACTGCGGTTTGACCGCTACCATAAATCAATTGGTTTGGTTTGTGCTGGGCTGTGTAATAAAATTGGGTTAGTTGGCTACTCACTTGATTTACCAAATTTTTAGATAGCAATCTTTGATTATTTAGGATACAATGATTGATCGGGATTAATCACAAATTATCAAAAAAAGTCTTGAGTACATAATTTGTGTGATAATAATAACCTAAATTATGAATTGATAACGGTGTAATTAGGCATGGATTATCGGGATGCAGGCGTTGACGTTGAAGCGGGTAGAGCTTTTGTAGATCAAATTCGCAATTTGGTTCACAGCACCTTTAGAAAAGAGGTTTTGGGGGGACTGGGTGGCTTTGGTGGTTGCTTTCAACTCCCCACAGGTTACAAAGAACCGGTTTTGGTTTCGGGGACAGATGGTGTGGGGACAAAGCTGAAAATAGCTCAAATTCTCAATCGTCATGATACTGTGGGCATAGATTTGGTGGGGATGTGCGTTAATGATGTGTTGACATCGGGTGCAGAACCGCTGTTTTTTCTAGATTATGTGGCTACAGGTAAGTTAGATAAGGAACAATTAACTCAGGTTGTTGCAGGAATCGCTACCGGTTGTAAATTAGCTGGTTCGGCTTTATTGGGGGGAGAAACGGCGGAAATGCCCGGTTTTTACCAAGTTGGTGAATACGATTTAGCGGGTTTTTGCGTGGGAATTGTGGAAAAGAGCCGAATGCTAGATGGTTCTCAGGTGCAGGTGGGTGACGTAGCTATCGGTTTAGCTAGTTCAGGTATCCATAGTAATGGGTTGAGTTTAGTCAGGAAAATTGTCAGTGATGGTGGTTTTGCTTGGACTGATACCCCAGATTTATTAAATGGTGTATCTATTGGGGAAACTTGTCTCACGCCTACACGCATTTATGTAAAATCTGTTTTAGCTGCGTTGCAATCAGATTTAGAAATTCATGGCATGGCTCACATTACTGGTGGCGGTTTACCAGAAAATTTACCAAGATGTTTAAGTAAGGGTCAAGGGATTAAAATGATCCCCGATAGTTGGACTATTCCTCCTGTCTTCCATTGGTTAGCTGCGGCTGGTTCTGTGGGTGCTGAGGCTATGTATAATACATTTAATATGGGTATTGGCTTTGTGTTATTAGTTCCACCCCAGCAAGCAGAACAGGTAATTACTCATTTTCAATCTCAGGATATCTCCGCTAATATAATTGGTGAAGTTGTCACTGGAGCAGGTGAATTAGTCGGTTTGTTGTAACAATGGTGGTAAACAGATAGAACCTATACGCAAAATTCATATTTTCTTGATGGAAGTAATTAAAAATACTCATCGCCATCAGCGTTAATATTTGCTAACGTAGTCTTAACATATTGCAAAAATCAATTGGTGCAGTTGAGGAAGTATCTGTATTTACTAGTTAGTGGTATTGGTTATATCTCATTTATAAGTGTGGCGTGTTGGTGTTTTGAGAAAAATGTAATTTTCGTGTAGAGGGGTTATGGTTATAAATTTTGCCCGGACTACTGTTTCTAAGGAACTACTAAAGCAAGTATTCCAACGCATTGATGCACAAAGTTGTCCCCAGTTATTTAATTTTCATATGCACACGGTTCACTCGGATGGCAAACTAGAACCGGGTGATTTGATGAGTCAAGCGATCGCAATTGGCTTAAAAGGTCTAGCTATCACTGATCATCACAGTATCAGTGGCTACCAAGCAGCCCTGACTTGGTTGGAAGATTGGAAGTGGAGTAATTCTGATGCTCATGTTCCATATTTGTGGAGTGGTGCAGAAATTAATGCCAATCTGCTGGATAATGAAGTTCACATTCTGGCTTATGCTTTTGAGTCAGAACATCCCAGTATGAAGCCATACTTACAAAAAATTCCTAGTGTCGGCAAGGCTTATCAAGCAGTTAACGTGATTACAGCTATTCACGAAGCGGGAGGACTAGCGGTACTTGCTCACCCAGCCCGGTATAGGCGATCGCATTTTGACCTCATTCCTGCGGCTGCGGGTGATGGTATTGATGGTGTTGAGACTTTCTACGCTTACAATAACCCTAAACCCTGGAAACCTAGTGTGGTGGAAACTGAGGAAGTTCAACAATTAGCGGAAAAATTCGATTTATTTAGCACCTGTGGTACTGATTCGCACGGCTTGAATTTGCTGCATAGGTTGTAAATCTGTATTTACCTCTTTTAAACTCCTGGTTTACTAACCAGGGGAAGTAGGAGTAGGGGAGTAGGGGG
>NZ_VILA01000014.1:287779-310821 GCF_009712025.1 Dolichospermum sp. UHCC 0406
ACCAATGACCAATGACCAATGACCAATGACCAATGACCAATGACCAATGACCAATGACAACTGACCAATGACAACTGACAACTGACCAATGACCAATGACCAATGACAACTGACCAATGACTAAAGAACTATTAAAACAAGTAAGAGTAATTGATCCTGTGCAGAAAACTGACACAGTAACAGATGTATTAATTATTGATGGTTATATTCAAGAGATAGCCCCACAAATTACAGATTTTAGTGCTGATACTTCTATTCGTGATTGTCAAGGCTTAATTCTTGGGGCTGGATTAGTTGATTTATATAGTCATTCAGGCGAACCGGGATTTGAAGAACGAGAAACTTTAAGTTCTTTATTACAAGCTGCCGCTGCTGGTGGTTTTACTAGAGTGGGTGTTTTACCAGATACATCACCATCTATTGATAAACCCGCTTTAGTGGCACATTTACAGCAACAGAGAGATAGGGAAAAACCTTGTCCTCATTTGCACATCTGGGGAGCAATTACCTTAGATTTAGCAGGTAAACAATTAACAGAGGTAGCAGATTTAGCCGCAGCAGGGGTTGTGGGTTTTACTGATGCTAAACCTTGGGACAATTTGGGGATAGTTAGACGGGTTTTGGAGTATCTGCAACCCTTTGGCAAACCGGTGGCTTTTTGTCCATGCGATCGCCATTTAGCGGCTAATGGTAGGATGCGAGAAGGTGCGGAAGCCTTGCGAATAGGTTTACCCCCGATTCCAGCCAGTGCGGAAACAACGGCTATTGCCGCATTATTAGAATTAGTTGCGGATATTGGTACACCAGTCCACATTATGCGTGTTTCCACTGCTCGCAGTGTCGAATTAATTGCTCAAGCTAAAGCTCAAGGTGTGCCTGTTACCGCTAGTACCACATGGATGCACGTTTTACTAGATACAACAGCTATTAGAAGTTATCACACATCCTTGCATTTAGATCCGCCCTTGGGAAATCATCAAGATATGCTATGCTTGCGGGAAGCGGTAAGAACAGGGGTAATAGATGCGATCGCTATTGATCACGCACCTTATACTTATGAGGAAAAGGTTCAAGCCTTTGCCGAATCACCGCCGGGGGCAATTGGTTTAGAATTAGCATTACCCCTACTTTGGCAAAATCTCGTAGCGACTGGGGAATTTACAGCTTTGGAATTATGGCGCGTTTTGAGTCATCAACCTGCGGCTTGTTTACAACAAGAAGTTAAAGCTATTCAACCTGGTGAAAAAGCCGAGTTAACTTTATTTAATCCTCTGCAAATTTGGAATGTAAATAAGGCAAATCTTCAGACACTTGCTTATAATACTCCTTGGTTTGGTCAAGAACTTACAGGTCGGGTTGTGCAAGTTTGGTGTAATACTAAATTGTAAGATTTTAAGATTATTTGAACGCAGATGAACGCGGATAAACACAGATAAATATGAATGATGATTATTCTGTGCAGCTTTACATAAAGTTGGTATAATCTTATTTAGTATATCAGAACTATATTAATATTCCATGTCTGATCTAATTTTGTTTTGGCATCGTCGAGATTTACGCATTTCTGATCATACGGGACTAGCTGCGGCTAGAGCAAGAAGTGCGAAGATTGTGGGTGTATTTTGTCTAGATCCCCAAATTCTCGAAGGTGATGATATTGCCCCCGTTAGGGTAAAATATATGATTGGCTGTTTGCAATCTCTTCAGGAAAGATATCAGCAAGCGGGTAGTCAATTATTAATTTTACAAAATGATCCTGTTATTGCAATTCCCAAATTAGCAGCAGCATTAACAGCTAAAGCTGTATTTTGGAATTGGGATGTTGAACCTTATTCCCAAATAAGAGATTTAGCAGTAAGTGAGGCTTTGAAAGTTGAAGGAATTGAATTTCTTAACTATAATTGGGATCAATTATTGCACTCTCCAACGGAAATTTTTAGCGGTACAAAAACTCCCTATACTGTTTATACTCCTTTCTGGAAAAATTGGATTACTAAATCTAAAGCTAAACCTGTTAAAACTTTAGCAGATCTAGAGAATTTAACAGCTAAAGAAGAAGAAATTGCTCAACAAGAGGGAACAATTAATTTACCTGCTGCTGAAGATTTAGGTTTTATTTGGGATGCAGAATTAATAATTTCTCCCGGAGAATTAGCAGCACAAGAAAAATTAGATAATTTTGCAAAATCTGCTATTAATGGATATCAAGAACAGCGGAATTTTCCCGCAATTCATGGTACATCTCAATTAAGTGCAGCTTTGAAGTTTGGTGTTATTGGTATTAGAACTATTTGGCAAACTACTATAGAAGCCTTAGCAAATAGTAATAGTGAAGAAGTAAATGCCAGTATCCAAACATGGCAAAAAGAATTAGCATGGCGGGAATTTTTTCAACACGCTATGTACCATTTTCCAGCCTTAGCTAACGGTGCATATAGGGATACTTTTAAAACCTTCCCTTGGCAAAATAATGAAACATATTTTCAGGCTTGGTGTGAGGGCAAAACAGGTTATCCTATAGTTGACGCGGCTATGCGGCAATTAAATGAAACAGGCTGGATGCACAATAGATGTAGAATGATTGTTGCCAGTTTTTTGACTAAAGATTTAATTATTAATCCCCAATGGGGAGAAAAATATTTTATGCAGAAACTCATTGATGGTGATTTATCTGCTAATAATGGAGGTTGGCAATGGAGTGCTTCTAGTGGTATGGACCCCCAACCATTACGCATTTTTAATCCAGCTAGTCAAACCCAAAAATTTGATGCAGAAGCAGAGTATATTCGGCAATGGATACCAGAATTGCGTTATGTAGATCCAGAATATTTGGTAACTGGGAAAATTCCCCCGTTAGATTATTATGGAACAAATTATCCGCAACCAATTGTTGATCATAAACAACAGCAAGCTTTATTTAAGCAGTTATATCAGCAACAAAAAGCTATTAGTTAATTAACAAGTAAGTAGGTTGGCGTTGAAAATTGTCGTTATAGCAAGGCAAGAGGCAAGAGGCAAGAGGCAAGAGTAAAGAGTAAAGAGTAAAGAAGTTTTCAGCGATTTTACGTTTCTTTACACAGTTTGGTTTTATTGTGTTCACCTACTTAGTCTGTCAAAGACATTTTAACGGTTAATGGTTCTATTCCTCCCCTGCTCACCCTGCTTGCCTTCATTCGTCATTTTTGGATTGATAGACTACTAGGAGGAGTTGGATTAATAATTATTCCCTATTCAATTTTGAAGTTAACGGGTAAACGAGTATAAATCCCTTGAGGATCATTCATTGTTTGTAAAGTTTTTATTTCCTGTTGTAATTTTCCCAATTCATTTATGAGTGGGTTGGAATTTTTAGTTTGGGTTTTTTCTATTCCTAGTTTGGCTTTTGTTTCATCTAATTTTTTACCAAATAAGCGTTCTGGAAATGTACTAACTCTGGGATATTCTTGTATTTCCCAATCAGTTCCTAATTTTGCTTGTTTAGCTGCATATTCAATGGCTACATTTAAACCACCAATTTCATCAACTAGACCGATTTGTTTGGCTGCTGTTCCTGACCAAACTCTTCCTTGGGCGATTTCTGCTACTTTTGCAGTTGGGATTTTCCGTCCTTGGGAAACTTTCTCCAAGAATAGGTTATAAATGCGGTTAACACTGCGTTGATAAACTGCTAATTCTTGAGGTGATTTAGGACGGGAAATGGTTTGTTGATCTGCATATTGAGCCGTTTTAACTGTATCCCAAGTTATGCCATTATTATTGCCCAATTTTTGACCATTAAATAATACGCCAAAAACACCAATAGAACCTGTAATTGTGTTAGCTTGGGCAAAAATGCGGTTGGAATCACTAGCAATCCAATAACCACCGGAAGCAGCCACATCTCCCATGGAAACGATGACGGGTTTAATTTGACGAGTTAATTTGATTTCTCGCTGCATGATTTCGGCTGCGGTAGCACTACCACCAGGGCTATTAATTCTTAAAACTACTGCTTTTATTTGATTATTTTGCCTAATTTTTGAGAATACTTTTGCAAAGTTATCACCGCCAATTTGTCCTTCGTCACCGCTACCGTTGACTATTTCTCCTTCTGCATAAACAATGGCAATTTTATGATCTGAATCTAAGGATTTTCCAGGAACTTCTGCATAATTACTCAAGCTGATTTTTGTGAATGTTTTATCTTTTTCACTGTTACCAGTTAATTTTTTTAAGCCAGTGAATACTTGATCTTCATAAGCAATTGTATCTACTAAACCATTAGATTTAGCTGCTGTGGCTTCTAAAATTGGTTGACTATTAGCGATCGCTTGCAATTTTTGGGGTAGAATGTTTCTACTTGTACCCACAGATTTCCGCCACTCTCCCCACACATCATCTAACAATTTCTGCGTTTGTTCCCGGTTCTCTGGGCTGAGTTTATTGAGGATTAACGGTTCTACTGCACCCTTAAATTTACCCACCCGCACAATTTGCACCCCAACACCATATTTTTCAAATGCCCCCGCTAAGAACATTGGTTGTGAACTTAAACCGTTGATTTCCATTGCTCCCATAGGATTAACTATAACTTGATTGGCTGCAGAACTTAAATAATATTCTTTTTCACTCCAATCTGTACTATAAGCAATTATTTTTTTGCCAGTTTTGCGGAATTTTTCTAATGCTTGACGGATTTCTTTCAAGGAAGCATAACCAACTGCACTATTAGCATTAGTTCCATCTATATAAATACCCACAATATTTTGATCACGTCCGGCTTTATCTAAGGTTTCCACAACTTTCCGCAATGTGATGTTATTTTCTTCAACACCGCTAAAAGTTTTTTGCAATAATTGACTGGAATTAGGTTCACTATCGGTGATCTTCATAGACAAGTCGAAAACTAAAACTGACTTATCTTTCACTGTTGGGGTTGAACTTTGAGAACTAGCAACCGCAATTAATATTAATAAGAATCCCACTGTACTGACTCCAGAGAAAATTGTCAGTCCTAGTAAACTGCCAATTAAACTTGCTAAGGTTTGTTTAAGAAAATTATTCATTGGTTATTTATAAGTCAGTTGTTCGTTGTTAGTAGGGGCGAAGCATTTGGAAGATAAATTATCGCTCATTGCCAAAAATAGTTCTCTAAATGCTTCGCCCGTAAAGTTGTTCGTTGTTAGTAGGGGCGAAGCATTTGGAAGATAAATTATCGCTCATTGCCAAAAATAGTTCTCCAAATGCTTCGCCCGTACAGTTGTCAGTTGTTAGTTGTCAATTATTAACTGTAAATTTTGAGATTGCTTTAATTTATACAGATTGGTGTTAGCAGTGCAAAATAAGACAGTGGTGATTTCGGCAATTAATACCTCTGTCAATTCTACTACAGCCGCTTCCGATACTGCTGCTGCTTTGAGAAAGGGCATTGCTAAACCAGCAATATCAGCCCCTAAAGCGATCGCTTTAGCCACATCTAAACCATTGCGTAAGCCCCCAGATGCAATTAAGGGAACATTGGGATCATGCTCCCGAATACTGGCAATACAATCGGCTGTGGGTATCCCCCAGTCCCCAAATGTTTGCCCCAAACGCCGCTGTAAGACAGTTTCTGCCCGTTCACTTTCAACCATTGCCCAAGACGTACCACCAGCACCAGCCACATCAATAGCTTGCACTCCCACAGCTATCAATTTTTCTGCCATAGTTGCAGAAATTCCATTACCTACTTCTTTGGCAATTACGGGAACTGGTAAGTTGTTGCACAAGTTAGATATTTTGTCAAGTAATCCATGAAAGTTAGTATCACCCCTGGGTTGAATGAATTCCTGCAAAGGGTTAATATGTAAAATCAAAGCATCGGCTTCCACCAGATCAATAATTCGCAAACATTCATCAATACCATAATCATAATTAAGCTGTACCGCGCCTAAATTAGCAAAGAGGAGAATATCCGGCGCATATTTACGAACAGCAAAGGTATTTGCAACTTGGGGTTTTTCCACTGCCACTCTTACAGATCCTACACCCATTGCTAATTTGTATTCTTGGGCAACTTCGGCCAGACGACGGTTAATAATTCCCGCTGGTTCTGTACCTCCCGTCATGGAGGAAATTAACAAAGGTGCATGGAGATGTTTTCCCAAAAATGTCGTACTCACATCAATATCTTTACCATCAATTTCTGGTAAACAAGTATGGGTAAAGCGATATTTTTCTAACCCAGTGGTAATTACTGGAGATTGGACATTATCTTCTAAACAGATGCGGATATGATCTGCTTTGCGATTTTGGGTTTGGGCTGAGGTGTTAATAGGAGGGTTCACGGCTTAATATGGAGTTATGTGAATATTTATATTTTGCATTAAGCCCTGCCGCTTCAAACACGGGGAGTAAAAGTTTGTGTATATACTCAAGCGTTGATATTCTCCTTTTGCCTTCTTTCTGCTTCTGACTCCTGACTCCTGACTCCTGACTCCTGACTCTTCAAATATTTTTCATATCCAAGCTGATCTAGTGTAGCTTGCTTTTCCATGACCATATTACAAAGACTTTGGCGATAAACTTGCACTTTTTCGAGTAATTCTGGTTGGTGAGTAGCAAGAATTTGTACAGCTAAAAGTCCAGCATTTTTAGAATTCCCAATAGCGACAGTGGCAACAGGTATTCCTGCTGGCATTTGCACTATAGAATATAAAGAATCCACACCTTGTAAATTTCGAGTAGCGACGGGAACACCAATAACAGGTAAAGGAGTTAAAGATGCTACCATACCAGGAAGATGTGCCGCACCACCTGCACCAGCAATAATTACCTTGATACCGCGTTGATGTGCAGTTTTAGCATATTCAAACATTCGTTCTGGGGTACGATGGGCAGAGACAATGGCAACTTCAACTACAATACCAAATTCTTCGCAAATAGCGATCGCATCCTTCATTGTAGGCAAATCGGAATCACTACCCATGATAATACCAACTTCGAGACTCATATAATTTAGGGATTGGGGATTGGGGACTGGGGAAGTAGAGGAAGTGGGGGAAGTAGGGGAAGTAGGGGAAGTAGGGGAAGTAGGGGAAGTAGGGGAATATTTCTTCCCAATGACAACTGACAACTGACAACTGACAACGAACAACTGACAAAAATACCATGCTGGCAAATGTAGATATTATCAACGCAAAAGTCCCCGGTTATCAAGATTTACAAAGAATCTTAGTTAACCAAGCAGGCATAATTGAGCAAATTATGTCTATGAATACAGCATGGGAAAAAGTTGTACGACAAGACTTACAAGTTTTAGATGTGGCTGGAGACTGGATTTCTTTAGGTGGTGTGGATTTACAAATTAATGGTGGACTGGGTTTGGCCTTTCCAGAATTAACAGTAGAAAATTCCTCTATGCTGCCAAAAATCTCTTCATTTCTTTGGGAAGCAGGAGTTGACGGTTATTTACCAACCTTAGTGACCACCTCTATCGAAAATATTCAGCGATCGCTTGCCATTCTCGCCAATTATACCCCCAATTCTCCAACCTCCGCAGAAATTCTCGGAGTCCACCTCGAAGGACCATTTTTAAACTACTACAAACGCGGCGCACATCCAGCCGAGTATCTTCTGCGTCTCACCATAGATCAAATTAAACGTGTATTAGGAGATTATGCCCATATCGTCAAACTCATCACCCTCGCACCAGAATTAGACACCACCGGGAAAGTCATCCCATATTTGCGTTCTTTGGGAATCACCGTCAGCTTAGGACATTCTCAAGCCACCGCAGCGGAAGCCCAACAAGCCTTTACTCAAGGTGCTACAATGATAACTCATGCCTTCAACGCCATGCCACCCCTACACCACCGCGAACCAGGGCTATTAGGCGCAGCAATGAACAATCCTGATGTGTTTTGTGCTTTTATTGCCGATGGTCAGCACGTTGCCCCGATGATCTTAAAAATTCTTCTGCGTGCCAGTGAAAGGTTATTCATTGTCAGTGATGCCCTTGCACCATTAGGATTACCCGACGGCATCTATCCTTGGGATACCCGACAAATAGAAATTATCAACGGTACAGCCAGATTACAAGATGGGACATTAACGGGAACAACCCTACCATTATTAGTGGGAGTGCAAAATCTGGTCAAATGGGGAATTTGTGACGTAGAAACCGCCATTAGCCTCGCTACGGACGCACCTAGACAAGCTATTAATTTACCAACATTTGCCGCTAATCAGTCCGCTCATTTATTACGCTGGAACTGGGATCAAATTGGCAAAGAACTGTCTTGGAAACGGTTAACAGCCTGATATTCGGGCGTGAACATACCAGAATTTATAGGATTTGAGGATTTTCAGGACGCAACAATTATAAGGAGAATGCCGAAAACCCTTGAAGGTGCGTCCGATTCAGTGTCAAAGATTTCTAGTGATAACCGCTCATTTTCTCCCCGTCTGGAGTGCCTTTGTGTGAGGTAATTATTTCTAAACACTCGACAATCGAAGCTCTTTTTCTCATTGCTGTCACCAAAGCTTGATAACTATCCCAATTTTCCTGAATCAGATTTTTAGATTGAAGAAGATGAAACCGTTGTTTTTGCTGATAACCTGCTGCCGAAAACCCGATAACTTGCAGAAATTCATTTAACTTAATTTTATCATCATTGCCACCTTCAGCCGACTTAAAAACCAAAGTTTCCGCCGCAATTCCCGCCATCCAAATAGTACAATAACGGTCTAGCATTTGAGCAGTAATTTGACCTGTTTCTATTTGCGCTGTTAACTCGCTATCTTCTAAAGTTATTCCCCCTTGTCCTGGTTGTCCTTTTTTCCAAGCTTCCCACGCGCTGAGAGTGTAGCTAGTCACCGGAATTCCTAACAGGTAAGCCACGAGAAAATGACCTGCTTCATGATGTAAAATGCGTTCTTTATATTCTGGAGAAAATCGCGCCATTAAATCTAATACTATCGTTCCTCCCTTTCCTTGAAAGCTGAAATTATCTAAAGTTGCAATTCCTAAAAATGTCACAGTAGCTAAAGCTGGTATCGTTGGGGAAAGATGTATTAATGGTCCTAACAGGCTGGAAAAAGTCATGAGAAAGACGAATATAGCAACGAGATTTATGGCAGTTTGGCTCATGGGAAGTTTTTTAAAGAGGTTGTTTAAATATCATAGAACATAGATCCCCGACTTCTTAAAGAAGTCGGGGATCTGAACATCTTGAATATTGCTATAATAAATTTGTACCATATTCCGTAAAACCATCTAAAATGGGAAACGCTATAAATATCAAAAATTAAAAAATATTGATCAAAACTGGATTTTCGACTAAATTTAACTATCCTTCAAAAGAAAAATAACCTTTATGCAACCAACATTATTAGACAAAGCCCTCAATCACTTTCAGGCTTGGGCAATAGAGAACCCTCAAAACCCAGTCAGCCGTACCTTTCTGCCTATAATCAGTTTTGTAGAGGGAACAATTGCCAATAATCCACCTTACCTAGACAGGAAAAGGCAAGTGCTGGGGGATGCCTTTTGTTGTGCAGGGGAAGTAGTCTTAGGAGACTTTAAAACCCTAGAAACCGCCTTAACCTCACCCCAAGCCCGTGACTGGAGACTAGGAACTTCCATGCTTAGTTCTAGTCATGGTCCGGGAGTTGATCAAGGAGGTCGCAATGTTCTTTTAATTACTCTCTCAGACGCAGCCCCCGGAGGGGAAAATCATCATGCTTTCCGTAAGTGTGTTGATAATTACTTCTTTAATGAAGGCATGGTAATGCGTCAAAATGATCAAGTAGCACAACGGTTGTTCAATAAGTTAGCGGCTGATTATGTAGATAGAATTACCAATAATACTTTAGAAGAATTTTTCAATAATGATCAACGGGATTGGATGGGCTTTTTAGTCCGGTATCTTCACTATGTTATTTTTGGCATTAATCCTGATGATCAAGCAACAATAAGAATTATTACAACCTTCCACTATACAAAAAGGGGAACATTATATTATTTTGCTGGCAGCAGTAGTTTAGAAAAGTTAAATATATGGGGATTTCGTCAAGTTCCTGAATTGGTAGAGCAAGTAGCGACGATTTACGAAAATTCTCCAGCCTTAGCTAATTTTCAAGAGAACGATCCTAAATATCATAAAATGACGCGGCGAGAACTTGCAAAACTGATGGTGTCTTTAATGAGTATTGCCGGTTTGCAAGGGCCGCTACACTTGGGAAAAACAGCATTGGGTTATCAATCCCTTCCTGCTTACCAAGGTCGTCAAACTGATAAAATTGACATTAAGAGTTATTGGGACAGGCTCGATCTTAATGATCGTCCTAGTATTCAACTTTTTCTGTTAGAATGCGCCCGTCTGTTTATGCCTGTAAGTGCCTCTCACCGAGTGGCGACAGAACCATTTAGGGTGACATTGGCGGGTAAAGCGCGAACCTTTCCGAAAGGAACTAAAATTTTAATTCCTATGCTTTTGGGAATGTTAAGTGAAGATTTTTGGGGAAAAACTGCTTATGAATTTAATGCAGACAGAGAAAATCTTTGCCCCTTTTCACATGGGTTTTAATTCCGTTGGTTCTCGTCATGCTGGCCGCATTTGTCCGGGGAAAGACTTAGCATTAGAAATGCTGACCAATGTTATTATTAGCGTGGGTAAAGCCCGTCGCTCTTACTTAAGCCAAATATCCTAGTCCATATCATAAATAAATATTATGCAGCCATTTCTACCTCAAAATGACCCAAACCCCGCACAACGCCAATCTTCTCTAGAGAAAGGCCGCAAAGAGTATCAATTCATGTATGATTTTTTGCCGCCTATGGCGATGCTCAAAAGCGTACCTCCCGCAGAGAATTTTTCTACTAAGTATATTGCTGAACGGACATTAGAGGCAGCAGAACTTCCTCTAAATATGATGGCTGTTAAAACTCATGCTATGTGGGATCCTTTAGATCAATTGCAAGATTATGAGGACTTTTTCCCAGTTTTGCAAAAACCTAATGTGATGAAAACCTATGAAACCGATGATTCCTTCGCGGAACAACGGCTTTGTGGGGTAAATCCGATGGTTTTACGTCAAATTAAGCAAATGCCAGCTAACTTTGCCTTTACCATCGAAGAATTACAGGCTAAGTTTGGCAATTCTATTAATTTAATCGAAAGATTGGCCACAGGAAATCTATATGTCGCTGATTATAGATCCTTGGCGTTCGTTCAAGGTGGCACTTATGCCAAAGGAAAAAAGTACCTACCAGCACCTCTAGCTTTTTTCTGTTGGCGCAGTTCGGGCTTTCAAGATCGAGGCCAATTAGTCCCTGTAGCCATTCAAATCAATCCCAAAGCAGGTAAAGCCAGCCCCTTGCTAACTCCTTTTGATGACCCTTTAACCTGGTTTTATGCTAAGTCCTGTGTGCAAATTGCTGATGGTAATCATCATGAAATGAGCAGCCATTTATGCCGTACTCACCTGGTAATGGAACCCTTTGCTGTTGTCACCCCGCGTCAACTGGCTGAAAATCATCCTCTGAGAATATTACTCAGACCCCATTTCCGGTTTATGTTGGCTAATAATGATTTAGCTCGCAAGCGTCTGGTTAGTAGGGGCGGTTTTGTGGATGAATTATTAGCAGGAACTCTGCAAGAATCATTGCAAATTGTGGTAGATGCCTATAAAAGTTGGAGTCTAGACCAGTTTGCTCTACCTAGGGAACTCAAAAATCGCGGTGTAGATGATGTGAAAAACTTGCCACATTATCCTTATCGGGATGATGGAATTTTGTTATGGAATGCGATTAATAAGTTTGTATTTAACTATTTGCAACTTTATTACAAGAGTCCAGCAGACTTGAAAGCAGACGGAGAACTGCAAGCTTGGGCGCGGGAATTGGTGGCTCAGGATGGTGGTAGGGTTAAGGGTATGAGCGATCGCATTGATACCCTAGAACAATTAGTTGAGATTGTTACTACTATCATATATATTTGTGGTCCGCAGCATTCGGCAGTTAATTTCTCCCAATATGAATACATGGGTTTTATTCCTAATATGCCCCTAGCTGCTTATCAAGAAATTCAACAAAAGGGTGATATTGAAGACCGTCAAGCCCTCATAGATTTTCTACCACCTGCCAAGCCCACAAATACCCAATTATCAACTGTGTACATACTTTCAGACTATCGTTATGACAGACTGGGATATTATGAAGAGGAAGAATTTACAGATCCAAATGCTGACCAAGTTGTGAATAAATTTCAGCAAGAATTGAATGTGGTACAGAGAAAAATTGAATTGAATAATAAGGGACGTTTAGTAAATTACGAATATCTCCAACCCAGACTTATTCTCAACAGTATTAGTATTTAACTAATTGCAGAATAGACAAAACCCCTTTTTTAATAATATTAAAATGGGGTATTTTATTCTTCATCATTCACTACAGCACTTCCCGATGTTATGAGGTACATATCTAGCGGGCAAGATGCCCGCACTACAAGAGTTTCATGATTCAACTTTGTACCTCATAAGAGCGGAAACCGCTGTATAAACAAATGATATGATAGTTTCTCGTTCCCATACTCTGTATGGGAATGAATTACGGAAGGCTCTGCCTTCATTGATACTAAGTCATGGAGGCAGAGCCTCTAAGTAGCATTCCCAGTCGGAGACTGGGAACGAGAAAAAATGTAGGGTGGGTTACGCTTTTGCTAACCCACCCTACGTATATTTGAAGATTTCAACAAGACGATTAATTTAATTGCAACCTAAGAATCCATTTCCGCTAATTCCAACCAGCGTTCTGTGGACAAATCAATATTTTTCTTGAGAGTTTCCACCTCTTCATATAGCTTTTGCACTTGGCTATAATTTCCAGCCACAGTTGTTAATTTCTTTTCTGCTGCTGTTTTTTCTGTTTCTAACTTGGCAATTTTCTGTTCTAATTCCTCAAATTCCCGTCTTTCCCAATTGGATAACCTCCGGGCTTTTTTAGTCTCTGCAACTGGAGATACAACCTTTGATTCTACAATTACAGTTTTTGACGGTTCTTGTTTTTCTGCTTCTTCAGCTTTTTTATAATCTAAATAGATGGAATAATTACCCGGATATTGACGTAAACCTCCACCTTCTTCTAAGGCAAAAATTCTGTCTACTGTCCGATCTAAAAAGTAACGATCATGAGAAACTACAATCACACAACCATTAAAATCTTCTAAATAGTCTTCTAATACTGCTAATGTCTGCACATCTAAATCATTAGTCGGTTCATCTAAAATCAACACATTGGGCGCACTAATGAGAATACGTAATAAAAATAAACGGCGTTTTTCTCCACCAGAAAGTTTATTAATGGGTGCATATTGTTGATTTCCTGGAAACAAAAATCTCTCTAACATTTGGGAAGCAGTGATTTTCGTCCCGTCGGATATTTGAATAAATTCCCCTTCTTCCTTAATGTAATCAATCACTCGTTGATTATCATCTACAGCCGTCAACAATTCTTCTGAATGTTGGTTAAAATAACCAATATGAATTGTAGTCCCAATTTCCACACTACCGGAATCTGGTTTAATTTTGGCAGTCATAATATCCATTAAAGTAGATTTTCCTGCACCATTACCACCAATAATGCCAATCCGATCTTCTGGACTAAATTGATATGTAAAATCTTTAATTAGAGTTCTACCATTGTAGCCTTTACTAACATCTTTGAGTTCAATAACCTTCTTACCAATCCGCCTACCAACGGTAGAAATATCAACCTTACCATTAATTTCTTTAAACTCAGTATCTCGCAAAGCATGAGCGCGTTCAATTCGGGCTTTTTGTTTGGTACTTCTAGCTTTTGGGCCTTTCTTTAACCATTCTAATTCGCGGCGTAAAAGACCTTGATGTTTCCGTTGAGTGCTAACAGCAGATTCTTCAGCTAAGGCCTTTTTTTCTAGATAATAGGAATAATTACCTGTATAATTGTAAATATCACCTCGATCAATTTCGATAATTCTATTAGTAACTTTATCTAAAAAATAACGATCATGAGTAATTAATAAAAGTGCGCCGCGATAGCGATTTAAATAACTTTGTAACCATTCTACAGACAAAGCATCAAGATGGTTTGTTGGTTCATCCATTAACAATAAATCAGGTTCTGATATCAAGGCTGCTGCTAAAGCAATTCGTTTGCGATATCCCCCTGATAATGTGCCAACTTTCACATCAAAATCAACAATTCCTAACTTTGTTAAAATGATTTTGGCGTTAGTTTCTACTTCCCATGCACCAGTTGCATCCATGCGCTCCATCACAGTAGAAAGACGAGACATTAACTGACTATCATCGGGATAATGTGCCAATTTATCAGATAATTCTTCATACTCTTTGACGAGGTTCATTTGTTCACCACTATCAGCGAATACCTGTTCTAAAACAGTGTGATTTTCGTCCATATCGGGCTGTTGAGGCAAGTAAACAATTTTTGCCCCAGAATTAACTAAGATTTGCCCACTATCAATTGATTCTAGTCTAGCAATCATTTTTAATAAAGTTGATTTACCAGAACCATTAGTGCCGATTAAACCAACTTTATCATTAGTATCAAGGCTGAAATTAGCATCTTTTAAAAGTTCTTTAATTCCAAAATCTTTCTTAACTGATTGTAAGGTAACAATGCTCATATTATGCGGTAATTAGTGATTAAGAATGAGGTGGGCATTGCCCACCTCAAAGATGATTGTAAACGAAATTCTAGACAAATAAATCGAGGGGTAAATGTCCATACATCTCGTTAACTCCTCCCTCTTGATAAGACTGGCAAGATACTAACACTCCCCGATGATGCCCAGCATAGGAATCGAGATAACACAAGCCATTTTTGCCATTTAACTTGATGTAAACTGGGCCTTCTGGTTGTGGTAAATCAATTGGTGCTTGATAACCCAAAGCGCGAGAATAGGTTTTCATGGCTAAAATTCCCTCTGCGGCTGTATCAGCACAAATACCTAAGATTTGATAATCGGTAAGACTGGTGAGAAAAATTAATGCCTCACGAGTGGGAACTTTTTCGGACGGTTTAAGAATGGGGGCAATATCCAGACAGTTAAATTTGTTGAGTATTTTCTTGGCTTCTGGGAGTGAGAGTTGCTGATGATTGGGAGTAGACATAATATTGATTTGTCTAGTTTTTACGTCTGGTTCTGGTTTTGGGAGGGAGATTTGCTCAACATTACTGGCATTTTTGCACAAAATCAAGATTGATATGGCATATTCCCTAAGTTTTAGGAGGAATATTTGCTGTTTTGGTAGTCTTCACTGAAAATTAGCACATCTGGTTTATTGATACGGTTATTATACCCTGCTGTTTGCTGCGGGGAATAATTATTTTAGCGACAATATTTTCTAATATAATTCCCAAAAGTGAAGTTTGCCAAATTACAAGTTACCAATTTTTCAAAATTATCTCTTCTGTTCCTAAAGGAAGATAACTGTATCTATTGCTTCAATATTGATCACAAATCAACTCAATTATGTGGTAGTATTAACTGCAAGTAATTATCAATTAATGTGGCTATGCCATTTAAATCTATCCGATTATCCAAAAGGCGTAAACATTCTGTTCGTCCCCTCCAGCGGCTATTTAAATATGGACATCAGTATACTAAACAAATTCGACTGGCCATTGGTGCTTCTATCCTCAATAAAGTTTTTGACTTAGCACCCCCTGTATTAATTGGGATTGCGGTGGATGTGGTAGTCAAGCAACAAGATTCTATCATCGCCCGATTAGGCGTAAAAGATATTTATGGGCAATTTCTGATTTTATCCTTGTTGACGGTGATTACTTGGGTGTTGGAGTCATTGTTTGAATATGTCTATAAGTTACTATGGCGCAATTTGGGACAGAATATTCAGCATAATTTACGACTGGACGCATATAAACATTTACAAGAATTAGAATTAGCTTATTTTGAAGAACGCAGTACCGGTGGTTTAATGTCTATTTTGAGTGATGATGTTAACCAATTAGAGCGGTTTCTGGATGTGGGTGCAAATGACATTATTCAAGTAACTACTACTATTATTATTGTTGGGGCTGCGTTTTTTATTTTAGCTCCTAGTGTAGCTGGGATGGCAATTTTGCCCATGCCATTTATTCTCTTTGGTTCGATAATTTGCCAGAAATTTCTTGCACCTCGTTATGCAGAAGTTCGGGAAAAAGTCGGTTTATTAAATGGGAGATTATCTAATAATTTGAGTGGAATTACCACTATTAAAAGTTTTACAGCAGAAGCTTATGAAGCGGCGCGGGTAGAATCTGAAAGTAATGCTTATCGTCAAAGTAATGCGAAAGCGATCGCTTTATCTGCGGGGTATATTCCGATTATTCGGATGTTCATTTTAATCGCTTTTACCATCTTGCTATTATTTGGCGGTATGGCAGCGGTAGAGGGAAGATTGGCTGTAGGTACTTATAGTTCTTTGGTGTTTTTAGTTCAGCTTTTGCTGTGGCCATTAACCAGATTAGGTGATACTTTTGATTTATATCAAAGGGCAATGGCTTCTACTAATCGAGTGATGGATTTGTTAGATACTCCCATGGCAATTCATACCGGAAATATTGATTTACCTGTAGATATGATTCGGGGGGCTTTGGAATTTCAAAATGTGAGTTTTGCTTATCAAAATAGAAATCCAATTATTCACAATTTATCTTTGGAAATTCCCGCAGGAAATACAATTGCAATTGTGGGTTCGACAGGTTCAGGAAAAAGCACTTTGGTTAAACTCTTACTGCGATTTTATGAGGTGCAAAGTGGTAAAATTACTTTGGATGGAATTGATTTACAACAATTAAATTTGCGAGATCTACGCCGGGCTATTGGTTTGGTTAGTCAGGATGTGTTTTTATTTCATGGTACAGTGGGAGAAAATATTGCCTATGGGACTTTTACCGCTACCGATGAAGATATTATCATGGCGGCGAAAATAGCCGAAGCTCATGATTTTATTATGAGTTTGCCCCAAGGTTATGAGACAATTGTGGGAGAACGGGGGCAAAAGTTATCTGGGGGACAAAGACAACGAATTGCGATCGCTCGCGCAGTATTAAAAGATCCACCAATTTTGATCTTAGATGAAGCTACCTCAGCGGTAGACAATGAAACAGAAGCTGCTATTCAACGTTCTTTAGAACGGATTACGGTCAATCGTACCACAATAGCGATCGCTCACCGTCTTTCCACCATTCGTAATGCTGATTGTATTTATGTCATGGAACATGGCAAATTAGTCGAAGCCGGAACTCATGAACAACTACTAGAGAAAAATGGCATTTACACCAGTTTATGGCGTGTGCAATCTGGGTTAAAATAGCAAAAATAAAATTACAAATTAATCATCATGTTTAGTATTCCTCAACCCGAAACAGCAGAGAACAAATGGCGCGGACAATTAGATAGATTTGTCAAAAACAATCAGTTAGAACTAGCCGCACTTTTTTGGGGATTGTGGTTAGAAAATGGTAATCGTCAGGGAACTATTGGGATTGATTTACAACCAACTCCCCATTTTGTCTATTGTCCCCAAACCGAAATAGAGAAGTTAAATGAGCGAGTTGAAAATCGTCTCCAAGAAATTTTAGGAATTATTGATAATAACCAACCCGAAACAGAAGTAGTGATGATTGGAATTGGGAAAGGGGAGATTAAGTTAATTCAATTTGCACCCAAATCATCACCAGAAACCTGTTTTCAAGAAGTGGGAAAAGATATAGATGAATTATTAGATTTACTAGAACAGCGATTAATTGAGCAAATCAGGGATTAATAAAGCCATTGATTTTGCTATACTAGATACTGAAAAACGGAAGTTTCAATTTAAAAGTGATGAAATTATGATTCACCATCTTTCAATTTCTGCCCAAAATCCCCAACACGCGGCCGAAGTTCTCGCAGAAGTGATGAATGGAAAAGTATTTCCCTTTCGTCCACATCCAGGTAGTTACATGATGCTATCTCTCGATGAACACGGAACTGGAATTGAAGTTTATCCATTAAAAATTGTATTGCAACCTGGTGAAGAAGAACAGGATTGTCAGTTTAAAGAAACTTCTCAACCTAGCAACTTTACAGCCACTCATGCAGCTATTTCTGTTAATTCTACACAGGAACAAATAGAAGCAATTGCTCAGAGAGAAGGCTGGAGAGTTATTCGTTGTAGTCGTGCTTTCTTTGATGTGATGGAGTTTTGGGTAGAAAATAGGATAATGATAGAATTCTTAACCCCAGAAATGTCCAATCAATATTTAACACTTATGCAGCCAGAAAATTTACAAAAAGTATTTGCTGGTTAAATTTATAAAAGACTCGAATTCCGAAGTTAAGTAGAGTTGAAAATCAATTTTGAGAATGTGCTACACCTTTTATCACTACATCATTAGACAAAAGTAGTAATAACTTGGTTTAATTAAGAAAAAGTGGTGTCACCAGAAAGATAATGATTTTGGCTCAAAGCTTAACTATTGATGCAGTTTTAGTAAACAACTGTATCCAGTTCACAACCTGGGGATTTTCCTCCCTCCTACTCGCAGAAATTGTCAGAGATGCTTACCATGCTTTGTGTCATCAGGTAACATGGTTAGCAAAATGGCATAATAAACATCATGCTGTGTACCGTCGAGATTTAACTTTAACTTCCCAAAAAGCCTACGTAGATTCCCAGTTGTATCACGATATCGTCGAATCGGGTATATTAGTAACAATATTAACAATAATTGCCTTACTAGCACATCAATGGGGATTATGGTTAGGAGTTGCTTATGCCGTCACGTTTTTATACGGTGCATCTCTGCGATATTTTCAAGGAACAATAGACACAGACTACAATCATTTACCCGGAGCATTAGACACAATTCCCTCCGTTTTCTGGGTAAATAGAACCTATCATTGGCGACATCATTTTGATGATGTTAACGCTTACTATAGTGGTGTTTTTCCCCTAGTGGATAAAATACTAGGAACAGGACTTTCTCTCAAAGGTAAAACCGTAGCATTAACAGGTGCTTCCGGTGCATTAGGACAAGCATTAGCAGCAGAACTATTAAAGCATAATGCCAAAGTTGTGGCATTAACAACCAATCCTGAAAAAATCGCAATTCAAGAGCGGGTCAAAATTGTAAAATGGGAATTAGGTAATGAAACTCAACTAAAAGAAAGTTTAAATAAAGTTGATATTCTCATTATCAATCATGGCATAAATGTTTATGGAGATCGTACTTCAGCCGCCATTCAAAATTCCTATCAAGTTAACACATTTTCCGCTTTGGAACTGATAGATGTTTTTTCTGCAACTGTCACAGGACCCCAAGACAAAGCCACCAAAGAAATTTGGGTAAATACTTCAGAAGCGGAAGTTTCCCCAGCCTTAAGTCCCTTGTATGAACTGAGCAAAAGAGCATTAGGGGATATTGTCACCCTCAAAAGATTAGATCAAAATTGTGTAATTCGCAAATTAATTTTAGGACCATTCAAAAGTCAACTAAACCCCTATGGTGTGATGTCAGCAAATCAAGTTGCAAAGGGAATTTTATTTTTTGCAAAACGGGATTTCAGAAATATTATTGTCACAGTAAATCCTTTGACTTATATCCTATTTCCCCTCAAAGAATTTAGTACCTGGTTGTACTATCGGATTTTTAGTAAAGGGGTAAAAAGCAAATAATTATCAAGATAACGTTGCTAAATAAAATCTAACATCTAATAGTCTCCTTTCTCTCCACCTCTGCGTCCTCTGTGCCTCTGTGGTTCGTATCAAATAAGATGACTGATGATTTGTGAAAATGCTATTAGCAACGTTATCCATGATATTGGGAAAGAATAAATATGAAACTAAATATTTAGACATTATGGGTATTGATTCCGTACAAGCATCCATGTTAAGCTATGTAATAATAAGTAAAATCTAGTTTATACATTTTGCATCTCACCTTGATTAATCAGGAGTATCAAAAATGCCAGTAGGTTTGCCTGAATTCGTGGAAAACCCAGAAAATCGTTGTCCGGTAATTCTCTTGCTTGATACTTCTGGCTCAATGTCAGGACAACCTATACAGGAGTTAAATAGAGGTTTGGCGGCTTTCAAGGAAGATGTGATGAAAGATGCTCAAGCCTCTTTAAGTGTAGAAGTTGCCATTGTCACTTTTGGACCCGTGAAACTGACGCAAGATTTTGTCACTATAGACCATTTTACACCGCCTAAGCTAGAAACAGATGGTGTGACACCAATGGGTGAAGCCATAGAATACGCTTTGGATTTATTGGAAACCCGCAAACAGTCTTATAAGGATAACGGTGTTCTCTATTATCGTCCTTGGGTATTTTTAATTACCGATGGTGCGCCTACAGATGCTTGGGAAGGTGCAGCGCAAAGGGTGAGAGAAGAAGAAGCACAGCGCCGAATGTTGTTTTTTACTGTTGGTGTTGAGGGTGCAGATATGAACAAACTTAAACAAATTGCACCTCGTCATCCAGTGATGCTGCATGGCTTAGATTTTCGTGATTTATTTATTTGGCTTTCCACTTCCATGAAACGGGTTTCTAGTGGCAAAGTAGGGGAAGCTGTAGCATTACCGCCGGTAGGATGGGGTCAAATTACAACATAATCTGAATAGAAACCAGATCCCCGACTTCTAACATAAGTTAATAATTTATTGACATGATTAAAGAAGAAGTCGGGGATCTTAAATTAGATTTTGAGTAGAAACCAGATCCCCGACTTCTAACATAAGTTAATAATTTATTGACATGATTAAAAAAGAAGTCGGGGATCTTAAATTAGATTTTGAGGATTTATTTATTGTGGGTTGGAAAGCTATAGCGCGTTCTGCTGTGGGAACGAGTCATCAAGAGCAAAAAATACCTTGTCAAGATTGCGGAAATTATCGCATTTTTAATGATGTGATTGTCGGTGCAGTTGCTGATGGTGCTGGGAGTGCTAAATATTCGGAAATTGGTTCTGAATTGGCGGTAGAAACTGTAATTAAATGCTTTGCTGATATTAATGAACTTCCTGATAAACAAGGTTTTTCTCAACCACTTTCGGCAATGGAAGCTAAGGAAGTTTTTACTAAGTTTGTCAAAGAAGTTATTACTGCGTTAAACAAAAAAGCAGATAATAAAGGTTATTCTGTTCATGATTTAGCTTGTACTCTTTTGGTTTTTATAGCGACTCATGAATGGGTTGCAGCTATGCAAATTGGGGATGGGTTTATGGTAGTGCGTTTCCAAGATGCAGAATATCAATTATTGTTTGAACCAGATAAGGGGGAATTTTTCAATGAAACTACTTTTGTGACTTCAGCTAATGCGCTGGAGGAAATGCAAGTACAGGTAATTTCAGGAAAGCAAGAGTTTATTTGTGCTTCTACTGATGGATTAGAAAAAGTGGCAATTCGCTTGAGTGATTGGAAACCTCATGCGCCATTTTTTAAACCTTTGGAGGAATATTTGCGAGAAACAGATAAACCAGGAGGAAATGATGATACTTATATTATGGATTTTCTCGATTCTCCACGGTTAAATTCTCGCACTGATGATGATAAAACTTTGCTTTTGTGTCTTTTTGAACAGGAGGAAATTGGTGTGAATATAGGCTAGAAATAGCTTATCTGTTGGCTTCAACACCCGCCCAGAAATGAATTTCCGGGCTAATAGCTAAAGTAAACTGAAGTTTACTAAAGAATTTGCAGATTATTTAGTCATCTAAAGATGACTTCTGCTATTAGCAAGGAAATTCATTTCCTTGTAGGTTTTATGTTTTACCAGGAATACCATTTGATATTTATTTCAACCCATCTAATTAAAATTATATGACAGTTCTTACCTGTGCCAGTACGGGAAAATCAATTACTCTCTTAAAAGAGATTGCTAATAGTGGTGAAGCCAAAATTTGGCGAACTAATCAAAATGGTTATTTAGCGAAAATTTACCATTCTCCAACACCTGAACGGGTGCAGAAGTTAGCGGTAATGATAGCAAATCCACCCACAGAACCAAATTCCCATCTTAATCATGTTTCTTTTGCTTGGCCTAAGTCGGCGTTGAAAAATGATCAGGGTGATTGTGTGGGCTTTTTGATGCCAGAAATTAAGGATGGAAAAGAACTTCTTGATGTTTATAATCCCCGTCGTCGTCAAACTTTGAAACTAGAGATTGATTGGCGGTTTCTGCACACAACGGCGCTGAATATTGTTTCAATTATTGAAGCACTGCACGCTGCTGGTTATGTTTTGGGAGATATTAAACCACAAAATATTTTAGTTAATAATCGGGCTTTACCTTCAATTATTGATACAGATTCTTTTCAGGTGATAAACCCGAAAAATGGGAAAGTTTATCATTGTTTAGTTGGTTCTGAGGGATATACACCACCGGAACTAATGGGAAAAGATTTTGATATTATTAAGCAAACAGAAATACATGATAGATTCCGGTTAGGAGTAATTATCTATCAATTATTATTTGGTGGTAATAATCCTTTTCAGGGAAAATGGACTGGTGCGGGGGAAACTCCAGACATAAATGAACTTATCTGTCAGGGTTTATGGGTTAATGGGTCAACTAATTTAATTGCAGCAGTAGCAAGAACAATTCCCCTGGAGATTGTTCATCCAGAGGTTCAGCAATGTTTTCTGAAATGCTTTAATGATGGTCATAAAAATCCTAATTTCCGCCCTACGGCTAGGAAGTGGTTGGAGGCGTTAAAAGTAGGGAATGATAGGCTAACTATATGTGGCAGGGTAGATAGTCATTACTATAGCCGAACTTATGGTAAATGCTATTGGTGCGATCGCTCTACAAATCTTGGTATTGATATTTTTCCTGGTGTTGTTAAAGCAAAACCATCTGTTGTTGAGGAATCAACATCACAACCACAAGTTATTAGTAATAAATTCATAGGAAACCTCCTACAAACCCTCACTGGTCATTCTTACTCGGTTATTTCAGTAGCATACAGCCCCGATGGTCAAACCCTGGCTAGTGGGAGTGATGACAAGACTATCAAACTGTGGAATGTAA
>NZ_VILA01000014.1:311078-409143 GCF_009712025.1 Dolichospermum sp. UHCC 0406
AAAACGGGAAACCTACTGCAAACCTTCACTGCTCATTCTAGCTTGGTTTTTTCAGTAGCATACAGTCCCGATGGTCAAACTCTGGCTAGTGGGAGTGCGAGTAGTGACAACACTATCAAGATTTGGCGGTTAAAGTAGTCATTGATAGGGTTTTATTAGCAATGGTCTATTTTTTCATCCTGTAAATCCTTAAATCCTGGACATCCTGATTCTGACAATTTTGCTAACCTATTTCCTCACCATAAATCTATGAATCATAAAGTTTTTTATCTTGATGGTAAAAAAATCAATAGCAAACAAACATTTTTAAAACAAGCTGCTGAAGCAATGGAATTTCCTGCATACTTCGGCGCTAACTGGGATGCTTTTGATGAATGTATCACCGATTTAACATGGTGTCCGGCTCAAAGATATGTCATATCATAAGATCATGCTGATATCTTTGCTCAAGCTGAACCGACACAGTACCAAATAGCATTGGATATTTTAAATTCAGCCAAAGAATACTGGGAAGCTAATAATATTCCTCTCAATTTTTTAGTTATTAACAAATAGGTAAAATTACATTTTCACTATTTGGAGATTGTTTGTTGTGGTTGTCTGAATCAGGATTTCTAGGATTTTAGGATGTACAGGATTTGATTGACTTTTTACCTGATGAAAATAAATGTAATATTCCATCATTCCCAATAGTCGGTTTAAACCGACTTTAGCTTTTAGACAGGGAATTAATTCCCTGGCTTCCTTGGAGATTGTTTATTGTGGTTGTCAGAATCAGGATAACCAGGATTTAAGGATGTACAGGATTGTTATTTATAGATTTTCTGTGAATATTTAATGATGATATTTATTGAATAATAAACATATATTCTCTCTCGTACAAAAACCATAAGTGATCAAAAACATCCTGTTAATCCTCTAATCCTGGGTATCCTGATTCAGACAAATAACATCCTGTGAATCCTTAAATCCTGGATATCCTGATTACGACATTAAACTTTTAACAAATTTATGTTAGAATAATTAACTAAGCACCATTAGGAGATTTTCCAATTATGCAAGTAACGATTGATTTACCAGATAAATTAACAACAAAAATCATAAATCAATGGGGTAATTTACCACAAAAAATCCTGAATAATCTTGTATTAGAAGCCTTTCGAGAAAGATTAATTGATTTTGATGAACTAAAAGATTTACTAAACTTTCCTTCTGACACTGAACTCAAAAAATTTTTAATCCAAAATAATATTCTCCATTCCGCAGGTTTACTTAATTTATATGGTGCTTGTGCTGATATTGATTTTGCAACGGATGATGATTTAATTGAGGTTATTAATGAAAAATGATTCTTTAATTTATTTACTAGATACGAATGTTTGTATCATGTATCTCAAGGGTAAATCTCTCAGCATTAATCATCATCTTGATAATTTAGAACCTGAAAAAATTGCGGTTTGTTCTGTAGTCAAAGCTGAATTATTTTATGGTTCTATGCGTAGTAATAATCCTCAAAAAGCTATAGCTGTACAAAAAATATTCATAGAACAATTTGTTTCTTTATCTTTTGATGATGAATGTGCAGAAAATTATGGCAAAATTCGCGCTGATTTAGCAAATTCTGGAACTCCTATTAGTTCAAATGATATACAAATTGCTTCTATTGCTTTAGTGAATAATCTAATTTTAGTTACTCACAATGTCAGGGAATTTAAACGAGTTAAAGGGTTACAAATTGAAGATTGGGAAATTGTCTGATAGTGTAGCACAAGCTATATAAAGTTACCTTTTCACTATTTGGAGATGACATTTTTATTTTTTATCATCCTGTTAATCCTCTAATCCTGGGTATCCTGATTCAGACATTTTTAACTAATACTCCAATCTTCCAAACGCAAATTAGGCACTTTTTCAAAATCTTTAAAATTACGAGTTACTAAAATCCCCTTGACTGATAATGTAATTGCAGCAATGCGTAAATCTTGAGTACCAACGCGGATTTTTTGCTTAACTAATTCAGTGTAAATATTACCCGCAGCTTCGCTAAATTGCAGTAAATTCACACTTTGTAAAAAATCTAAATTATTCTGAAAATTTGCATAAGCTAATACTAATTTATCCGATGATGAGGCATTTCTAATAACATTAAACCTACCACGCAATTGTTCTTCAGCAGTAATTATAGTTATGGCAATTTCTTCAAATTTGACACTATTAACACACTGTACAATCAATGGATTTCTGTGTTGAAAGAGAGAAACATGATCTGTATCAAGTACCCATAAACTCATTTTATATGCTCCTGATTTTCAATTTCTTGGTAATATTCCTCCATTTCTGCATCTAATTCACGACGATATTCTGCTATATATTCCTGCACTTCATCAAAATGTGGATCATCCTCAAACATTCCCGCAAATTTCAGCCAAGGATGTTCTGTTTTAGCTGGTTCAATTTCTAAAGTTACTATTTCTGGTTTTCGGGCTTGAACAAGTTGAATCAGATTATTTAATGCTTCTTCTTTAGTCGCACCAAAACCTTGACATTCTGGTAAACTTAACAGCGTAGCTTTAACCGTGCCATCTTCTTGATTTTCAATCAAGACATCATAAGTTAACTTGGGTGCAATTGTGGAAAGAGCATTTTTAACAGCTAAAATCATGATATTTTTACTCTTTTAACTCTGAATTGATTATAACATAATACTTAAAAATAGTTAAAATTATCATCTATATGATTTTAAGATTTATAGAATTTTATTAGCAATCGTCCATTTTATATTTTATTATCCTGTTAATCCTTTAATCGGTGGACATCCTGATTCTGACAAAAAATATCCTGTTAATCCTTTAATCGGTGAGTATTATCTCGACTATGGCTTACGCCACGCAGGCTATCGCTCGATAACCACCTGATTCTGACATTTTTTATATATTCAGTTAAAATAATCATAAAATACATTTTCATCGTTTAAATCTCCACCCATGCAATTAATTCTCTACAGCAAACCTGGTTGTCATCTTTGTGAAGGCTTACAGGAAAAACTAGCACAAATCAAAAATCTCAGTTTCCAGCTAGAAATTCGAGATATTACCACCCGTGAAGATTGGTTTGCAGCATATCAATACGAAATCCCGGTACTGCATTTAGTCACCAGGGACGGCACAGAAAAACTGATACCCCGTCCTTCTCCCCGTCTCAGTATCGAACGTTTAGAAAAAATGTTAGGTCAATATGTCTCCCAATAGATGACAAAATGATGCAGAATAAGCGCAAGACAAGCTTGTGGCGAGGTTCACCAGATGAAATTACGGGAATTATTAGCGACTGTAGATGGGATTAATTCTGTAAATATACCAGATATTGATATTCAGGGACTTAAAACTAATTCCCATGCTTGCACGGTGGGAGATTTGTTTATCGGAATGCCAGGAACTAGAGTAGACGGTGGAGAGTTTTGGCCAGGTGCTTTAGCTGCTGGTGCTGTAGCGGCGATTATTTCTTCGGAAGCAATGCAGAAAAATCCGCCTACAGCTAACTCTGTAGTCATGAGTGCCGATAATATGACTAAAGCCTGCGCTCAAATAGCCGCAGCTTTTTATGGTTATCCTGGACAAAAACTGAAAATGGTGGGTGTGACGGGGACAAATGGTAAAACTACCACCACTCACCTGATTGAATATTTTCTAACTCACGCTAATTTACCGACGGCGTTAATAGGCACACTTTACACCCGCTGGCCTGGTTTTGAGGAAACCGCTGTGAATACTACTCCTTTTGCAGTAGATTTGCAGCAACAATTAGCTAAAGCCATGAATGCTGGTTGTGAAACTGGGGTAATGGAAGTTAGTTCTCATGCTTTGCACCAGGGTAGGGTTTTGAATTGTGCTTTTGAAGTGGGGGTATTTACCAACCTTACCCAAGACCATTTGGACTATCACAAGGATATGGAGGACTATTTTGCCGCGAAAGCGTTGTTATTTAGTCCTAATTATCTCCACGGACGGGCAATTATCAACGCTGATGATGCTTATGGTAAACGGATAATTGCATCCTTGAGTCCAGAACAGGTTTGGAGTTATAGCGTTAATGATAGTACCGCAGATTTTTGGATGAGTGATTTAAATTATCAACCAAATGGTGTGAGCGGAATTTTACATACTCCCCAAGGAAATGTAGATTTTAGTTGTCCTTTAGTTGGTCAATATAACTTAGAAAATCTTTTAGCTGCTGTGGGTGCGGTTGTCCATGTGGGTTTAGATTTGCAATTGGTAGCAAATGCCATTCCTGGGTTTCCCGGCGTTCCTGGCCGCATGGAACGGGTGCAAATTCACCCACAGCAAGATATTAGCGTGATTGTAGATTATGCCCATACTCCCGATAGTTTGGAGAACTTACTGAAAGCTGCCCGGCCGTTTATTCCTGGTAAAATGATTTGTGTGTTTGGTTGTGGAGGAGACCGCGATCGCACTAAACGTCCAAAAATGGGTAAAATAGCGGCTGAACTCGCAGATTTAGCAGTAGTGACATCAGACAACCCCCGCACGGAAAACCCAGAAAAGATATTACAGGACGTATTAGCAGGTATTCCTGATATAGTACAACCAATGGTAATGGTTGTGAGCGATCGCGCTACCGCAATTCGGACGGCTATTTTGCAAGCTCAACCTGGAGACGGTGTATTATTAGCCGGTAAGGGTCACGAAGACTATCAAATTCTGGGTACTGAAAAAATTCATTTTGACGACAGAGAACAAGCACGGGAAGCTTTACAGCAAAGAATAAATAGCCAAAATTAATTAACCCATCTTCAAGGGGTGGGGTTTCCCCGCCCTTGTTTCGCACCAAGTTGCAAAAAATCTATTTTACCTTGATGACCGACTTCCAAAGGTAAGAAAATTGTTAATACTTCCCCATTTTGAGGACGTTGACGCACAATCAACTTTCCACCAATTGCTTGAAATAAATGCTTAGTTGCTGCCATATTTAAACTAATTGCCCCTGTTTCCGGCTGAAACATTAATAATTGACCTAAAGATTTACGAATTGGTGGTGTTGTTGTATAGCCTTTATCTTGACAATCAAACTGAGGAGATAATTGCAATTTTAGCTGATCACCAGCAGTCATTACTTGCACCTGAATACAACTACCAGCAGGTAAACTGCGAGTAAAATTCTCTATTAAACCAGTAAGTACCCGGTCTAACATCGCCGGATTACTAACCACCGTGGGGAATTGCTTCGGTAAAACCACATTTAAAGTTAAATTACGCCGAGTTGCTGCTTGTTGCCAACGGGGAATACTTTGCAGTAAAATATCCTCTAAACACATTGGGGTCAAGTGTGAATTAGCCAATTTTAAAGGTTGTGATAAATTCTCTAATTCTGCTGCTTTAAATAATAACTCCATTCGGTCAATTTGTTCAGTACATTCATGATCAATAACTTCTAAACGACTGATCACATTCCCCGGCAAATCCTGCCGTTTTAATAGTAACCGTGTCATCATCCGAATAGTTGTCAATGGAGTACGAACTTCATGGGCAAAGGCTTGGAGTAATTCTATGTCAGAACGAGATGGAGATTTTGGCTGTGGAGTTGGTGAATGAAAATGTGATGAAGTATGTGTAACTGGATTATTTTCTGTAATTGTTAATTCTTGAAGTAATAACTGACTAAATTGAATTATAGTGTGATAATCTGGTGCAACCAAAGGATAGTTTTGTACCTGAATATCTAAATCAGCAAACAATTCTGGATTAGTTAAAACTACCCTAGCACCTAAAGATTGCCAAGCTTTTTTGACTATTTCCGGTTCAAAGGAAAACAAAAACTCTTTTTTACCATTTTGATGTTCCCCCAAAACCAAAACTAATCTAAATTTATCTGTAAACACCAAACAAAACTGTTCCGCACCCAAAGGATCAGCCGGTAATAAAGGTAAGATAGATTCTTGAAAAGTAGTATGATCGGAAGTATTTGTTTCTATATTATTTATATTCCGCGCCATTTCTGATGGCATAATGAATGGCATCAACGCCAAAGGGTTAAAAGGTCTGGCTGTAAAAGTTACCGTTTGCAACCGTTGTGTTAGTTGGGGGTGACTAAATAAAGGTGCAGGTGCGGCTAATACCAAACCTGGAGTAGTATCAGGTGAAGTTGCAGCTAAAGTTTTCAACAGCAAGTTTTCCGTGGCTGCGAGACTGACACGCCATTGCTGTTCTGCTTTAGCCGAGGAACACTCAGCAAGATGAGATTGATTTTCAGATAAAACTTCCTTGAGACTTGGCAAAATCCATTCGTACACAGGTTTTCACCTCTTGATTGCTTCAGCAGCTAATGGTGGTTATATTTAGACATTTGCAAACTATATCTACGAGATTATCGTCATTAGTGTGAAGATAGAAAGTGGTATAACCGAACAATTCAGGTGCAATATCCTCTCTTTGTCAGTTGTCAGTTGTCGGTTGTCAGTTGTCATTGGGAAGAAATATTCCCCCACTTCCCCCACTTCCCCCACTTCCCCCACTTCCTCCACTTCCTCCACTTCCTCCACTTCCCCAATCCCCAGTCCCCAATTATCAATCCCAAAAAAGATGCGGCTGAGTCTCTATGATAGAGAATATAGAGATAGTGGCTATCAGTGAGCATCAAACCGTCAATATTCTATAGCCATGAGTACAATTAAATTGGCTCTTTTCAATAAAAGCGTTTTAATTTAGTTATTGGAAAGTTGTCATATTGTCAGTTATTCAGGTATTTGGTTTATGACTTTTGGGTGTAGCAATTTAATTCTTTTTTAAGATTTGCTCCTGGGCATCACTCACAGTAAAATCCATCACTTCAAGTATTCAATTTTGGAAATCAACATGAAAAAGCTCATTCCTTTTCTCGTTAGTAGCGTTTTATTAGCTGGTATGGTTGGTTGTCAAGAAGCACCAAAAACAGGTTCAGAAACTACTGGTACTACCAGTGAAACTCCTGCTGTACCAGCCAAACCCGCTTCTGATACGACGCGAATTATAGATAATTCTACTGCAACTCCTACTGCAACTCCTACTGCAACTTCTACTGCAACTCCTTCTGCAACTTCTACATCTACAACCGACTTAAAAACAGAAATTAGCAAAAAACTAAAAGCCAGTTTACCTGAGAATAAGTTGGAAGTAGTCAACAAAAATGGGGCAATTATCCTTAAAGGAACAGCAACTTCTCAGCAAGAAATTACACAAGCTGAAACTTTAATCAAGGAAGTAGCTGGTGTGAAAAGTGTCAAAGTAGAAGCTGAAGTGAAGACAGAGAAAAAACTTTAGTCATTCTATTTTATCCCATTGGGATAGTGAATTGGTTTTGCAATCATCTATTTTTCAAATGGGTATAACTTGAGATTAAAATCTATCAGGGCTTACTTTAGTTAGTAAGTCCTGTTTTTGGGTATTTTCTACCCATTTCTTCATCACTAATTACCCATTAAAAATATGTACGATAATAGTTGTGTAATTCCCATTATTAAATCTCCCAAAGATTATCAAGCATACCGAATTAGTCCCTGTGACTCTAACCGATTAGCAATTATCTTTGATTCTGCCAGTGCGAATACAGCGGGCAAGATGCCCGCACTACAAGAGTTTCATAATTCATGTTTTTTTGCTCTCTTTTTTATAATTGTGAAAAAAGATTTTGCCAATCAATTATAGTTGGTCTATCTCCTTGATTGACTATTTCAAAAACTTTGTTAATAGAATTTTGATAAAATAAACTTTCTACACAAGTTGCAGCTACATCAATTCGGCTAGTATCACCGGAAATTGTATCTCCTTTTCCAAAAATGATGTTTAATTTACCTTCACTTGTGGCTTTGAGTAGGGTATTGAGATCATAGGATGTATAAGAGGATGTTTGAAAACTTTCTCGTGTGGGATCTGACACCCGCAGATCCCCCTAAATCCCCCTTAAAAAGGGGGACTTTGAGGAATTTAGCCCCCCTTTGTAAGGGGGGTTGGGGGGATCTCGATTAATTCTGATACTTTTCAAACATCCTCTAAGGGCCATCGGTTAAACGTCCGGGACGAATGATAGTATAAGGGATTCCCGAATTAATAATGGCTTGTTCTCCTTTTTCTTTAGCATCAAGTACACCAAAAAGATTCAAAATATTAAAAGGAAATTGATGTTTACGGAGAATTCCGCAGGAAGAAACAAACACGAAGCGGTTTAAGTTTTTTGGTGCTGCGGAGATCAGATTAATTACACCTTGAGTATCAACTTTAGTCGGGGTATTTTTCGCTTTGTCTTCTAGAAATTGGGGATTAAATGCAGTTATTACCAATTCGATTATATTGGGGGTTTGATTAAATTCCCATCTTGCAGAGGGAAAAGCGGTAGTTCCTGTACAACAAATAATGGCGGTAATATTTGCCATTGCTGCTGTCAATGTGCTGGGTTTACAGATATCACCAATTGCAATTTCTACTTTGTTATTAAACATTTTTGCGGCTTTTGTGCCGCTGATACCTGTTACATCTTGATCCCTTACTAGTTTAAAATCTTGGAGATGATAATCATTGAGTGAGTTTTCCCCAAATACTAATTTTCTCCCTCGTTGATTTTGCAGTTGTTGAAAAGATGGTAGAGATGCATTGGTGGCATAACTGGAATGTGGTAAAATTCTAGCAATCGCTACTTGTCCATCTGGTAAAATAAAACCACCACCTATAATCTGCTGCAATGGTTTTGCTTCAGGTTCAATTAACCAAAATGTTTGCTGATTTGGTTGCATAAGCATATTTTTCTGCTTTTTATATCTGGATAAATTAGAAGTATTATATGATATGCGTTAAGATTTAAATCAGTAATATCTAGAGACTTAAAATTTATGGTTAAGAAAATTCGCCGAGTTTCCAAAGTTATCCACAAGTCACGCGATAAAGAATTTTTTCACCAAGCAGGAACTCCACCAGGAACAATCATTGTTGATGAAAATGCTGAACAACCAATTATTTTTCTGATTGACTATAACCAAACTCAACTGATTCAGAAACAAATAAGTTATCCAGAAGAATGTCTTAATTATTTGGATACAGAATCCGTTTCTTGGGTAGATGTTCAAGGTTTAGGTAGTAAAGATATTTTGCATCGTTTAGGTCAAACTTTTGATTTACATACTCTAATTTTAGAAGATATTGTCAACATGGTAGAACGACCAAAAATCGAGGATTATGAAGAGCAATTAGTGATTATTGCCCACATGGTTGTACCTAATCATAATAATGGCGGTTTTTATAGTGAACAAGTGAGTTTAGTTTTAGGTAAATATTATGTTTTGACAGTGCAAGAAGAACCAGAACATGATTGTTTTGATGGGGTGAGAATGAGAATTAATAAGAATAAAGGTATTATCCGCAGACAAGGTAGTGATTACTTGGCTTATTCTTTATTAGACGCAATTATTGATGGATTTTTCCCAGTTTTAGAACTGTATGGGGAAAGAATTGATGATTTAGAGGAGGAAGTAATCGTTAATCCTAGTCAACAAACATTGCAAAAAATATATCAAATTCGGCGGGAATTATTACAACTACGTCGTGCAATTTGGCCACAAAGAGATGCAATTAATTCTTTAATTAGAGATGGTAGTGAATTAATTAGTGATGATGTGAGAATTTATCTAAGAGACTGTTATGATCATGCAGTCCAAGTGATGGATATAGTGGAAACTTATCGAGAATTAGTAGCTGGTTTAATGGATGTTTATTTATCAGCAATTAGCAATAAAATGAATGAAATCATGAAACTGCTGACGGTGGTTTCTTCTATTTTTATTCCTTTGACTTTTATTGCTGGGGTATATGGGATGAATTTCAATACCGAAAAATCACCCCACAATATGCCGGAATTAAATTGGTATTGGGGCTACCCGCTATGTTTAGGAGTAATGGCGTTAGTGGCAATCAGTTTACTATACTTTTTTTGGCGACGGGGTTGGTTGACTAATTCTGTTAATTTTCAAAAAGATATTCATCGCTAAATTCGATAAAATAGAGACGCTTGATTAAACATCTCTAAGTGGTGAATGCAATTAAATAACAGGGGCTGCTGTAAATATAAACCACAGCAACAATGCTAGAACTAAAACACCAATTTTCACAAGCAGATACGTATAAGCATGAGGGATCAGCAAATTTTGGGTTGTCATATTCCACCTCTACCTACTAGTGCTTAACTAGTTATTATTTAACACAAGGAGTATTTTCCTCAATACCTTTGGCATTTTTGTTACGAATCAAGGCTTTTTCCAATTTGGTGAAGGTATTATTTATTAACTCCATTTTCTTATGTTCCTATTGTCGCTTAAAAATTGGCTAGTACCGCAGGGCAGAATTAAAAATTAATAATTAAAAAGGAGACGATACAGGCTTTTTAAGTATTTTTAATTATGAAAAAACTCAGTACAAATATTTGTGCGCCGGAAAGTGCTGTAAGTAGCAAGTTTTGGGTGAAGATTTAGACCCCACCCTCTT
The DNA here is from genome assembly GCF_009712025.1 of Dolichospermum sp. UHCC 0406. Taxonomy (NCBI): domain Bacteria; kingdom Bacillati; phylum Cyanobacteriota; class Cyanophyceae; order Nostocales; family Aphanizomenonaceae; genus Dolichospermum; species Dolichospermum sp. UHCC 0406. The sequence continues at coordinate 321,599 of NZ_VILA01000014.1, forward strand.
GCCAGTTCTTTGTTTCCTCTGTAAGAATGGAATTTCAAATTACTGTAATTGAAAACCGAGATTATTCATCAATACAATTAGGAATACCTAAAACTGCACAAGGAAAATTATGACCTAGTGTTTCAATCAGCGGATGATTGATAGATTTGCAGCCTAAAAATAGAATATCAGCAGTTTCTAATTCTACAACCTGATTAAGTTCTTTAACAATGTTACCAAACCGTAAATGAGATTTAAATGAACCCTGCCATTCTTCGGCTAAAGTTTTTGCTTGCCAAAGAATTCTATCTGCTTCCTGGAGATAAGTTCTCGATTCTCTTTCTAACTGCGGTAAAATTGCTGTTCTTTTGGGTTGATTTAATCGCAACGTGACTGGCTTTGATATATTACTTAATTGGCATTCTAATTGAGCTTTATTATCAGCAACATTGAATATATCAACATACTGATAATTGCAGTTTTCTTCTACTACATAAACAGCTTGAACTGTAACTTGCGAGTTAGTTGCTAAACTCGTTTGGTAGGCAATCCAACAGGCAATATCTAGGGCTGTATGACTTTGAGGTGAACCATTATAGCCGACAATTAAGTTAGCTGATTTTGTCTGCGAACCTCTTTTAGCAAATGATTTTTGAGTCTCTGGTAATAGCACCATTTGTTCAATTAAGTCATCACGACCTATCGCACTTTGCAAACGTGCCAACATTGTTTTGATTTTCACAGTTTTAACTTCTCTCCCTTGAAACGATTAACCAACGAGAAGCAGGGATAACAATTTTAGATATTAGATTTATCTTAAATCCAAAATCCGCAATTGATTAAGGAAGCCCCAATCATAACTGCTGTTACAGCCAAAGTTTTGGAGGTTCCTTCCATTGCCGACGGAGTTAGCTGACGGGCTAAGACTGGAAGGTGTCTCTCATAAGATTAGCCCCAAATACTTGGTTCCTCCGCTTCAAATTCAGCTTTCATGAATTTGGATTAGGCTACCCACTAAAAATATAGTAATACTATTACACTAGGTTTAGATAAAGTCAAGTTTAAGAATATTGAGGATATGCTTGTAGTGAGCAGCTTAATTACTGATTTACCCTGTTTTCTCTAATATTTAATGATTTAAACTACTTCAACTTAGCAAAAATTTAGAAGTCAGAATTTAGCCATAATTCATTGTTAAACTATGTTTAATGGCTATTTACCAAAGTTTAGGAAAAATTAACTTCTGGTTTTATCCCTCTGCTACTGTGTTCATCATACTTATTGGTTGTTACTGTTAAGCTTATCATTAGCTAGTAGTCTGTCAAATTTATTTTGACGGGTTTTTGGTAGTGCGGACCGAAAAGCCCGCGTGAGCGAGACGCTCACACTACAGTCCATCATTTTTATCTTGACAAACTACTAGTGTTTGTTAACAATGCTAATTTTTGCAGAGTCATTAGCATTTTTTAGCACTTCGTTTACTAATAACTTGATATATGCTGATTTAATTTCGCGTAAAGACGCTAAGAATAATTTTACATCTTTGTTTGAAATCAATAATCATCAATAACATCAGAACGGTGGGGGAGTTATTGACGCAGTAATTTTTCTTTTTTGAAATTTAAAAAATTGTGCATTTTATGTTTATCTCATTTATGAATTGAATAAAAGAGCAGCTAAGATACCCAACCAATAAGATAATAACCAACGCTTGTGTGTTAGAATCATAATCCAGTTCCCTAGTTGTAAAAATTTTCAAATCTACAATTCCAGATTCCAGATATGAAAAGAACATCGTAACGTTTTGTTAAGTTAAGTCAAGCAACCTTAAGACCTGTATAGATAGGCAGATCAAGGGGAATCGGAGGATGGTAAGCTATATGGTGAAATATAAAAGTGACTTAGGACGAAGTGTTAAATGGGTGTTTCCTTAACGGCTCCTCTCCTCCTTAGGGCCGCTCGTGGTGAACAAGTAGATCGTCCCCCTGTATGGATGATGCGACAAGCGGGACGCTATATGCAAGCATACCGGGATTTGCGGGACAAATATCCTTCATTCCGCGATCGCTCGGAAATTCCCGAAGTAGCAATCGAAGTTTCCCTCCAACCCTGGAGAGCTTTCCAACCCGACGGAGTAATTTTGTTTTCCGATATTGTCACCCCCTTACCAGGAATGGGGATTGACATGGATATTGCGGAAGGGAAGGGACCGATTATTTATTCGCCCATACGCACCCAAGAACAAATTGAACAACTGCGTCCTCTAGAACCAGAAGCAGCACTGCCGTTTATCAGAACGATTTTGCAAGCATTACGGCAGGAAGTAGGCAATCAATCAACGGTGTTAGGCTTTGTTGGCGCACCTTGGACTTTAGCAGCTTATGCGGTGGAAGGTAAGGGTTCTAAAACCTATTCCATCATCAAAAACATGGCCTTCTCAGATCCGACAATTCTCCATCAGCTACTCACAAAATTAGCAGATTCTATTGCTGATTATGTCCGCTATCAAATTGATTGTGGCGCTCAAGTAGTACAAATGTTCGATTCTTGGGCAGGACAATTAAGCCCTCAAGATTATGATACCTTTGCGCTACCTTATCAAAAAATGGTGTTTGAGAAAGTTAAAGCCACTCATCCTGACACACCATTAATTTTGTTGGTGACAGGTAGTGCGGGACTTTTAGAAAGAATGGCTACCTCTGGTGCTGATATTATTACTGTAGATTGGACAGTAGATATGGCAGATGCTAGAGCCAGATTAGGGAAGCAGATGAAGGTACAGGGTAATCTTGATCCAGGTGTGTTATTTGGTTCTAAGGAGTTTATCCGCGAGCGGGTTATTGACACCGTTCGCAAAGCCGGCAACTGGGGACATATCCTCAATCTCGGTCATGGTGTATTACCAGAAACACCAGAAGAAAATGTGGCTTTTTTCTTTGAAACTGCGAAAAACCTCAACGCTTTGGTGTAGTTTTTTGGGTGGGCTTTTTGCCCACCTGATTTTTATTAAACGGAAATGAGGAAATAACGAACCACTCCAGGCACAGAGGACACAGAGAGAAATTTCTGTTATTTTTGAATAGGTTAACAGTAACATCCTGTACATCCTTAAATCCTGGACATCCTGATTCAGAATTAGTTTTTTTTCTATAATATTCAGATTTTACAGTTTACTATTATGAACGCAAGATCAGAACTATTATAACCGCTTTCCAGTAATCATCTTGAGAATACAAACTAATAACTACTTTCCACCACCATATCGAACCTACGGGAAAAAAGGGAAGATGCGCTTTTGGTGCTTTTATGTCAAAGGTAATTTCATTATCAGAGAGTAAATTTTCTCCTTTTCTCCATCCTACCTTATCTATAAATTTATTCCAGATTTGGTGGTTGTAAGTTGTTGTTCCCCCCACACTTTCATAAATCTGCTTTTGTACAGAAAAACCAAAGCGTCCATTACTATTCTTTACCCATAAATTGTCTATAATGCTAATGTCTTCACTGGGAATATCAAGAACATTGTCTATGGTTAAATAACCTGGTATTCCCCGGTTAGCAAGTGTCAATATTATCCGTCTTGTTTCGTCATCTGCTTTTTTCCATTTACCATCTGCTAACAATTTCTCTAGTTTTTGATACTGACTGGGTACTTTGATAACAGATATTTCAGGTTTGTCAAAAGGTGGTTGAGAATTAGGTTTTTGATCTACAAAATATAACTCCTGAATAACTTTTTTTACAGATTGATAACGATATTTCGCAATAGGACTTGCTAATTTTTCCAAAATCTTCCCTAATTTATTACTTACCCCATTCCCATTCAAATAATCTCTCCATACCCATTCCCCTTCCATTGGACTATATAAATCAAACGGACTCATTCCTGTTAATAAATGCAAACAAGTTACCCCTAAACTATATAAATCACTAATAAATAATGGTTTACCCATTGACTGTTCAGGAGCGCAATATTCAGCGGATCCAATAATTGTCCCTGTAGCTGTGCGTTGCTGTGGTTTGACTATTTTCGCCGCACCAAAATCTACTAAAAATAACTGATTGTCACTACTGCGAATAATATTTTCTGGTTTAATATCTCGGTGAATTACCTGTTGACTATGAACAAACTCCAATATCTGTAACAGTTCTCTTAATAATCCTCTAATTTGCTGTTCAGAAAAAACGCCATTTTTATCTAACTCAGTTTGTAGAGTTTCCCCTTTCACAAATTCCTGTACTAAATATTGACGATTATCAGATGTAAAATAAGCCATTAACTCAGGTATTTGAGGATGCTTACCTAACTCCTCTAAACGTTGTGCTTCCTGTGCAAATAACTGGGATGCTTTTTCAATACTATCTGTTCCCTGTGCTTGGGGTAAAAATTGTTTAATTACACAATAAGGTTTTGATGGTTTATCCTCATCAATAGCTAAAAATGTTCTACCAAAACCACCCTGACCTAAAATTGATTCAGGTATATATCTTTCACGCAAAAGTAACTTATTACCGCACTTTTGACAATATTGAAAATTATCAGGGTTAGGAAAAAGACAGTCAGGATTAAGACATTGACGCATAGACTCACCACCAAGGCTTTTTTGTAATTTTACCCTAATTAATCAAGGTTTACGCAAAATCTCTCAAAACCTCATTTCTCTGCGTCCTCTGTGTCTCTGCGGTTCGTTTCCAAAAAATATATTCAGTTAACTAACACCCAGATCCCCGATTTCTTTAAGAAATCGGGGATCTATCTTCTCAAATCATGCTACAATTACGCACTGACCTCAACCATCCCCAAAAACCCCAACATCCAATTTCATGACCAAAAAACGCATTTTAGTTACAGGTGCAAGTGGCTGTGTCGGTCACTATATCAGTGAAGCCTTAATTCAAAACACCAATCACGAATTGTATCTACTAGTTAGAAACCCAAATAAACTCCAAGTTGATACTACAGCCCGTCCCGGTATTACTATTCTCCAAGGTGATATGAAAGAGATTGGTAAATTCTCTGATTTACTTAAAACTATTGATATTGCCGTATTAACAGCCACTTCTTGGGGTGGTGAGGGCATTTTTGATATCAATGTCTTCAAAACTCTAGAATTAATGAGTTTGTTAAATCCTGAAAAATGTGAACAGGTAATTTATTTTTCCACTGCGAGTGTTTTGAACAACGATAATAAACCACTTAAAGAAGCGGGAGAAATTGGGACAGATTATATCCGTTCTAAATATGATTGTTTACATCAAATTGAAAAATTAGCAATTTTTCCCAAAATTACCACGGTTTTTCCTACCTTAGTATTAGGTGGTGATGATAAAAAACCTTATTCTCATCTCACATCGGGTATTCCTGAAGTTACTAACTATATTAATCTCATTCGTTTTTTACAAGCAGATAGTAGTTTTCACTTTATTCATGGTAAAGATATTGCCACAGTTATCCAATATTTAATTGATTATCCCCCACAACAGGGAGATCCACGCCGATTTGTTTTAGGACAATCAGCATTAACTGCTAATCAAGCCATTGAAGAAGTTTGTGCTTATTTAAATAAAAAGATTTATTTCCGCATTCCTCTATCTTTAGGTTTAGCCAATGTGATTATTGTTTTATTCCGCATTCAAATGGCGGCTTGGGATCGATTCTGTATGAATTATCGTCATTTTAGCTATGCTAATGCTATTAATCCTAGCAGTTTCAATTTACCAAATTACTGTGCAACGATGAGTGATGTTTTGAAAATTAGCGGCGTGAAAGCTGGGAATTAAGCTATTTCAGACATTAGCCCTTGCAACTACTATAATGATGTTAGTGAGCTATGAGAACAAGTCATGCCTGAGCTAAAAGTTAGTATCAGTGAAACTACACACAAAACTCTGCTAACGATGGTGGAGGACTCTGGTGAGACAATTCAATCAGTTTTAGATCGAGCTATTGAGAATTATCGCAGGTCTTTGTTTCTCACACGAGCCAATGAAGCTTTTACTGTTTTAAGGCAGAATGAAACACTGTGGCAAGAGGAGGTTTCTGAGAGACAGTTATGGGAGCAAACTATAGCGGACGGGGTTGAAGGTTAGAAGAGGAGGATTGTTAATTATGACTCAAGCAGTAGAAAGGCAAAAATCTATTTTAGAAATAGTCCAAAATCTAACCCCTCAACAACAGGAGGAGGTTTTAAATTTTATTGAATTTTTACAGTTCAAGTCACAAAAACATGATGTATTCACAAAAGGTAAATCTCAGCAAAAATCACCAGAGGAATTAGGCTGGCCTTCTGGTTTTTTTGAACAAACTTATGGTAGTTGTCAAGATGATCCTATTGTTATTGATAATGAGGATAATTTTGCCCAAAGAGAAGAAGCTGCATGATTTATTTGCTAGATACTAATTAATAATTGTCTGAATCAGGATGTCCAGGATTAAAGGATTAACAGGATGAAAATAGGGATGACTTGTCAGTTCGCCATACAGGTCAGTGAGTTCTTGTTTAAGGTGAGTAAGAATAGGTTTGAGGTTAATATTCATGGTTATAAGGGCGATACATTCAGTAAGCTACGCTAACGCACTCCTCTAGTTTATCTCATGCGATCGCTTGACTCGCTGAAGGTATCGCTTCCATGCAAATAAAAAAGGCAGAAGTCATGAAAGAATGAACCACGAAGGAACGAAGGAAGCGAAGGGAAGAGAGTTTTAAAGGTATTTTGCGTAATTTCTAATCATGTAACTTTACAATGAGAGCGATTAGTTGATTCTGGAAATAGGTTTATATTATTTTCCTTAACTTCACTAGCACTTCTTTTTCTAAACCTGTGGACCAACGGTATTTTTCGCCATCGTGTTTGTAGCGACTAACCTTTTCTTTGAGAGTTTCTATAGATTTGATCAGGTGTTGGACATCTTGTATAGTTTTAACATCTCTAAGGACATGAGCAGTCTTTAAGTAATAGCTTGCTATCACATGTGCTTCTTCCCGCGATGCATGATGATCTCGATGATATTTGTGGATCTTACCATCCATTTCTTCAAAATAGGACGCTAGACTTCTTACCAGGGCTAAATCTAGCTCATCTAGTTTTTTAGTTTCAGTATTAATATCTTGCTGACTTGACTTAGGAGGAACTTCTGGTTCAGAAATAAACGCGGAGGTTCGCAAAGGTTCTGAATTTTGAGATTCAGCATTACCAAGGATATATTCTAATGTTTTAACACAATCCAGAAAAGATATGATATTGCGAGCAATTACCTGCTTTGTATGGATATTAATGATTCCATAGCTAGAACCTTCATTAACTACAGCATAATCTCCCTGTACTGTAACATAAGCATTTGTATCTATTCTTTTTATGTCACTCATAGTATTTAGCAAAGTAAAGATATGACCATTATAACATACATGATATTACAGGCATTAGTTTTAAATTGTCAACGAATTGGCAGCTTACGAATACGTACAGAATTATCATCAATTGTCAGGGCTGAACCTTGAGTAAGTTCTTCCTCTAACTGGGGTAAAACTTCCAACAATCTTTGTGCGATCGCATCAGGTTTTGCAGAAGATAACCGCAATGTCACCAAACTTGGTTGGTTATACTTGCCAACAGCTATCAACATCGAAAAATCTAAATCTTGGGTGATAATAATTCGACCTTCAACTCTTGCAAGTTCCAAAATATCTATATCAGCCGCAGTTGCAGGGAGCAAATCTGTACTCCGCAAAATGTCATAGCCCTGCAATTTTAATGCTGCTACTGTTAGAGGGGAAATATGTACATCAGCAAGAAAGCGAAGGTTATTCATGCCGAAGGAATACCTACAATTTTATCTGAAACAGTCCAAGCCGCGTAGTTAAGCGCCTGTCGAATATCTTCATCTTCTAATTCTGGATAAGCTGCTAAAACTTCCTGAACCGAAAGGTTACTAGCCAGTAATTTCAACACAAAGCCCACAGTAATCCGCATACCTCGAATTGTTGGTTGTCCAAGGCAAACATTAGGATTAATAGTAATGCGATCTAATTGAGCCAGCACTGTGGGACTCCTGAAATATAAAAATTCTTTCTCTATTTTCACATACAACAGGCAAATTGATAAAAAAGTCAATTAGCTTTAACTAGCTAAAGCAGGAATCTTTAAAGGTACAAGAGCTTTATGCAGTACACTAGGTTTTGCACTTAAATATACTTCCCGGCAATTACTCTCATTGTATCCAACCACAACCGCGCCTATAGTTGTACCAATTTCTGGATACATTTCTGGACTTATCCCCCCTTCATCTAAAAAGTCAGGGATTTTGATCAACCCCTTAACTGAAGAATCATCAATATTGACAAAAACGCCAAAGGGTGCATGAAACTCAACTTTTCCCAGAACAAACTGACCTAGCTTATATTTAGATTTAATATTTTCCCAACTTGTACTATCCATAAAAAATTATCTTCACCCAAGTTGCTAGTTACTCTTATCCTACTCTTAAATTACCTAAATTTTTAATAACGAACCACAGAGGCACAGAGAACACAGAGAAAAAACATGAGTAATTTTGGAATGGGAAGGAAGTATCAAGTCGAGGTTTGTACAAGTGATGATACGTAATTAGTGAGAAAATCCCAGTCTTCATCCTGTAAATCCTTAAATCCTGGTCATCCTGATTCAGACATTCTCACATACAACAAGCTTGATAAAAAAGTCAATTAGTCTTAATTTTAGTTACAGTTAGATAACAAATAAATCGTGAGGGGTGATACTATGCGTGTTTTGCTAGTTTATCCAATATTTCCAAGCACATTTTGGTCTTATGAGAAAATTCTGGCGCTAGTTGACAGAAAGGTGTTGTTACCACCATTGGGTTTAGTAACGGTAGCGGCAATTTTGCCCCAAGAATGGGAATTTAAGCTTGTAGATCGTAACATTCGCGCCGCCACAGAAGCAGAATGGGCAAAATTAAACCATCATTAGCAAGCAACTCAATTTCAAGAAATAGCTGCTTCTTTTCACCAAATGTACCCTCTATCATATTCTCCCAGTTGCTCCAGATTCATTCAAACAAAAAACGCAATGATCAGCATTTGGGTATTTATCGCGGGCTTTTTGATGTGCAATTTCTTTATCTTGATCAATTAAGTAATCACCACTATTTAACTCAATAGCAATATACCAGCCATAATGTTCTTTGATCAATTCAGGACGTACACGCTCAAAAATTGTCCGATAACGTTGATACTCTGCCTCATTTTCAGCCTTACGTCTAGCTAATTCTTCCGGTGATAAAGTCAGTTCTGGAAAAATTATTCCTCTTCTCGCTGGTTGTTTTGGTGTTAGTTGAGTCATGTTTTTAAACTCCATTTCTACTATGATAATAATAATATCAAAAAAATCATCCCCAACTCAAAACACCAGCAGAAAAACCATCTTTATGAACCTTTCATTATCAGTCCTGATAGAATCTGCAAAAGCTGGAAAACTAATTAGTTTCCCCACAGATACCGTCCCCGCATTAGCCACCATACCAGTACAAGCAGAATTAATTTATGCAGCGAAACAACGCAGTTTCGATAAACCTTTAATTTTAATGGCTGCTAAAGCTGAAGATTTATGGGATTATGTTCAAGGTAGCCAAAGAGAATATCAAATCTGGCAAAAAATTGTTAATCAACATTGGCCAGGTGCATTAACTTTAGTTTTACCAGCTAGTGACAAAATTCCCACCGTCATGAACCCTGTTGAACCAACTACCATTGGGATTAGAGTCCCAAATCATCCAGTTGCTCAAACTATTTTGGCGCAAACTGGGCCAATGGCGACAACTAGCGCTAATTTATCAGGACAACCAGCTTTAGAAACCAAAGCAGCCATAGAAGCTCAATTTCCAGAGGTTTTAACATTAGAATCAACAGAATACCAAGGTTTGGGAATACCTTCCACCGTTGCTAAATGGACAGGGAACAATTGGCAGATTTTACGACAAGGTAGTATTAAATTAGATAATTATGAATTTTAGTAACTGGCTATATTTAGGAGCAGGAATAGGATTAGGAATAGGTATTTGTAGATTATTCCTTCAGCCTACAAAATCTGCATCCATTCCCATTCAAAATGCTCCACAACAGCAAGAAAACCAACTTTTACAAGAATTGAAACAAACTCAATTAGCCTATTATCAGTCCAAAGAAATGAGTCAGTTTCAAGCAGGTTTTTTAGCCCGAATTAGCCATGAATTGCGATCGCCATTAGGGAGTATAATTGGCTTACATCAATTGATTTTGACAGATTTATGTGACAATCCCGAAGAAGAACGGGAATTTGTCGGACAAGCTCACGAAAAATCTCTCAAGTTATTAAAACTAATTGATGAAATTCTCAATGTTTCCAAAATTGAATCTGGTAGAAATAAATTAGATATTGAAACTTTGCAATTATCTGAATTTTTACAAGAAATTTATAACTTAACTTATCTATTAGCAGTCAATCGTAATTATCCTTTTACTTTATCACCACCAGATCCAAAAATTTACATTTTAGCAGATTCTCGTTGGCTCAAACAAGTATTAATAAACTTGATAGATACAACAATTGCTCAAATGGAAGCAGGGAATATTTATCTTTCTAGTCATCTACAACCTACAGATAATTATGTAAATATCTGCTTAGATGTACCAACTGAAACTGTAGTTACAAGTGAATCTATAGATTTGATGATAGCTGAAAATCAGACAACTCAGAAAAATATAGTTCTGTCACCAGGAATGAAACTTTCACTTCATCAAAGTTTAGTAGAATTGATGGGAGGAAAGTTAGAAATTTTGCCTTTCCCCACCAATCAGGAAGAAAAATCACAGTTAACAAGATGGCAAATATCTATGCCTCTAACGACTCCTGAAGTTGAATCTCTCCAGGAACAAAATCAAAATTAGATTGATTGTATAGCACCATTGTTGTTGTGTTATTTGCTTGAAAACCAATCTTCTCATAAAATTCCTGCTGGTGAGTTGTCATCAAATACACACGCTCTACTTTTTGCATTCGCGGATGACTTAAAACAGTTTCTACCAACTTGCTACCTAGTCCATTACCTTGATATTCTGGATGAATCACAACATCCCAAATTGTAGCGCGATAGATACCATCAGAAGTCGCTCTTGCAAAGCCAATTAATAATTCCTTCTCCCAGACAGAAATCACAGGTTCACTATTAGCAATAGCTATACCCCAATCCTTAATACTTCGTCCTTTTGCCCAAAAAGCGGACAGATTAAACAGTTCTTGGAGTTGGTAAAGATCAATATCCGCATGACTGTGGCTAAATTGAATCTGAGAATATTTCATCTATAAACACCCACTTATCCTAAGATATTTGTTTCTGTTATGGCATATTTTCCTGGAAATTACTAAACCTGTATATGTATATGCAACAGTTCAATTAAAAATTAAGAATTAAGAATTAAAAAACTCTTTTTTATTCACTCTTCCCTGTTCATTGACAAACCCACTTCCATAGAGGGTGAGAAGATCCTTGTTGACGAATACGATAAACTTGCTTTTTTAATTTTTCCTGTTCTGCCAATGGTAATCCCCACAGAATATTGCGACTTTGCCAAACTAAAACAGAAGTTGTCACACTTATGCAAAAACTTAAACCCAGGGCAGATAGAGGATGAAAAATTAGTGCGTACCGTAATCCTACCCAGGTAAAATATTGTTGTAACAAGGAAATTTCCACCCGTAAATCCCACAGACAAACAGGGGCTATTATTAGCCACAAACAGCCGGCAAATAACCATCTGCCGTATACTGTAAGCTGATGTAGCTTTTGGATTTGTTGAGTAAAAGCAGAATCTACTCCGAATTCTTCTACCTCAATTTGTGGTTCTTCGGGTTTATCCATAGGAAGAGTATAGCTTGCGCCTACAAAAAACTCTAAAATCTCGTTCCCAGTCTCCGACTGGGAATGTTTATTATTGCGGCTCTGCCGCTAGTGACAAGGAGGCTCCAGCCTCAAATTAGGCATTCCCAGCCAGAGGCTAGGAACGAGGTATTTTCCATGACTGAATTTAGCTTTCTGGAGAAGTCACAGGGGGTTCAACTTGGTAATTTTGACTGCGTTCTCGCCACCAAATCAGGAGTGTACTGGCAATGAAAATACTAGAATAAGCCCCCATTATAAAGCCGACAATTAAAGCTAGAGAGAAATAATGGAGCGTTTCTCCACCAAATAGGAAAATAGCAGTTAATGTCAGTAAGGTGGTTAAAGTCGTGTTGATTGACCGAGATAAAGTTTGGTTAACAGCATCATCAACAACCTCAGCAATTGGTTGTTCAGGATGAAGTTTAATAGTTTCCCGAATGCGGTCATAAATTACCACAGTATCATTGACTGAAAACCCTGTGATAGTTAACAAAGCAACAATGAAAAGACTATCTACCTCAACACCGAAAACTAAGCCTAAAATTGAGAAAACTCCAGTTGTGACGAGAATATCGTGAAACAATGCCACAATAGCTAATAAGGCATAGTCCAACTGAAACCGGAAAGCCATGTAGATAGTAATCCCCACAAAGGAAACTATCAAAGCTAAAATTCCCGAAGTAAATAACTCCTTTCCTAAAGTCGCACCAACGGAATCAATTTGGTTTTTTTGCGGGTCGAAAACGCCGATTTTTTCAGTTAACGCATTTTGCAAATTACTCCGCTGTTCTGTTTCCAGATTTTTGGTGCGAATAGTAATACCATTTTCTTGGCCATTTTCCGAGATTAACTGAATACTACTATCTCCAAGTCCCTGGGATTTAGCCACTTCTCGCACCAGATTAATATCTATTGGCTGGTCACAGTTACCAGGTTTGTCACAGTCCCGGACAAATTGCAACCTTGTTCCGCCGATAAAGTCCAAGCTGGGACGCAGAGGTGCTTTGATACTGGGATTGAGTGTGGATATCACCATGGAAATGATACCGATCAAAATAATCACAGCGGAAATAGTCCACCAAGTACCCCGGGCTTTGTTAATATCTAATCTCATCGTGCCACTCCTGTCTTATTTGTTACTGGCACATTAGGAGCATAAAATTCTGTTTTCCGCAAAGAGGGAATGGAAATAACTAAAAACATCAATGTGCGACTACAAGTAATTGCGGTAAACATACTCACCCCTACGCCTAAAGCTAAGGTAAGAGCAAAGCCTTTGACTAGTCCTGAACCTAACCAAAACAATGCAGCACAAGCAATCCAGGTAGTAACGTTACTATCCAAAATACTAGAAAAGGCGCGGTAAAAACCGGATTCTACAGAACGATACAAAGATTTACCTGCTTGTAGTTCTTCCCTGGTGCGTTCAAAAATCAAAACGTTAGCATCAACTGCCATACCGATACTGAGAATAAAACCCGCAATTCCTGGTAAAGTGAGGGTGACACTCAATAAACAAAAGGTAGCCCAAGTCAGTAGGGAGTAAATCAATAGTGATATATTCGCTATCATTCCTGGTAATCTATAGTACCACACCATAAATATTAATACTAAAGTCAGACCACCAATACCAGCGTAGATACTTCTTTGAATACTATCTTTTCCTAAAGTAGCTCCTACCGTTCTTCTCTCCGCAATTTCCACAGGAACAGGTAATGCACCACCGCGTAATTGTACGCCTAAATCATTGGCTTCTTGGGCTTGAAAACGACCTGTAATTACCGCAGAACCGCCAGTAATCCCAGTAGCAGCAAATTCTACACCTACACTAGGTGAACTGATCAGTTCATTATCAAGGAAAATACCGATACCACGACCAGTGCCAGCGAGGTCTTTTGTGAGTCCAGCAAAGAGTTCACCACCCTTTTGATCAAAACGGATAGCCACATCCCAGTTATTGCCTTGAGTGGGCTGACCGTAGGCATCCTGGAGATATTTACCTGTTAGGGGTGGATTGGTACTTTCAAACAATTCCGCAACTGCTTGATTACTTTGATCAAACTCTTGCTTATTTTGATCAATTGCTGCTTGATCTTTACTCTTTTTCAAGTCTTCGCGCTTGGTTTTCAGGTCATTTTTTGTTACCTGAAGAGCAAAAAGTTGAGTTTCTGTATTCGGTTTTTGGACACGGAACTCTAACTGCGCTGTACCGCCTAATACCCGTTCTGCTTGTTCTGGATCATTGACACCAGGTAGTTGTACGGAAATCTTATCTGTACCGATAGTTTGAATTAATGGCTCAGAAACACCAAGACCATTAATCCGCCCTTCCACTACTTTTTTTACAGCTTCCAATTCTCTTTCGGTGATTTGGGGAATTTCCGCCGTTGGTTTCACCTGAATTGTAAGCTGTGACCCACCTCGTAAGTCTAGTCCCAAGGGGACAGGAATTGTCACAATCACCGTAATAGCGGCGATGACCAACACTATAATTAACGCTAATAGCGATCGCTGTTTTTGCATACCATCACTCACAACTGACAAAGATTATAAGAAAATAGGCTAAAAACCTCGGAATTGACACCTAAAAATCCAAAAAGTTTTTAGGTGTCAATGTCTTTTAAGCCGGGACTGAAAGCCGTGTGGGGGATTTATCCCCCAGCGATTTATGTTATACTACTTGTAACAGGAAAGGTAATCAACCTGTCTAAAAACCTAACTGCCTAACGGCTTTTCTGGTCCTTGACAATTAAATCTATGCGGTTTTACTGCATTGTTCTAGTTTCCTCCTAGCAGTAGGTAAAAGATTTATAGGAACTAGACGACTCAGAATTTTGAAACTTTCTCGTTTCAAGTTAAACAGGACTTGCAGCAATGCAACTACGGTCGGGCAGACCGAAAGCTAACGCTTGGGGAGAGTCCCACCTCTGAGCTAGATAACCCAAGGAGTCTAGTTTAAGTGGTCTCGTTGAACCAAGAATCCCCGTGTCTTTAGACCGGGGAGTGTCAAAATAACGTTCTTTTTGCCAGTTGTGAGTAGAAGTTTGATGTGGTCAGTAGTCAGTAGTCAGTGGTTCATAGCAACGGACAAAGAACAACTGACCACTGACAACTGACAACTTCCTAAATTCGCAAAGCCACCATTTTCTGGACTGCTTCGACGATTTGCTCTGGTTGGATAATAGTTAGACGCTCAAGATTACCATTGTAAGGTGTGGGGATATCTTGAGAAGAAAGCCGCAACACAGGTGCATCTAATTCATCAAATAAGCGGTCATTAATAGAAGCAACTAATTCTGCACCAATACCCCCAGTTCTCATGCACTCTTCCACAACAATCACCCGGTGAGTCTTGCGAATTGATGCGCCAATAGTTTCAAAATCAAGAGGTTTCAAGGAAATTAAGTCAATAACTTCTGGATCATAACCTTGTTTTTCCAAAACTTTCACAGCTTGCAGCACATGATACCGCATCCGCGAATAAGTGAGAATTGTCACATCCTTACCTTGACGAACAACTTCAGCTTTATCTAGCGGTAGCACATATTCTGTTTCTGGCAGGTCTTCTTTTAAGTTATAAAGTAAAACGTGTTCAAAAAATAACACAGGGTTATCATCGCGGATAGCTGCTTTCAGTAATCCTTTAGCGTTATAAGGTGTGGAACAAGCCACAATTTTTAAACCAGGAACAGCTTGGAAATAAGCTTCAAGACGTTGGGAATGTTCCGCACCAAGCTGTCTACCCACACCCCCAGGTCCACGAATCACCATCGGGATTTTAAAGTTACCACCGGAAGTGTAACGTAACATCCCCGCATTATTAGAAATTTGGTTGAAGGCCAGGAGCAGAAAGCCCATATTCATGCCTTCAATAATCGGTCTTAATCCAGTCATAGCCGCCCCTACAGCTATCCCAGTAAAGCTATTTTCCGCAATGGGGGTATCTAAAACTCGCAAATCACCATATTTTTGGTGTAAGTCTTTAGTAACTTTATAAGAACCGCCGTAGTGTCCTACGTCTTCACCCAGAATGAATACGCTAGAATCGCGGGACATTTCTTCGTCAATAGCTTCCCGCAGGGCGTTGAAAAATAGTGTTTCTGCCATTTAGACCTTTATCGCAATTTATCGTTATAGAATTTTATCGTGCCATTGTCCCGAATACAGTCAAGCCTAGCACTGTTGTTGAGAACATCAGATAATTCTTTATAATCCACTTTTTGCACGTAGCGGTAGAAAATTCATGATATCTGACTTGAAGAATAATTGCACGAAAAAATCACAAAAGTTGGTTAAAGTGGAGTAAAATACAAACAACATCTTTATCTAGCTGAATATAGACACTTACCAACAAAGACTGATTGGGGAAATGCGTTATTACTTCTATCTAGTAGTCTGTTAAATTTATTTTGACGGGTTTTTGGTAGTGCAAGCATCTTACCCGCGTGAGCGAGACGCTCACACTACAGTCCATCATTTTTATCTTGACAAACTACTAGTACACTGCGGCGTAAGTAAGATAACCATTAAAAATCCCTAAAAAGCTTATACAATCTGCTTTTTTAATTTTTAATTGTTAATTTTTAATTCCGCCCTGCGGTACTAGTTTTGTTTGTACTTTTGTCTAAATCTCTAATTATCAATTTTTCACTCCTACCCATTGAGTCACAGGAGACATGGATTTCCAACCTAGAAATTTACCAATAGGTTCGGCTCGTTGAATAGCAATCCGGGTAAAGTTTCCTCCCACTTTTTCATACCATTGATATAATCTTTGTTCACCTGCCAAAGTGACAACATTAACCACCATTCTACCTCCAGGAAGCAAGACATTCCAACAATTTTCTAATATTTCTGATGCTGTCACACCACCACCAATAAAAATTGCGTTTGGTGCTGGTAAATTTGGGATGACTTCTAAGGCTTTACCTGCCATAATTTGTAAATTTGGTGTTCCCAAAGCAGCCGCATTATCAGCAATATAATTTAGTCTAGTGGAATTTTGTTCAATAGCGATCGCTCGACATCTTCTATCACTTCGCAACCATTCTATAGAAATAGAACCACAACCAGCCCCCACATCCCAAAGCAATTCCCCCGGTAAAGGTGCTAAACTTGATAATGTCACCGCGCGGACTTCCCTTTTCGTCAATTGTCCATCATGATGAAAAGCATTGTCAGGTAAACCGGGAAATCTGGATAAACCAACAATTCCCCTATCAGCAATACATTCCACCGCAATAGTATTTAAAAGAGCGATATTTTCTTCTTGCCAATTAGTAGCGATATCTGTTATAATGGTTTCTTCAATATTACCCATTTTTTCTAAAACGGTAATTTGACTATTACCATAACCGCGATTTATTAAAATTTCTGCCACATGAGCAGGAGTATTTTTTCCCTCACTTAAAATTAATAATTTTGCACCGGGATAAATGTAAGATTGCAGTAAAGAAACCGGACGACCACATAAACTTAAAGTTTCCACGTCTGTTAATGACCATCCTAATCGAGAACAAGCCAGACTAAAAGCGGAAGGTGCAGGAATAATTGTAATTTCCGAAATAGGAATATCTTTCAGAATAGTTGCACCCACACCATAACATAAAGGGTCGCCACTAGCTAAAATACAAACTGCTTGACCACGACGACTGATAATTTCGGTTATGGAAGTTGTAAAAGGTGATTTCCAGGGAATTTTTTCCCGGTTGTCGTCAGGTGGTAACATAGAAAGATGACGTTCACCACCAAAGATAATCTGAGCTTTGTCTAAGCAGGAAACAGCAATGGGACTTAACCCTGCTAAACCATCTTCACCGATACCGATAATTGATAACCATTTTTGCATAATTCGTGAGGTTGTTTGTTTTGCTGGAATATCGCTTTTATTACCTTACCGTGAGGGGATGTAAAGTTGGTGCTTTGAGTTGAATAAGAGTATTTTTTCTCGCAGAGACGCAGAGGCGCAAAGAAGAGCGCGTAATGTATTGTTTTTACAACATATTTATAAACCTCATTAATACAATTTGTCATAATTAAATTTACTTATTTGATAAATTTACAGAGGTAGATGGTAAAAAATATGTTAAATATTTAGAATAGATGTCTATTTATATTATTGGAGTTTTATGTACCCCATATTTATCCTATTGAAAGAAGGAATATACTTATTTCAAGAAGCACATAAATCTAAGTTAAATCCTACTGGTTTAGAAGGAAATATTTTACTATTTTTTAGAGATTTAAAAAAATCAATAGATACAAAGAATTTAGATAAACTAAATGAATTAATATCTGATAAATATTATAGTGAATCTTACCCTCAGACTAATAAGAATCAACTAATATTCTATTTTGAATCTGTTTTCAAATCTTTACCATTTTTGACTAGTCCTTCTTTAGAGGTAGAAATTTGTAAAATTCCAGAATTTAGAAGTCAAAAGCAAGTTTTTTTAGTTATTAGACCTATTTTAAATGTTCATTTATTAGGAATAATAAATTTATTTTCCCAAGGTTTTGGGACAGAAAAAAGAATGGGTGTAATTTTAGGGAAAAATCAAAATTCTGGGTTATTTACTATTGTTAATATGGAAGATATTTCATATCTTGAATCTAAATAAGTAAGTAAGTAGACGAAAATAAATCAAAGTAGATTAAGTAATGTAAAAAATCTGGAGATGATTTCGTAGTAAGGGCTTCAGCCCTCAAATGAGGAATAAATTCCTCACTACAAACTTTGAATTATTCAAGCCGTTTTACTTAGGTTAGCATTGAAAATCGTCGTTATGGCACTAGGCAAGAGGCAAGAGGCAAGAGTGAAGAGGGTTTGGGCGATTTTACTTTTCGTTACATATTTCGGTTTTTTTCCGTTCACCTACTTAATATCCTTTTAATTATTGAAAATTTAATAAATTGAAATTCTGGTTTTTGAGATTTAACCCAGGGATGAATACCATGTTGGGTTGATTGATATTTTTTTGCTGTTAATATACATCTTACATGATCCTACCAAACCGCCTGAGAATGAATTCTCAGTCTCATAGCAAAAGTCTGTTAAAACAGACTGCATAAATATCAATCTTCATTCAGCTTTAGCTGAATTTTGCTATTAGCCAAGAAATGAATTTCTTGGCGGTGGTGATATCATTTAGTAAATGGATTAACATAATAAAAATGAGGTTTATCTATGAAATTAATACCACAATACCCACCGCTAGTAAACCTAGAAATTATTGAAATCTATGAATATTATGATTTTCCCTGTTTATTTAGTTGTCAAAATGCTTCAGGACAGATTTTTTTAGCTGTTTGGATAGATGAAATACCAGATCATAAAACTTGGCTTTATTCTCCCATGTCAAAAGGAAGATTAAAAAATATTCGTTCTGGTAATCTTGATTTATATGATGCTTTTAAAAAATCAGAAGATGGTTTTATTTATCAAGCTATAATTTCCGAAAATGATAATTTGGATGTTGTAGAAATTATATTTTGTGAAAATCTCAATGATGAATATTTACCCATAGCTGGTGAAACTATTGATTTCTCTGATGCAGTTTTTCCTCTAGAAAATAAGGAAAAAATCAAGATTTGATTTAAAAATACCAGTATATATAAAAATTTTATTACTGTTGTAATTATTGTAGCTATTTATAAGGAGAAATTATGAACATTAATACATCTTTAGATCAAATCATTCTTGATAAGAATAACATCATTCAACAACAAACTAGCCAAGATATCAAACAAATTATTCAAACCGCAATTGGTCTTGATTATCAAAAAATTCAACAGCCAGAAAATGATCCTCTTGCTTTATTTAAACAAAGTGACTTTATTGCTTGTGGAAAAAGTGATCCTGATTTGTCTAGCACTTACAAAACTCAATTAAAAACCATTTTTTAGGATATAATAAAAATATCAATAGTCTTAGTAAAAATTAACGCAGTAATTTAATATGCCTACTGAAACTATTACACTACAAATACCCGAAATTATCTATCAACGGTTAGTTAATACCGCCCATGCTACCCAGCGCCCTTTAGAGGAGGTTATACTTCATGCTTTACAAGTGGGTAGTCCACCAGCATGGGATGATGTACCAGAGGAATTTCAAGCCGAACTAGCAGCTTTAGATAAGTTAAATGATAATGCTCTTTGGCAAATTTTCCATAGTCATAAAACAGTAACAGATATGGAAGAATACAATAGCTTACTAGAGAAAAATTCTCATGGTACACTAACAGAAACAGAAAGATTAAATTTAACATCTTTGCGATATAAAGCTGATCTTTTCATGTTACGTAAAGCCCAATCCGCAGTTTTACTTCGTTGGCGTGGATATAGTTTACCAAATCTTTAAAATATTGAAATTGTTGTGTCTACTTATATTTCTGAAAATTTAAGAAAACAAATCATTGATAATGATAAATCACGTTGCTGTTATTGCTTAACATCCGAAGTAAATAGCGGGATTCCTATGACCTATGATCATATTCAACCAGTTTCACAAAGAGGAGATACAACTTTTGAAAATTTGTGTTTAGCTTGTCGTTCTTGTAATGAATATAAAAGTAATTTAACTGAGTCTATAGATCCTTTAAGTGGTGAAACAATATCACTTTTTAATCCTCGTAAACAAATTTGGTCAGAACATTTTATCTGGAGTGCTGACGGTACAAAAGTTGAGGGTATTACTGCTATAGGTCGCGCTACAATAATTAGGTTACGTATGAATAACCCTGTTATTATAGTTGCTCGTAAACGTTGGGTAATGAGTGGTTGGCATCCTCCTAATGATTAAAAAAATTGACAATAGCCAAAAATACCATCTTATGGTAAACTACTAAATCTGAGAGTTAGGAAACTTCGGTTCAATTCCGAGACTGTGCCGCAACTGTAAAGCAATTTGAGGTGATTGAAGTTTAATTAAAAATCTCACATTGAGTAAGTCAGAATGCTAACTCTCAAGTATTCACTTCCATTCTGTCTCTGCGTCACACAGAGAAGGAGTCATGATTTTGCAAATTCCATTTACCGCTTGTCCGGGATTATTTTACAGCACACCAGCCCAAGACGGTCTTCTTTATCGGCTAAGAATACCAGGGGGAATCATCAATTATCAACAATTTCAGACTATTGCAGATATTGCTGATAATCATGGTAGTGGCTATATTGATATTACTAACCGCGCTAATATTCAAATTAGAGAAATTCAACAAAGCATA
The DNA here is from genome assembly GCF_009712025.1 of Dolichospermum sp. UHCC 0406. Lineage (NCBI taxonomy): Bacteria > Bacillati > Cyanobacteriota > Cyanophyceae > Nostocales > Aphanizomenonaceae > Dolichospermum > Dolichospermum sp. UHCC 0406. The sequence goes on from NZ_VILA01000014.1 coordinate 342,719, forward strand.
AATATTGAAGTTCTGAAAAAATTCCAAGCATTAGGTTTAGCTTCTACCAATGCCAAGATAGATCATATCCGCAACATCATGACCAATCCCACAGCGGGTATTGATATAGAAGAATTAATAGATACTCGTTTCTTAGTGAAAGCTTGGGAAGAATATATTACCGCACATTCTCAGCTTGGTGAATTATCTGCAAAATTTAGCGTTTGCTTCGATAGTGGAGGCAAAGTTTCCGTAAGATATCAACCCAATGATATTATATTGGCAGCCGAATTAAATAACAGCAATGTATATTTACGGTTATATCTCAGTCATGGAGAAAAAGGAGAACCAGCAAAAGACACAGGAATTTTATGCAAACCAGCAGAGGCAATACAAGTCTTAGCAGCATTAGCAGAAACTTACCTCAAACACATAGACACCAAAAACCGTCGCAAATTACGGTTACGAGAAATAATCAATAACATCACAGTTAAAGAATATCTTCACCAAGTCCAAGAAAACCTCAAACCAGCTATACTGAAAATTACAAAAACTCCTCCCCGTGCCTTTGCGCCTCTGCGAGAAAAAACTCATATTGGCGTTCATTCCCAACGCCAAACCGGATTATATTATATTGGCATAGTCTTACCCTTGGGAAGATTAGAAACTTCGCAAATTAGAGGTTTAGCAAATATTGCCAAAAGGTATGGTGATAGTAATATCAGGTTAACACCTTGGCAAAACTTACTATTAACCGATATTCCCCAAAACCAAATTAGCGAAGTTGAGCAAGAAATTACCAATTTAGGTTTAAACTCATCACCAACCGACATCAAAAGTTTTTTAGTAGCTTGTTCCGGGAAACGGGGTTGTGCTGCTGCGGCCACAGAAACTAAAGATGATGCCTTAAATTTGGTAAAATACCTGGACAGTCTGATGATTCTAGATTCTTCAGTCAATATCCACTTTAGTGGTTGTGGCAAATCTTGCGCTCAACACACACAAGCTGATATTACTTTACTTGGTATTACCACAGAAACCCCTGGCTATCAAGTTTATGTTTTGGGTCATTTACTTTATGAATATGTGACTATAGCGAAAATTCCGATTTTGATTCCAGAAATGTTGGCAGTGTATCAAAAACAACGTCTAAATTTACAAGAAACCTTTGGACAATTTATTCAGCGTCACAGCCACCAATTAAATCAATTATTTAAGTATTAAGCCAAATATATTTCACATTTCATTTGTCTGTATGCTTTATCCAATCAAGGATACAGAATAAAAAAATAGGAAATTAATATTGCACAGGTACTTATCCAATCATCTTAATCAAATAAATCACAAAAATCACAGTCCAATTTAACCTTTACAACCTAAAAATCTCATGTTTGATTACATCCGTGATGGTAACGAAATATATCGTAATTCCTTTGCAATTATTCGGTCAGAGTCCAATCTGGAAAGATTCCCTGAAGATGTAGCGAAAGTTGCTGTCCGCATGATTCACGCCTGTGGAATGACGGATATTGTCAATGACTTAGAATATTCATCTACAGCGGTAGAAGCCGGAAAAAAAGCCCTAATTGGCGGTTCACTGATTTTGTGTGATTCTTACATGGTAGCGGAAGGTGTTACCAGAAAAAGATTACCCAAGAATAATAAAGTTCTCTGTACACTCAATGATCCAGAAGTGCCACAATTAGCCAAAAGATTAAGAAATACCAGGTCAGCAGCGGCTTTAGAATTTTGGCGTTTCCATATAGAAGGGGCAATTGTGGTGATTGGGAATGCCCCCACAGCCCTATTTAGGCTATTGGAAATGCTGGACGAAGGTATCCCCAGACCGGCGTTAATATTGGGCTTTCCTGTTGGTTTCGTGGGTGCAGTCGAGTCAAAAGTCGCATTGGCCGCAGATAGCCGCAATGTCCCATTTATGACTTTACATGGTAGACGGGGCGGAAGTGCGATCGCTGCGGCTGCTGTTAACGCTTTAGCAAGTGAGGAAGAGTAATGACTAACTCTGGAGGTCGTCTTTATGGAATTGGTGTGGGACCTGGAGACCCTGAACTCATCACCTTAAAAGCCTTGCGTCTCCTCCGTTCTGCCCCAGTTATCGCTTATCAATCAGCTACAGATAAAGAAAGTATTGCCAGAAAAATCGTTTCTTCATACTTGGATAATAGTCAGATTGAGGTAGCATTTCATCTGCCTCGCGCCTTAGAACCAGAAAAGGCTAAATCTATCTATGACCAAGAAACTCAACCTATTGCTGACCATTTAGCAGCAGGTCGGGATGTGGTGGTTATCTGTGAAGGAGATCCGTTTTTCTACGGTTCATTTATGTACCTTTTTACTCGGTTAGCTGATAAATATAAAACGGAAGTCGTCCCCGGAGTTTCCTCACTTATGGCCTGTCCCGTGGCTTTGGGTTTACCATTCACCTATTACAATGATGTCCTGACGGTTTTACCTGCACCATTACCAGTAGAATTTCTCACTAATCAGCTTTTATCTACTGATGCTGCGGCGATTATGAAACTTGGTCGTCATTTTCCGAAAATTAGGAATCTTCTCCATGAATTAGGACTAGCTTCACGGGCTAGATACATTGAACGGGCTACAAGCACACAACAGCGGATATTGCCCCTTGATGAAGTTAATCCAGAAGATGTACCTTATTTTTCTATGATTGTGATTCCTACTAAAAGTAAGTTGTAGTTGTCACAAATTATGTTTCGCGCAAAGGTACAAAGAAGCAAAGGCGCAAAGGTTTAAGGGTTTACAGGATTAGGATTTTCTATGAATACAAGGGTAGCCCCTGCGGTTGTGGTTTTGAGTCAGAATAGCGTTATGGTGGGGCGAAAAATTACCAATGTCTTACCAGGTGCGAAACTATATGGTTTAGTTAATCGTACTCATGATGTTGATATTAGCTTTAGCAATTTTGGCGAAACTGTGCGAGAATTATTCGCCGCTGGTACACCCATAATTGGTATTTGTGCGGCTGGTATTCTTATTAGAACAATTGCACCTTTATTGACTGACAAAGGACAAGAACCGCCAGTTTTAGCTGTAGCGGAAGATGGTAGTGCTGTAGTTCCACTTTTGGGTGGTTTAAATGGTGTTAATGATTTAGCGCGTCAAGTCGGGGAAGCACTTAATATAAAACCAGCAATTACCACTACAGGAGATATCCGCTTTCATACTGCTTTGTTGTCTCCTCCCTCTGGATATCATTTAGCTAACCCAGAACATGGGAAAAAATTTATTGCTGATTTATTAGCGGGGGGAAAAGTTAGGTTAGAGGGAACAGCACCTTGGTTGAGTGAGAGTAATTTACCTATTGATGAAAATGGTGAGTTAATTATTCAAGTTACCGAAAATTTGGGCAATCCTAGCTCTAATTGTTTAGTGTATCATCCTGCCAAGATAGCGATCGCCATCTCAACTAAAATTATTAACCCCACCACAGGACAACCCCAGGGAAAATTAGCTATTATTGGTACAGGTCCAGGTGCATCTCAATGGATGTCACCGCAAGTAAAAGAAATTCTAGAAGCAGCAACGGATTTAGTTGGTTATAAAACCTATATTAATTTAATTGGACATCTTGCCGATGGTAAGCGCGTTCATGAATCAGATAATCGAGTAGAAGCAGAAAGGGCATATCAGGCCTTAGAGTTAGCCGCAGAGGGAAAATATGTAGTAGTTGTATCTTCCGGCGACCCCGGTATTTACGCAATGGCAGCGGCTGTTTTTGAGGTTTTAGAGCAATATCATCAACCAGAATGGCAAACAATTGATATTCAAGTCGCTCCTGGTATTTCTGCTATGCAAGCCGCAGCAGCCAGGATTGGTGCGCCTTTGGGGCATGATTTTTGTGTGATTTCTCTCTCTGACATTTTAAAACCTTGGGAAATTATCGCTCAACGCATTACCGCTGCGGCTATAAGTGATTTTGTGATTGCTTTTTATAATCCTGTATCAAAAGAACGCACTTGGCAACTAGCAGCCGCGAAAAAGATTTTAATGGAACACCGCAAACCTCATACCCCAGTCGTCTTAGGACGAAATCTAGGGAGGAAGGGAGAAGAAGTTAAGGTAATTACCCTGGAAGAGTTAGAACCAGCATTAGCAGATATGCGAACTGTCATTATTATCGGTTCTTCCCACACGCGACAAATTCAGCAGGATAATCATATTTGGGTTTATACTTCCCGCAGATATAACTCTGAAGAATGATGTTTTTTATCTGAATAATAATATCCTTCTTCCTTTCTCCTTCTTTTCTCCTTTCTCCTTCCTTCTTCTTTCTTTCTCTTTTGTCCTTTCTCCTTTCTCCTTCCTTCTTCTTTCTTTCTCTTTTGTCCTTTTTCCTTTCTCCTTCTTTCTCCTTCCTTCTCCTTCCTTCTTCTTTCTTTCTCCTGACTCCTGACTCCTGACTCCTGACTCCTCTAAGATATAATCCACTTAATTATGTCTAGTTTATATCGGAAAAAGACTTGATTTTTTTATTCTGATCATCAACAATAAAAACATCATGTTCCAGACATGATTGTAGCCAATAAAAGTGACAGAAGCCCTAATAATGTCCGCCCTCGCGGACATTTTACTTATTAAAAATTCTTGTCAGCTTTTTACAGGCATTTTTAGATAAATGAATCACATTTTTAGATCTCACGCAGAGGCGCGGAGGCAGAAAGGAGATAGGAAGAAGGTAAGACAAAAATTGAAGTGTTATTTAAATAAATTAAAAATCTCAAATAATACAAATTATGATCACATAAAAGGCGAGTAACCCCGCCTATGTTAATCTATTTATTTCATGCTTTTTTCAAATTGGTGTTATATTGATTTTGCCAGGTTGTCAAAATATCAATAACTACCAGCCCAAGTTATCCATTTATGGGATAAACCTATATGCAAAATTTCTCCAGTTATCTCAAGTTCAGTTATGATAGTTGTTGTTAAATCAACGCCCATTAATTCGGCTTCATTGATATTACTATCAATTAAATTGGCTTTATGGAGATTTGCACCGGTAAAGTCAGCACCACTCATTTCTGCTTGACTAAGGTTTGCACCTACCAAGTTTGCTGAAGTTAAATTTGCAGTTCGCAAATCAGCACGACTCAGGTTAGTTTTTTTGAGGCTGACTCTGGTTAAATCAGCACCAATTAAGTTGACTTCACTTAAGTTTGCATTTTCTAAATTTGCTCTACTTAAATCAGCATTAGTTAAATTTGCTCTACTAAGATTACAATCGCTTAAATTTGCCCTACTAAGATCAGCACCGCTTAAATCTGCTGCTTCTAAATTTATTCCTCTCAAATCAACATGATTTAACTTAGCTTGGTGCAGATTTATGCCAGAGAAATTCCTTTCTCCTGATTTATATGACTTCAGGAGTTTTCTAGTGTCCATTATTCCACCTCTTTATATCTACAGGTGAGTTATTACACTTCCCAAACCACAAACAATTACTTGAGTTTCTAGCGACTAAAATTATTAGCTAAAAATCGTATATTCATTATACTCTAATTAAGAAGCTAATTAAATAAACGTTAGAATTTAGTTAGGTTATAAAAAAACATAGCAATACTTACATCAATAATACTTTTATGACAGCTAATTTAATATCTCATTCCCCTTCTGACTTTATCACCTCCTTATCCCGTGCTGCTACTGCGTACCGGGAAGGAAATCAAGTTCCCTCGGCTGAAGTAATAGTAAATGCGTTGCTGGAAGCGGAAAAAACCGCAAAGCTACAAAAGTTAAATTACCCTTTTGAATCTCTGGGTGGTAAATGGCGACTTTGTTTTGCTACTGGGACTAAAAAAGTTAGAAACCGGGGCGGAATTATTTTAGGTAAGGGTTGGTATGTCCCGAAATTTACGAAAATTCATCTTTGTTTTAGTAGCACAGAAGAACAGACTTTAGGAAAGGGGGAAATTGCTAATCAGGTCCAATTGGGAGGGATTTTATTGAAACTCACAGGACCAATAAAATATTTAGGAAAAAAGAATTTATTGGCTTTTGATTTTACCCAAATGCAAATTAGTTTATTTAATTGGATGTTTGTCAATAAACAAATTCGCTCTGGTAAAGTTGAAAGTGGGAACTTTGATAACCAACCTATAGCTAAATTACCTTTTTTTGCTTTCTTTCTAATTACCGAAAACTTGATTGCTGCCCGTGGTCGTGGTGGTGGTTTAGCACTTTGGATTAAGGATAATTAATCTTTTCGGCAATAAAGAACCCCTCCCCGCTTGCGAGGAGGGGGCTATGATTTAGTTTATTAAATTCGGTAAAAAGTAGATAAATCAAATTTTAATTTATGCAACTTCTCAATTTCTCTATAGAGAAAGAAATAAACACTAATTCTCATGGTCACAGCACAAACAATTAAAAAATAAATCCGCTATTACCTGCTGTAGCCAAGCTGAAAAAAAATCGTAATGAGAATTTAACACCATCTGGCAACAGAAGGATTAAAATCAGAACGGACAGATTAGCCCTGTAATCAAGGAGGCTTAGAAAACAATGTCCGATTTAAATCGCGGAATTATGAAATTTGAAGGTGCAGATTCACCTAAACTAATTACCATCTCCACTGTGGTACTTTTAGGATCAATTGCTGGACTGATTCTATGGGCGCTTACTGGTGCTTATGCACTAGGATAGATTCCGAGAATAACAATTCAGGACACTAGCAAGTAAGACTACCATTGCTCTCTAGTGTCCTATATAGTAAATAGTTATTTTTGTTAACAACAAACTGAGAAATTTCCGCTCTAAAATTTTAGATTATAAAATAATGATTAATTTTTTTGGGATCTTAATTATTTTAATTTTTTGTCCACTGTTAGGGGCAATACCGCTCATTTCCTGGATTACTTATGCCCTGAGTGGTAAAAAATTAGCCAATATGGGGACAGGAAATATTAGCGTTGCAGCGGCATTTTATCACGGTGGTAAATTAGCAGGAAGCATCTGTGTCGTCTCTGAAGCCGTCAAGGGCGTTGCTGTTGTCACAATTGCCCAATATTGTTTTCCTTCACAACCATTCTCCGAAATTATTGCTTTAATTGCCTTGGTTATCGGTAGATACGTGGCTACTAAAGGGGCAGGAACAACAAACGTCGCTTGGGGATTGCTGGCACATGATCCTTTGGTAGCTGCCTTTGTTAGCTTACTTGCAGCTATTGGCTTTTTGATTACTCGCTCTAAAGAAACAATTAAATTAGGGGTATTAGTCATATTTCCCCTATTTGTGGGGATTGTCCATTCCCAGGATATAGCCAGAATTATCGCTGCTTTTGCCTTGTCGGCATTAATTTACTGGATTTATAACCAAATTCCTGATGATTTAAATCTCCCAGTTGAGGAAGCAAATCCAGAATCTCAACCAATGATGGCATATTTAAATCATGAGGAGAAGATTATTACTTTAGATGATGACTTAGATGGGGAAGTCGTAGGAGCTAAATCTGCAACATTATCGCAACTTAAACGTTGGGGTTATGCAGTTCCGAAAGGTTGGGTATTATCTCCTGATGATGATCCCACACCTTTAATTGATTTTCTGCAACCATCACAACTTTCACCTTTAGTAGTGCGTTCTTCTGCCATTGGGGAAGACTCACAACAGGCATCAGCCGCGGGACAGTATGAAACAATTTTAAATGTGATCAGTAAGGCAGAACTGCGACAAGCGATCGCTCAAGTCCAAGCCTCCTATAATCATCCCAGTGCCGTCGAATATCGCCGTCGCAGCAGATCAGAAGATGCAGCAATGGGGGTACTCATTCAGCAACAAGTTCAAAGCGTATTCTCTGGCGTAGCTTTTAGCCGAGATCCCATTTCTCAACAGGGTGAGGGTGTAGTTATCGAAGCTGTATCTGGTAGTCCTACGCAAATCGTATCGGGAAAAGTGACACCAGAACAATATCTAGTCGTGGTTGCTGGTGATGAAAAATTGTCTTGTCTGCAATTTGAAGGCAATGGGAAAGTTCCCCAAGCATTAATTAAGCAAGTTGCATACCTAGCCCGTCGTTTAGAAAGACGTTATTTGGGTATTCCCCAAGACATTGAATGGAGTTATGATGGTCAAAATCTGTGGGTATTACAGGCAAGACCAATCACTACGCTTTTACCCTTATGGACAAGGAAAATCGCCGCTGAGGTAATTCCGGGAGTTATTCACCCCTTAACTTGGTCTATTAATTCTCCTTTAACCTGTGGTGTGTGGGGAGAAATTTTTAGTATAGTTTTGGGTGATCGTGCTAAACGCTTAGATTTTGCCACAACAGCAACATTGCATTATTCTAGAGCCTATTTTAATGCTTCCTTGTTAGGAGAAATCTTTTTGGAAATGGGATTACCTCCAGAAAGTTTGGAATTTCTGACTAGAGGTGCAAGTATGAGTAAACCTGCTCTAAATTCCACTTTAGCTAATTTACCAGGACTAACAAAGTTACTCAAGCGGGAAATTGATTTAGACAAAGATTTTAAATCGGATTATCGCCAAGTTTTCATTCCGGGATTAACCCAATTATCAAATGTCGTCATTGCCGAATTATCACTAGATCAATTATTAACTAGAATAGATTTAATTCTCAACTTATTACATCGGGGAACTTACTACAGTATTTTAGCCCCTTTGAGTGCAGCTATTCGCCAAGCGGTTTTGGGGGCAAAGACAGAGGAAATTGATAATAGTGTCACCCCAGAGGTAGCATCATTAAGAGCTATGCGTCTTCTGGTTGCGGATGCTAAACAAATCTTAATAGCTGGTAACTATGATTTTAAACCAGAACAAGTATTTGCACAATTGGCAGAAACGCCCGCAGGGGAAAGAATTTTAGATGAAATTGACGAATTGATTGAGGATTATGGTTATTTAAGTGAAGTCGGTACAGATATTTCTGTTCCCACTTGGCGAGAAAATCCCCAAATAGTTAGACAATTATTTATCCAGTTGTTACAAGCACCTGAATTGCCAAATTTAGATGATTCCCGTCCCGAACAGGCAAATTTAGTGCAAAAACGAGTTGATCTGAAAGGACGGGTAACGGAAGTTTATTCTCGCTTGTTAGCTGAATTACGATGGACATTTTTGGCTTTGGAACAGATTTGGCTTGAGTCTAGGGTATTAACACAATTAGGAGATATTTTCTTTCTCCAGTTAGATGAAATTCGTGATTTAGTGATTAATTCAGATGTAGCTTTTAGGAATCATTTATTGGCATTAGTCGAAAAAAGGCGATCGCAATTTCTCCAAGATAGCCAAATTACGCAAATTCCCGCCGTAGTTTACGGTTATAATCCTCCTCACCCCATTGCCCCGGTAATTGATCCCTCTGACAACATTTTATTAGGTATTCCTGCTAGTCAAGGACAAATTCAAGGACGGGTGAAAGTAGTCCGAACTTTGCAAGAAGCCCATGATATTGATAAAAACACCATCCTTGTAGTTCCTTACACAGATTCCGGTTGGGCCCCTATCCTCGTGCAAGCTGGGGGTTTAATTGCTGAAGCTGGGGGTAAACTTTCTCACGGGGCAATTATCGCCCGTGAATACGGTATTCCTGCTGTTATGGATGTGCGTGGTGCGACGTATTTGCTGCAAGATGGTCAGGAAGTTCGCATTGATGGCTATAAGGGGACGGTGGAAATACAATAGTCTAAAGCAACACCAGCATAAGCTTCTTTGAGGGCGATAAAGGCAACTTGACGAGGGTTGGTCATGGAATATCAGGTAATTTAGTTCAGAGTTGTCATTATACCTGCCAACATAAGTTCAAAGAGCAAATACTTAGAGTGCGTTAGTGGTAGCGTAAAGCACCAAATGATACCGGAAAACTGATGAAACATGAACTGATGTTATAAGGAGGATAACGTAATGCAGTGCCATATCTCGGAGATTCTTCACTTCGTTCAGAATGACAATTTTAACCCGTTTTTAGTATACGAACAGTATTGATTGCTAGTGGTAGTTTTTGCTTTTCCAATAAGCAGACAATATTGTATACTTGACAATACATAGTCTATTTAACATTATATATATGCTAGAAAAGCAATTGGTTGAATTTGAGCTAGAAAATGGCGGTAAATTTCTAGTGGAAATTGAGGAATCAGAAGATACATCTCTTGCTACGGAGAGAGTCGCTTTACCATCTGGGCGAGAAACGCAGTGTACCAGGATTTATAGATTGTATGTCAACTGAAAATTACTTTCAAACCTTTAGAAGTGCGCTTGCTCGCATTTATAATAAAAACTGTAAAGTTGTTGGCGCTGATTTTTTAGTGAATCAGTACCATCTTCTTACCTTCCGGCTCTTTGGCTTTCCCCAAGGATATGATCTTGGTGTCTGGGCTAATGATGAACTGATTGATGCCCAAGCTACTCACTCGATCCAGATAGAAGCCATTAAAGTTCCTAGATATCAGATTGAGCTTGGTTTTAGTGATTCTCCTATGTGGGATAAATCATTACATGGAGTTGTGGGTATGGCTGTAGCCGCAGAGAAAAAGCGAAAGGGAGTCAAAGCGGCATTTAGGAGGACTACAACTGTGTTAAATAGTGAACTGTTTGAAGACCAAGCTACTCGCTCGATCCAGATAGAAGCCATTAAAGTTCCTGGATATCAGATTGAGCTTGGTTTTAGTGGTTATGCTGTGTGGGATAAACCATTACAGGGAGTTGTGGGTATGGCTGTACCCGCAGAGAAAAAGCGAGAAGGAGTCAAAGCGGCATTTGGGATGCCTACAACTGTGTTAAATAGTGAACTGCTTGATGCCCAAGCTACTCGCTCGATCCAGATAGAAGCCATTAAAGTTCCTGGATATCAGATTGAGCTTGGTTTTAGTGGTTCTCCTGTGTGGGATAAACCATTACAGGAAGTTGTGGGTATGGCTGTACCCGCAGAGAAAAAGCGAAAGGGAGTCAAAGCGGCATTTAGGATGCCTATAACTGTGTTAGTGGAAACTGGGGATTTTTCAAATCAAGCCATGCAGCAAAAACCAATAAATTCTTCTCGTTCTTTTAATCGAGTACAAGAAATTAAAGTCAGGGAATTGGAAAAACGTTTCGCAATTTTAGAAATTGATTATGAAGCAGTTTATAACCAATTGAATGAAACACTAGATGCTGAATTTAAAAATAAAATACAGCTAAAACTGAAGAGAATTGAGCAAGAGATGAATGATGTCTTTGGAGAGTTAAAAATGGTCGGATAAAAATTTTATTACAAAAGTCCGCCAATAAGCGACCTTAAGTATAAAACTTATCCAACAGGTTTTGATTTAATGAAGGAGTTTTAGCCCAGACAACACAACCCATATCAGTTACAGATATTGCCAATTTCCTAAATACTGATGAATATGATGTTGAGGAATTATTAGAAAATTGGGTAGAATTTTTAGTCTAAGAAAATAGATCAGAAAATACTTACTACAGCTTCTATCATTTTAGTTTCCGTGATTTCATTAACAAAATATAGAACTCAAACCCATCCCATAGAGAGATGATCCATACCAGCATTTGAAATAAATTATAATCGTATGTACTCAAATAACATACATCTTAAATCCCCTCGTCGCTTGCGGGGAGGTGGGGTTTTTGTATTTAAATCTGGTAGGTTGGTTTGAAGTTAGGAAACCCAACATTTACGGACTTTTGTTGGGTTGTCTCTTAACCGAACAGTATTGACATCAATTCTGAATTCATCTCAATTAAATTGTGAGAAAAAAGAGATTATTTAACTTTTTAGGATTGGTAATAATAATAGCGATCGCTATTATTAGTTATCACAATTGGCCATTACCAAAACCACCCCCATTCATTACCGTTAAACTCAGCGGTTGGACAGGAAATCCTCTAGAACAAAGACTTTTAAAAGAGGTAATTGAAGACTTTGAAAAGCAGCATCCCCAGATCAAAGTCAAATATGAAGCGATTTCTGATCAATATATGGATGTAATTAAAACCCGCTTAGTAGGAGAAGCTGCACCAGATGTATTTTATCTCGACGCACTAGAAGCCCCTTTCTTAATGGGTCAGAATGTCCTAGAACCCCTTGATAAATACATTAAACCCAAATTTGACCTCACAGATATAGAACCCAACTTACTCAAGAATTTTACCTACCAAAATCGTATTTATGGTTTACCTAAAGACTATTCCACCTTAGCCCTATTTTATAACAAACAAGCATTTAATCAAGTGGGTTTAACCAGTCCTCCCACTACCTGGGAACAACTCCGCAGCTATTCAAAACAATTAACAGGCAAACTCAATAAATATGGCTTTGGTGAAATTCCTGAATTAGCCCGTCAAGCATACAAAATTACAGCTTTTGGAGGGGAAATTATTGATAAAAATGGTTATGCTACCTTTGCAAATAATCCAGGATTACAAGGTTTGGAATTAGTAATTAACCAATATCAAAAAGATCGATCTTCCGCCCAAAAATCTGATGTCGGCACAAATTCCGGGAGTGAAATGTTTGGACAAAATAAAGTAGCAATGGTAATTGAAGGGAATTGGGCAATTCCCTATTTACAAGAAACCTTTCCCAAACTAGAATTTGCCACAGCAGAAATACCAGAAATTAATAATCAAAAATCCACAATGGTTTTTACTGTTGCTTATGTCATGAATAAACAAGCACCCCATAAAAAAGAAGCTTGGGAACTCATTTCTTTTCTAACAGGTAAAGAAGGCATGAAAAAATGGACAGCTAAAGGATTTGCATTACCAGCCCGTAAATCAGTGGCACAACAGTTAGGTTATGATCAAGACCGTCTGAGATCATCATTAGTAGCAGGAGTTAATTATGCGACACCCTGGCAATTAGGTAAAAATCCTGCCGCAATTATCAACAATTTTGATAATCAATTTATTAGTGTTTTACTAGGACAACAACCATTAAAACAGGCAATGTTAAAGGCACAAGATGCAGCAAACAAACAAATTAAGGCAGATATGTAGAGTTTAGCAGTCAGCAGTAAACCCCTTTAATTGCAAAGACCATACTCTAATTTTTCTATTCCTTTCTTCCTTTGCGACTTTGCGCCTCTGCGTGAGATATAAAAATGTGTTTCATTTCCGAGAAAATCACTGTAATAGACAGATTCGAGAAAATTTTACAGCTTATTTATTCATAACTCCCAGTATTTTAGTTTTAGGCACATTTGTAATTTTGCCTATTCTCTATGCTGTATTTCTTTCCTTACACAAAGTTCAAATGTTGGGAGGTATTAACTATCGTTTTATTGGTTTGGGTAATTTCCAAAGATTGCTAACAGATGAAAGAGTGGGAATTGCTTTAAAAAATACCGCAGAATATGTGGCTATTGTTGTTCCCACCCAAACTATTTTGGCTTTAGGTTTAGCTGTGACACTCAATTCTGGCATTCATGGTAAAAATTGGTGGCGGATTCTTTACTTTTTACCGACAGTTACATCTTCAGCAGTTTTGACACTAATTTTTATGTGGATTTATAACACAAATGGACTATTAAACAATTTTTTGGCTTTTCTCAACCTGCCTATTTATAATTGGTTGGGAGATCCATCTGTTGCCTTGAAAGGGATTATGATCATGAATATTTGGTCAACAGCACCGTTTTTTATGGTGATTTATTTAGCAGCTTTACAGGATATTCCCCAAACTCTTTATGAAGCAGCAGAACTTGATGGTGCTAATAATTGGGAACAGTTTATTTATATTACTTTGCCTTTATTGCAACCTGTGACTTTCTTTGTCATGGCTATGGGAATAATTGGGACTTTTCAATTATTTGATCAGTCTTATATATTTTCTGGAGGGACAGGTGGACCAAATAACGCTACTCTCACCTTAGTCCTGCTGATTTATCAAACCGTATTTCGGAATTTACAAATGGGATATGGTGCAGCAATTGCCTTTTTACTAGCATTTGTAATTATTATCCTCACATTAATTCAGAGGCAATTTTTCGGAGGTTATAAAATTTGAATAAAATCTTTGGTAGTTTCTGGTTGAAAGTGCTGTTATATATCTTCCTCACAGTTTATGGAATTATTACCGTAATTCCTTTTCTCTGGGCATTTTCTGCATCATTTAAGCCTCTATCCGAGATTATTAGCGGTGAATTTAATTTTATCCCCAAACATTTTACTCTCGATAATTACAAACAAATATTTCTGCAAGAACCTTTATTTTGGCGGTGGTTATTTAATAGTGTGATTATTGGTGTTACTGTCACAATTTTAAACTTGCTATTTAACTCAATGGCAGGTTATGCCCTCGCAAGATTGCATTTTCGGGGTAAACAGTGCTGGTTTTTCCTGATTTTGACCGTGTTAGTAGTGCCAGCGCAAATTACCCTAATTCCCACATTTTTAATTTTAAAAGTCATCGGTTGGCTAAATTCATACCCAGGGATGATTGTTCCGAGTATGGTCAATGCTACTTTCATTTTTATGATGCGGCAGTTTTTTGTCAATTTCCCTAGAGAACTAGAAGAAGCTGGACAATTGGATGGTTTAAATGCCTGGGGAATTTTTAGGTATATAGTTTTACCTTTAGCTAAACCAGCATTAGCCGCACAAGCGGTTTTTGTCTTTATGGGTAGTTGGAATAATTTTTTACTCCCTGTAGTGATTCTCTTTGACCCAGAAATGTTTACTTTACCTTTAGGACTAAATACATTTAAAGGTCAATATATCAGCTATTGGAACTACATTATGGCAGCTTCAATGGTGTTTACTCTGCCAGGTTTAGCTATTTATGCTTTCTTTAACCGCTACTTAATTCAAGGTGTTACCTTTACCGGTGGTAAAGGCTGAAAATACAGCAGAATTCAAGAGACTGCACAGAATTATGAACTCCATTAATTCATCCCTTCCTATCTGCGTTTATCTGCGTTTATCTGCGTACCCTATGGCTTCGCCACGCAAGCTGCGGGAAGCAAGCTACAATTATTCTTGAAGTCTGCTGTATCAACCCTAATTTATAAAAAATGGTTATCATCAAATTCATCTATGAATGAAGAGTTTATTTAATAGTTAACATCAAAATTATCTATTCATGTCCTTTTTCTGTAATTAACTAAACCCAAGATTACGAAAACCATAGATTAGAAATAATCATTATCATTAATTAAACAATATATATTAGAAACTTTCCACAAAATTAAGCCCAAACTATAAGTTTTTACTTATGTATCCAATATAATATTTATTTAATAATTCGAGTTGAGAATTGATCACTTTGATCAGAAACACTGTAAACTAGATTTTACTAGCTGAGTGATGCCTCTTGTTCATACTAGGTTAAGAAACTAAACCATGTTTATCACAAAGTATACAAACTAACTTTTTTACATAAAAAGCTAATTTTGAATGCCTAGATATAACTAGGAATTTCAATAGTAAAGCCAAGAATTTATTTCTTTGTCTAAATTTTCATGTTTAAAAAATAAATTCTTTCACCAGGGAGATGTTTCATGTCTGAATTTTTTAACCAAATTTCTCGCCGTAAGTTCATCGTCACGGCTGGAGTTTCAGCCAGTGCAGTATTACTTAAAGGTTGTTTAGGAAATCCGCCAGAACCAGGAGGTATAGCCCAAGCGAAACAAGCCGAAGCAGTTAAATTAACACCAGAAATTACACCAGAAACCACTACTGTTAAATTAGGATATATTCCTATTGTAGAAGCTGCGCCATTAATTATTGCCCAAGAATTAGGCTTTTTTAAAAGATGGGGAATGACAAATGTACAACTTGCTAAACAAGCATCTTGGGGTTCAATGCGAGATAATACCGAAATTGGTTCTGCTGGTGGAGGTGTAGATGGTGGACAATATCAAATGCCCATGCCGCATTTAATGACAGAAGGGTTAATTACTAAAGGAAATACCAAAATTCCTATGTATGTATTAGCCCAATTAAATACTCAAGGTAATGGAATTGCGATCGCTAATAAACACGCAGGTAAAGAAATTGGACTAGATTTAGCTAAAGGTGGAAAAATAGTTTTTGATCAATTAAAAAGTACAAAAAATCCCTTTACAGCCGCCTTTACTTTTGGCAAAGTTAATCAAGAATTTTGGCTACGTTATTGGTTAGCAGCAGGTGGAATTAATCCTGATACAGATGTGAAATTAATTCCTGTATCTGCTGCCCAAACTGTAGCCAACATGAGAACAGGAACAATGGATGCGTTCAGTACCGGAGATCCTTGGCCTTATCGAATTGTGAAAGACAAAATTGGTTTTTTAGCCGTATTAACCTCAGAAATGTGGAAAAATCATCCTGAAGAATACTTTGCCATGAAAGCGGAATGGGTAGACACTCATCCCCAAGCAACCAAAGCCATTTTGAAAGCTATTATGGAAGCACAACAATGGTTAGATAACTTTGAAAACCGTGAAGCGGCGGCGGCAATTTTAGGACGAAGAAACTACTTTAATTTAACACCAACCTTCCTGAAAGATTCCCTACAAGGTAATTATGATATGGGTAATGGTCGTGTGATTAATGATAAATCAATGGCAGTATTGTATTGGAAAGATGAACGAGGTAGTGTGTCTTATCCCTATAAAAGTCATGATTTATGGTTTTTAACTGAAAGCATTCGTTGGGGATTTTTACCACCAGAATATTTAAACAAAGCCAAAGATTTAATAGACAGAGTTAACAAAGAAAATATTTGGCGCGAAGCTGCTAAAGAAGCAGGAATTATGGAGGCAGATATTCCTAATAATACATCTCGTGGACTAGAAACATTCTTTGATGGTGTAACTTTTGATCCAGAAAATCCCACAGCCTATTTAAAGAGTTTAAAAATCAAGAAAGTCAATATTTAGGACTGAGAATATTTGCTGAAATCAAAAATAGAAAATCAATCAACAACAATATTTAATTGATTAATCACAAAACAAAAAATCAACAAAATTAGGAGAAAATCATGACTACATTTACCGCCAAACGTCGTAATAGTAACAATTCTGATAGTGCTATATCTGTATTTATTAGTAAACAATTACCGGAAATTATACCACCAACAATTGCTATTGTGGTTTTCCTGGTGATTTGGCAAGTATTTTCTTTAATTGCTGGAACATTACCCGGACCTATTCAAGTAGTTCAAGAAACTTGGGAGTTAATTCTTTATCCATTTTATGATCGGGGAGGAATTGATAAAGGGTTATTTTGGCAAATTTTCGCTAGTTTACAACGGGTAGCTATTAGTTATACTTTAGCCGCAATTGTGGGTATTGGTTTAGGGATTTTAATTGGTGTGAATCAAACCATGTCTAAAGCCTTAGATCCCTTATTTCAACTATTAAGAACTGTACCTCCTTTAGCTTGGGTTCCTATTTCCTTAGCAGCTTTAAGACAAAATGAACCAGCCGCATTATTTGTAATTTTCATTACTTCTCTGTGGCCAATTTTAATTAACACTGCTGTGGGAGTAAAAGAGATTCCTAATGATTATAATAACGTTGCTAAAGTCTTACAACTTTCTCAAAAAGAGTATTTCTTGAACATCTTAATTCCTGCGGCTTTACCTTATATTTTCACTGGGTTAAGAATTTCCATTGGTTTAGCTTGGTTAGCGATTATTGCGGCAGAAATCGTCATGTCTGGTATTGTGGGTATCGGCTTTTTTATTTGGGATGCTTATCAAGCTAACAAGGTTAGTGAAGTTATTTTAGCACTAGTTTATATTGGTGTTGTCGGTCTTATCCTAGATAAAATGATGGCTGCATTACAAAACTGGATTTTACCAGCAGAACAAAAATAGTCAAAAGTCATTGGTCATTAGTTAATAGCAAAGAAATAACAACGAACAACTGATAACTGTACGGGCGAAGCATTTGGAGAACTATTTTTGGCAATGACCGATAATTTATCTTCCAAATGCTTCGCCCCTACTGACAACTGACAACTGACAAATAACCCATTACCCATTACCAAATAATATGTCTATATTTGTTGGCGTTGACCAAGTTGATAAAATTTTTGAATTAACCGGTGGTGGACAATATATCGCCCTCAAAGGTATTGATCTTCAAATTAAAAAAGGCGAATTTGTTTCTCTTATTGGTCACTCAGGTTGTGGAAAATCTACCCTTCTAAACATGATTGCCGGTTTGGATTTACCAACAGAAGGTTTAGTCACTTTAGAAGGACAAAGAATTAAAAAACCTGGACCTGATAGAATGGTAGTATTTCAAAACTATTCGCTTTTACCTTGGCGAACAGTGAGAGAAAATATTGCTTTAGCAGTAGATTCAGTATTACATGGAATGCCCGCAGCGGAACGCAAAGCGATTATTGACAGACATATAGATATGGTCGGTTTACGTCCCCATGCTGATAAACAACCAGGGATGTTATCAGGTGGACAAAAACAACGAGTTGCGATCGCTCGTGCCTTGGCAATTCGTCCTAAACTATTACTATTAGATGAACCCTTCGGTGCTTTAGATGCCCTAACTCGCGGGAATTTGCAAGAACAATTAATGCAAATTTGTGAAGAGAATCAAGTTACCGCAGTCATGGTGACACACGACGTAGACGAAGCGGTTTTGTTATCTGACAGAATTGTCATGTTAACCAACGGACCAGAATCGAAAATTGGCGACATTTTAGAAGTAGATATTCCTCGTCCTCGCAAACGCATGGAAGTAGTAAAACATCCCAGTTACTACAGCTTGCGAAGTGAAATGATTTACTTCCTCAACCAACAAAAACGCATCAAAAAAATTCGGGCGAGAAAAACTGCTGCGGTGGTTCGTCATGGTTTAGAAAAAGTTAATTTAGAAATTGGCTTCTTACCCATTACAGCTTGCGCCCCCCTGGCGATCGCCAAAGAAAAAGGCTTTTTCATCAAACATGGTCTGGATGAGGTTAATTTAGTCCGGGAAAGCAGTTGGAGAGGAATTGTAGACGGGATGACAGGGGGATATTTAGATGCGGCACAAATGCCCTCAGGTATGCCCATGTGGTTAAGTTTAGGAGGAAATAAAAACCAACCTTTACCAGTTGTCACCGCCCTGACAATGACCCGCAATGGTAACGCCATCACCTTAGCCAAACGTTTTTATGACGAAGGTGTACATAGCTTATCCGACTTCAAAAATTATCTCCTAAAAACCCGCGAACAAACACACAGAATGGGAGTAGTTCATCCCGCATCCATGCACAATTTACTCCTTCGTTATTGGTTAGCAGCAGGTGGAATTGACCCCGACAGTGATGTGGTTATGAAAAATATCCCTCCTGCTCAAATGGTAGTAGATTTAAAAGGTGGAACTATTGACGGTTATTCTGTAGGTGAACCTTGGAATTATCGGGCAGCAGTTGAAGGTTCAGGCTTTACCATAGCCACAGATTTAGAAGTTTGGTTAGGACACCCTGGTAAAGTTCTAGGAGTACGAGAAGATTGGGCAGAAACTTATCCAAATACCCATATTGCCTTAACCAAAGCCTTATTAGAAGCTTGCCAATATTGTGCAGATCTTGCCAACGCCCAAGAAATTCGCCAAATTTTAGCAAGTCAGGAATATGTCAGCACAGATATTGAATATATCCAACTGGAAAACCCGAATAACGCTACCTGTGACTTAAATCATCCCATGCGGGAATATGCCCATCACCAATTTTATTCCGAGTCTGCCATTAATCGCCCCAGTCGCACCGAACAAATTTGGATTATGACTCAATTAGCGCGGTGGGGTGACACTCCCTTCCCCAGAAACTGGGTAGAAATCGTTGAAAGAGTTTGTCGAGTCCGCGTTTTCAGTACCGCAGCCAGAGAACTAGGCTTAGATATCAGTTACACCCGTCAACCCATTCAATTATTTGATGGTAAACCCTTCAACGCCGATGATCCAATTGCCTATCTTAACGACCTAGAAATCAAACGCGACTTCTCCATAGCCGAAGTCATTCTAGATGCCCCCAGAAGAACCGCAGCTTAAAAAAACCCTTTCTTCCTTTGCGTCTTTGCTCCTTTGCACCTTTGCGCGAAACCTCCTACCAATTACTAAACAATGCAAAACCGTAACTTGAAATCTACCAACACAGCTACAACCACAATCAGCCGTCAGCCTTTCCTAGAAATTAAAGACGTTTGCAAAGTTTATCCCACCAAAAATGGACCATTTACCGTTCTTGATGGTGTTAACCTCAACGTGGAGAAAGGTGAATTTCTTTGCGTTATCGGCCACTCTGGTTGCGGTAAATCAACTTTATTAAACATGGTTTCTGGTTTTAACTTCCCCACCACTGGACAAGTTTTATTAGAAGGAGAACCAATTACAAAACCAGGTCCAGATCGCATGGTAGTATTTCAAAACTATGCGTTATTACCTTGGATAACAGCTTTTGACAATATTTATTTAGCTGTAAATGCAGTTTATCCCACTAAGCCAGAAGCCGAAAAACGGGCTATTGTGAGAGATCATTTAGCAATGGTGGGTTTAGCTGATGCCATGGAAAAGAAACCCATGCAAATGTCTGGGGGGATGAGACAGCGGGTTTCTATTGCGCGGGCTTTAGCTATTCGTCCGAAAGTGTTGATTTTAGATGAACCTTTTGGGGCGTTGGACGCAATTACTAAGGAAGAATTACAAGAGGAATTGTTGAAAATTTGGAATGATAACCGTTGTACAGTTTTGATGATTACCCATGATATTGATGAGGCTTTATTTTTGGCTGATAAGTTGGTAATGATGACCAATGGACCTCATGCCAAAATTGGGGAAGTGATGGAAATTCCTTTTTCTCGACCTAGAGATAGAGCGAGAATTATGGAAGATCCTCAATATTATCAATTGCGGAACTATGCGTTAGATTTCTTGTTTAATCGTTTCGCTCATGATGATGTTGGTTAGTAGTTAGTAGGTTGGGTTAAGCAACAGCGCAACCCAACAACAGCTTTAATCATCAGGTTTAATAATGTTGGGTAACATACGTCAACCCAACCTACTAAAATCAAAGATTAGGCATGAACCATTAAATATTGGCCATTACCGTTGTATTCACCATTGCAACTGGCGAAATTAGCAACAAACCAAATTAAATAAAACCTCCAGATGCGGCGAAATTTGGCATAGTCCATCCCGTAGTCTAAATCTTTGACTATTGCTTGAGAATCATCAAAGTTTTTTAGCCAACTAGTAAGAGTTTTAGAGTAATTAGAGCCATTAAGATACCATCTATCAATAGTTTTCAGGTCTTGATTATGACTGGGAATCGCGTCATATTTCCAGTAACGACCATGAGGGAAAATGTATTTGTGAGTGAAAACACTGGAGATATTATTAGGGGTACGGACTGTGATAATGTGAATAAAAACCTTGCCGTTATCCTTGAGAAAAGATGCCAGCTTTTGAAAAGCCTTTGTTAAATTACCCACATGACAAAAAACGCCAATTGAGAGAATTTTGTCAAACTTTGTCTCAAATTGGGCATCGTTTATATCTCCTTCATAGAGAGTAAAACGACCGGAACTGAGGTAACTTTCAGGATCTTGCATTTTCTGACGCATATATTCACATTGGTTATGACTCAAGTTAATTCCTGTGAATTTAACATTGGGAAATTTGGCAAGAATATAATTTGCTACGCAGCCCCAACCACAGCCAAAATCTAAAATATGATCACCATCTTTTATTTCTAATTTGTCAATTACATCATCAATCATTTGCATTTGTGATTGTTCGAGATTTGCTGCTCCTTTTTCCCACAATCCCATGCTATATTTGGGATAAATAAGTTTTCCATCACCTAACATGAGATTCAACATAGCTTGAGGCAAATCGTACTGAATCTTCATTAAATCCCGCGCACCTTCGGCGGTATTGTCTGTTTCTGTTAATACCCATTCGTAGGGTACAAGCAGGGATGGAAAATACTTAAAAAAGACAGGCATACAACTATCAAAAAGCGATCGCAACACAGCATCCGGTACTTCTAATCCGTTGATATAAGACTCGGCTATTGCCATTTGCACTGCGTTAACTGTACTAACTGCAAGACGGGTTGCTTTGTAAGCAATGGGACTTTTAGTATGTACATCTCCCACGATGGGAAGATGTTTCTCAATGTTTTGTAAAATTGTTGATGAACTCATGTTTATATTGGATTTTAAAGATGCCGCTATTTTATATCAATAAAGCCAAGTCAAAATAATATTAAAGAATAGATATTTCTTTGGATAGATAGAATGAAAAAAAGAGGAATAATAAGTATATATATATATATTCACTACGGCTGATAATTAAGTAAGTCAACACAATAAAACCAAACTGTGTAAAGAAATGTAAAATCGCTGAAAACTTATTCTAACATACCTCTAAGATATAAGGTTGTGTTGCGCTGTCGCTTAACCCAACAAAGCAAAAAATGGACAAGGTATTGATGCTGAAACCATATTACTGTATTCTCTTCTATGACAAGTTATGTTTCAACCTTCTGATCATCTGCCGCTGATATTCTCAGAAAATAGATGTAGATAATTCGATATATAAACTACAAAAGGTGGACGCAATGAGTCTTCGCGCACTACTGTTAATAAATAGTAATTCTCGTCAAGGGCAAGAACGTTACCAAGAAGCAATAAATTGTTTAAATAAATTGGGTTTGGAAATAATTACAGAATCTACAGAACATCCAACTCAACTAGGGACTGTGATTCGGCGTTACCAACAGCAAATAGATTTGGTAATTGTCGGTGGTGGTGATGGTACACTTAATGCTACTATAGAGGCAATAATTGAGACTCAATTACCTTTGGGTATTTTACCATTAGGAACTGCTAACGACTTAGCCAGGACTTTAGCAATTCCCAACTCTTTACCGGAAGCGTGTCAAATTATTGCCTCTGGAAACTTGCGAAGAATTGATTTAGGTTCTGTAAATGGGAAATATTTTTTTAATGTTGCTAGTCTGGGTTTAAGTGTAAAAATTACTCAACAATTAACTAAAGAAATTAAACGGCGTTGGGGTATATTTGCCTATGCAGCAATTGCATTTCAAGTAGTTTGGAAATCTCGCCCTTTTAGTGCAGAAATTCGTGTGAATAACGAATCAATTCATGTGAAAACTGTGCAAATTGCTGTGGGTAATGGTCGCTATTATGGTGGTGGTATGGCTGTAGTTCACGACGCAGCGATAGACGATCAAAGACTGGATCTTTATAGTTTAGAAATCGATCATTGGTGGCAAATTCTTCCCCTACTTCCGGCTATGCGTCAAGGTAGACATATTGATTGGCCGAATGTCCGCGCCCTTGAAGGTCAGGAATTTACAATATATACTAGAAAACCCCATGCTATTAACACAGATGGAGAAATTACAACCCATACTCCCGCTGTGTTTCGGGTGATTCCTCAAGCGATCGCAGTTTTAGCCCTATGACTATCATCTTCAACTATGATTTACCTGATTGATATGATTTATTTGATGGGATATGTAATTAAACAGGAGATGGTCACTAAACGAGGTAAAAAATGAAAATTCAACTATGATTTACCTGATTGATATGATTTATTTGATGATATCTTAACTGATTGATATGATTTATTTAATGATATCTTAACTATTATTTATGTAATTAAACAGGAGATTGTCAGTAAAGGAGGTAAAAAATGAAAATTCAACTATGATTTACCTGATTGATATGATTTATTTGATGATATCTTAACTATTATTTATGTAATTAAACAGGAGATGGTCACTAAACGAGGTAAAAAATGAAAATTCAACTATGATTTACCTGATTGATATGATTTATTTGATGATATCTTAACTGATTGATATGATTTATTTAATGATATCTTAACTATTATTTATGTAATTAAACAGGAGATGGTCACTAAACAAGGTAAAAAATGAAAATCAAAACTCCTATCTGTCAACAAGGAAGCATCCAACGGGTTTCACTCCTGAATTTTGCTGTATCATAAGAATCAGAAAAATCATTAAAATCATAGTTATGAATTTGCGCTTTTCTCAAGAAATTAAATCCCTTCTAGAACGTTTAAGTGAACAGCCACTAACTTTAGGTGATATCCTAGCGGAAACTTCCGAACGGGGTTTTAGCTTAGTAATCACATTACTAGTATTACCTTTTCTATTTCCCATGCCTCCAGGCTTAACCAGTCCTTTAGGTGGTGCTTGTCTATTATTATCATTGCAAATGGTTTTAGGGAGGAGAACACCTTGGCTACCCAAGAAAATCGCTAACTATAAATTTCCCAACGCCTTCGCTAAAATCATCTTACAAAATCTGCGTCGCGTGACTAGGGTATTAGAAAAAATTGCCCGTCCCCGACTACAAAAAGTCGCCAATCATCCTTTAATTTGGCGGTTTAACGGGCTGTGCATCTCTTGGTTAACAATACTACTAATTTCCCCCATTCCCTTTACCAATCCCATTCCGACTGTGGGGATTTTACTTTTGGCAGTTGCTACTATTGAATCTGATGGTTTATTAATGTGTATTAGTTATGTCGCTACTCTCTTGATTACTATGCTATTTGGTTTTATTGGTTATGCATTATGGTTAGCCCCCAACTTACTGCCTGCTATTTTCAAATAAAATTTTTGGCATTCCTGATCAAAATTTGTTAAGATATAAATCCCAAAGAAAAAAACCCTTAGGCACAAGCCAAGGGTAATGGTTTAATTAAGGTGCATCTACTATTTGAGTATCCACGGCTGATTCTGTTATGTCCGGATAATTTCTGTATAACTTTCAATTTTGTATTCTCATCCTTTCGAGAAAGTATGTTTTGTCACAAACTATAAAAAACTTAATATCCAATATCAATACCTTGTCCATTTTTTGTAGGTCGGGTTAAGCAACAGCGCAACCCGACGCTCATGTTGGGTTATGGCCTCGCCACACTTCGTGAACGTACCTCAACCCAACCTTGTATCTTAGAGGTATGTTAGATATTTATTTGGATACCTGACTTAAATAATCAAAGAATATGGCGATCGCTATTGATTTCGGTACAAGTAACACAGTTATCACTCGTTGGAATTCTGTCACCCAACAAGCAGAAACCCTGAATCTACCCAGATTATCAACGCAACAATTTCTTAATCCTCCACTGATTCCCAGCTTAGTTTATGTAGAAAATGCCAGCCTTGGTAAAATTATAGCTGGACAACAGGTACGCGATCGCGGTTTGGATCTGAAAACTGACACCAGATTCTTCCGGAACTTTAAACGGGGAATTGGTGCAGATATCCAGGGTTTTTTACCGGAACTTGATGGACAAAACATTAGCTTTGAACAAATAGGAACATGGTTTTTAAGCAAAGTAATTGCAGAATTAGCACCTTTAGAAGGGGGAATAGATTCCTTGGTTTTAACCGTACCAGTAGATAGTTTTGAAGCCTATCGTCACTGGTTAGGGAAAGTTTGTCAATCATTAGCCGTCGAACAGGTGCGGATGTTGGATGAACCCACTGCTGCGGCTTTGGGGTATGGTTTAACAGATCAAGGAACTCTCTTAGTCGTTGACTTTGGTGGTGGAACTTTAGATTTATCTTTAGTGAGTTTAGATCAAGGTACACAAGCCAAGACTAAACCTTTAGGATTTCTTCTCAAATGGGGTGATAAAAATCTGGGTGAAAATTCTCAACAAAAGACTAAAACAGCCCGTGTATTAGCAAAAGCAGGGCAAAATCTAGGCGGAACTGATATTGATAATTGGATAGTAGATTACTTTGCTAAAACCCAAGGATTGCCAGTTAGTTCTCTTACAGCGCGACTAGCGGAACAGTTGAAAATTCAGCTATCTCACCAAGATAAAGCTAGTGAAGTTTATTTTCATGATCAAACTTTTGAAAGTTATGAAATGGATCTTGATCGTTACACCTTTGAAAATATTTTGCAGGAAAACGGATTTTTTGATAAACTGCATGATGTAATGATGACGCTATTACAGCAAGCGCGACGCTACGGTATAGAAATTGATGATATTAATGCAGTATTATTAGTTGGGGGAACTGTACAGTTGCCCGTAGTGCAAGCATGGATAGAACAATATTTTGAACCAGAAAAAATCCGCCGTCAATTGCCTTTTGAAGCAATCGCTCAAGGGGCGTTACAAATAACTCAAGGGATAGAAATTAAAGACTATCTTTATCATAGTTACGGTGTGCGTTATTGGGATCGCCGCAATCAACGTCATAGTTGGCATCCAATTATTAAAACTGGACAACCTTACCCCATGACTCAACCCGTAGAATTAGTTTTGGGTGCTTCTGTGGAAAATCAACCCAGCATTGAGTTAATTATTGGGGAATTGGGCGCTCAAACAGGTGGAACAGAGATATACTTTGAGGGCGACCGCTTAATTACTCGTCAGCTTGATCATGGTGCAACTACTGTTAAGCCTCTCAATGATACAGTAAATGCCAGTAAAATTGCCAAACTTAAACCTCCAGGATTTCCGGGAAGCGATCGCATTAAAATCTATTTTCAAGTTGATGAACAACGGTTTTTAAGAATTACTGTTGAGGACTTATTAACAAATAACATCCTATTAGAAAATCAACTTGTAGCCAAATTAACTTAACTTACCTTTGGGGGTTAAAGTCCCCTGCTTCTACAAGCAGCGGGTTTTGTGTCGGGGTAAAATCCCCGTTGCAAAACGTAATTCTAAATTCTAAATTCTAAATTCTGCATTCTTTTAATCCAGATTTCTCACCAATAAATCAAAACAGAGAGGCTTTATAGTAGTATAAAAATTTACCAATAAAAAACTAGTAACAAAAAAATCTAAATTTTCCTGATCACAGGCTGCTATTTTCAGTCGAATAAACGCATAATGGAAATGTGACTGATTTATTAGCCCCTTTACAATCCCTACAACAGGGTAACTGGTTCAAATTAATTTGCGGAGCCAGTTACCAACATCTTCCTGCGGTCAGAAACTTAACATTAGCCTACACCTTGGCTGGTGCTGACTGTATAGATGTAGCAGCAGATCCGGCAGTCATTGCCGCCACCCAAGAAGCTTTACTGGTAGCCCAAAGCTTGAGATATAATGCCCAAAAGCGAGGCTTTGCCTTGACAGGGAATTTGCCCTTGTTGATGGTCAGTCTCAATGATGGCGAAGATCCCCATTTTCGGAAAGCTGAGTTTAATTCTCAAGACTGTCCCCGCGATTGTTCCAGACCATGTGAAAAAATTTGTCCAGCCCAAGCAATTTTATTTAACAATACCAAAGATGATTTTTCTGGAGTAATCGCTGAAAAATGTTATGGCTGTGGCCGTTGCATTCCTATCTGTCCTTATGGGATAATTTATACAAAATCTTATGAGTCAACGCCAGGGGAGATCGTACCATTGATCATGTCAACGGGAATAGCAGCCGTAGAAATTCATACTCAAGTGGGGCGGTTGGCAGAATTCCAACGGTTATGGGACGCGATGACACCTTGGGCAGATCAATTAAAGTTAGTAGCCATCAGTTGTAACGATGGAGAAGGTCTAATTAATTACCTAAAAGCTATTTATGATTTAATTATCCCCCGTCCCCAGTTTTTAATTTGGCAAACTGATGGACGTTCAATGAGTGGTGATATTGGTGATGGTACAACCATAGCCACAGTGAAATTGGGGCAAAAAGTTTTGGCAGCAAACCTACCGGGATATGTGCAGTTAGCAGGCGGAACTAATAGCTACACCGTTCCTAAATTGAAGGGAATGGGACTGCTGAAAGAGGCAGGGGGGAAAGAGTCCCCAGCTTTTATCTCTGGGGTTGCCTATGGTAGTTACGCCCGTGTATTGCTGTCACCCATTCTTGACCAGTTAGAAAAAAAGGAGGTGATTAACACTGATAGTCAAGGCAATATTCGCCTGGAATCAGAACCGGAATTACTATGGGAGGCTGTAAGGGTTGCCCATACTCTCGTTTCCCAGATTAAGTCTGAGCAGTCGCGCTCATCGCTCCAAGCATATCTCTAAAAACGTCAAGTCACCAATAGAAAGCATGACGATTACAGAAGATCTCCAAAAGTTGTTAGACATTTTGCCCCAAGACCTTCAAGAAAAACTAGAGCATCATCCTAATGGAGATAATTTAGTTGAAGTGGTTTTGGATTTAGGCCGTCGTCCAGAAGCTCGGTTTCCCCATGTAGCTGAGTATTTGAGCGAAACACCAGTCACTCAAGCACAGATAGATGATTGCATTCAACGAGTGGGAAATTTTGGGGGGGATAATCGGGCAGGAATTGAGCAAACTTTGCATCGGATCAGTGCTATCCGTAACCGTAGCGGTAAGATTATTGGCTTAACTTGTCGGGTCGGCAGGGCGGTATTCGGAACAATTGCCATGATCCGCGATTTGGTGGAAACTGGTCAATCAATTCTCATGCTAGGTCGTCCGGGTGTTGGTAAAACCACGGCTTTAAGGGAAATTGCCCGTGTGTTGGCAGATGACTTAAATAAGCGAGTGGTCATTATTGACACATCTAACGAAATTGCTGGGGATGGTGATGTTGCTCACCCAGCCATTGGTCGGGCGAGACGGATGCAAGTTTCTAAGCCAGAGTTACAACATCAGGTCATGATTGAGGCTGTGGAAAACCATATGCCAGAAGTCATTGTCATTGATGAAATTGGCACGGAATTGGAAGCTTTAGCAGCCCGAACCATTGCCGAACGGGGGGTGCAATTGGTAGGAACTGCCCACGGTAATCAGATTGAAAACCTGATTAAAAATCCCACTCTGTCTGATTTGGTGGGGGGGATTCAGGCTGTGACGCTGGGAGATGATGAAGCTAGACGGCGTGGTTCGCAAAAGACGGTTTTGGAACGCAAAGCGCCACCTACTTTTGAGATTGCTGTGGAGATGCTGGAACGGCAACGCTGGGTAGTTCATGAATGTGTGGCTGATACGGTTGATACTTTGTTACGTGGTCGTCAACCGACTCCACAAACGAGAACTGTTGATGACAATGGCAAGGTTGGCGTTGTTAGACAGTTGGCTGTGGTCAATGGTGGCAATAGCAATGGTAATGGCAATGGACACATTGCTAATGTGGAGGAATCTTTCCTCTCTGCTCAACCTAATGGTTGGCGTTCTTCTGGACAAATGGTGGCTTTACCACCTTTATCTTTAGATCGGGAAAGACCCACGGGACGCAGTGAATTTGACCGTTTGTTGGATGAATCTTTCAATTACTCGGAAAGTTTTGATTTTGCCAGCCGCAAACAAGCAGGTCCCAATGGGGAAGATTTACCATTGCACATTTACCCCTATGGGGTGAGTCGTCAGCAATTGGAACAGGTGATTAATGTGTTAACTTTGCCAGTGATATTGACCAAGGACTTGGATAGTGCTGATGCTATTCTGGCTTTGCGATCGCACGTCAAGAATCACGCTAAGTTAAGACAAATGGCTAAGGCTCGTCATGTACCCATTCATGTGATCAAGTCTAGTACAATTCCCCAAATTACTCGCAGTCTCCGCCGCTTACTGAATATTGATGATCCAGATATTGGCGATGACCGAGAGTTACAACTGTTATTACACAACGGTGGTGATGATGAAATGGACGCTTTGGAGGAGGCGAGGCTTGCTGTGGAGCAGATTGTCATCCCTAAAGGTCAGCCTGTGGAGTTATTACCCCGTTCTTCCCAAGTGCGGAAAATGCAGCATGAGTTGGTGGAACATTATCGTCTCAAATCGGATAGTTTTGGCGATGAACCTAATCGGCGGTTAAGAATTTACCCGGCGTAGGTTGTTGATAATTTTCCCCTGAAAGGATTGTTTTTACATCTTTTCAGGGGATTTTTTTATTGTTTACACTAAGCACGGGCGGAAAATGGACTTTTGTAAAATTAGGAAAAACCTATTACCGGATGACAAGCTGTTGTGCATTTAGTTTATATAATTCTAGCGAGCATCTTGCCCGCACTACAAAGGGAGTGGAAGGAGCGATCGCCTAAAACTAACTATCTGGTTGTACCCAGCCCTTAATAATTGCCTTAACAACTTTCAAATATTTATTTTCAAGAATAAACTCATCAATTGCAGTTTCACCACCAGCTTTTAAAGCACTAGCAGCACGACGTTGGAATTTAGGAGTAGTGTTATCTTTAATATGAGAAATTTGTTCTGCTTCAGTAGCACTAGGATTATCTGTTTCCAATTGTTTCAGAAGTTGTTGGATTTCTGTTGCTGCTTCTGCAAGAGTTTGTTTCTGTTCTGGAGTATAATTATTTTGATTAAATGTAACATTACTACCTGATGCTGCTCTATCTACAAATTGGT
The DNA here is from genome assembly GCF_009712025.1 of Dolichospermum sp. UHCC 0406. Lineage (NCBI taxonomy): Bacteria > Bacillati > Cyanobacteriota > Cyanophyceae > Nostocales > Aphanizomenonaceae > Dolichospermum > Dolichospermum sp. UHCC 0406. The sequence continues at coordinate 373,004 of NZ_VILA01000014.1, forward strand.
TATTTGCATTTCTCTGATCATATTTAGATTGATAAGATTCCGACATAGTATCTCCTAGATTTTGATAGTTTTGTGCATAAAAGCTAATGTTTTTTACGTTGCAAAAGCTTTGCTCCTGTCCAAGCAAAAGACTTAGAAAAATCAGCATTTTTATTTTTTAGCTCAACTTTACGGTCTTTAGTTATGGAACTAATTGCTCGCCGTCAGTTAGCTACTCTGCTAAATTTATCCCAGTTAGTCAATATTAGTGCGGCTGATGCTGTGCAGATAGCTGGTTTGTGGAACAAAACATTGGAGGACAGTATTATCCTAGCTTATCAAAATCGAACAGAGCTAAAGCAGCAAGTTGTACAACGTAATATTAGTGAGCAGCAGTTGAGACAGGCATTGTCAAGCAGTAGTCCGCAAATTAGCTCTAATTTGAACTATAACTTATTAGATAATTTTGATGATCAAGTAAATGTTAGTGATGGTTATTCTCAGTCAATACAAGCAACTTGGAACTTATTTGGTGGTGGAGCAACTAGAGCTAAAGCAGAGCAGGCTAGAGCTAATATAGCGATCGCCGAAGTTTCCTTTTCTGAACAGCTAAAGCAAGTTCGATTTCAGGTAGAACAGGCTTTTTATCAACAGAAGTCTAATTTAGATAATGTACAAACTGCCAATGCTGCGCTGGAACTGGCTAGGGAGGCTTTACGTTTAGCAAGACTAAGATTCCAATCTGGTGTTGCTACTCAAACTGATGTGATTAATGCAGAAAACGATCTCACAACAACAGAAGGTAATCGAGTCACTGCTATTTTGGATTACAACCGCTCTCTAGCCCAATTAGAACGATATGCACCAAAAACGCACTAATTATAAATTGTCAGATTATAAATTGTCAGATAAAAAGTTGAGGTATCTAATCTTCCATTGATTTTCACTCCCAATATTTACTAGATAAAAGTAAATCTGTTTTATAATCAAATTGCCAAGTTTCTGGAAATTGAGTTTGTTTATATTCAACAGAAACTATATCTACAGCATCAAGATAAACCTCTGTAAATATTTGCGCTAGATAGGGTTTAAGACTAGGAGATTCTTTTAATAATATTTGGATTTGTTTACGTTGTTCTATAATAGTTATTTCCCAACCGTTGAAGTTTTCAGCACTATTAACATATATCCGTTTGAGAATATGAGATAGTAAGACTAATAACCGATTCCTTAATTCTCTTCTTTCGCTTTTACCCAATGTTTCAATCTCCTCAATTAAATTATCAAAATCAAGATTTTCTATGTCTTTATTTTTGAGTTGGTTGACTGTTCTTTCGCACCATGCGAGAAAATCACATTCATAGAGAATATCGTTTTTCTCGATGTTTTCGGTCATGTTTTGGGTCATAATTTTACCTTTAGTTATTTGTCTGATTCAGGATTTACAGGCTTGTGATTTTTCTCTATTTGTCAGAATCTAGATTTTTGGTAAATGGCGGGTTATGCTAACACTAACACACCCGATAAATTAACTTTTCAATTAATTATCACACACAAGAAAGATAAATTACAACATCCTGTAAATCCTTAAATCCTGAATATCCTGATTCTGACAACCAACAACCCCAAACACAAACCCACATCCTGTACATCCTTAAATCCTGGATATCCTGATTCTGACAATAAATATAAATAAGATCGTTCAATACCTGAGATGTATATTTTTATTTTTATTTTTATCCTATCCCCCCGGATAGGATATTATGCTACAAATTGAGAGAGATCATCTAGTAATTCTCTAGGCTTGTCTCCCTGTTCTAGTTATCTTGAGGAACTCATTGTGGTTGCAACCCCTGAAAAACTGCACGCTACCCATAGTCACGAGCATCTACCCAGTAAAGACCGTGTAGCCGTATTGCTGATGGGCTATGGCGAAGTCGAAAGCTACGAAGATTTTGCTAACTATAACGAACAAGCTTTAAATTTACTGACTGCTAAATTTGCTCCTGTTCCTACTTGGATTTATCCCCCTTTAGCCAAACTTTTGGCATTATTTGATCGTCATGAATGGGGACACACACATCATGATTTTATCTCCCCACATAATGCCATTTTTGAAAGACAAAGAGCGGGTATTGAACACGAATTACAACATAAATGGGGTAATGGTGTTCAAGTTTTCAAAGCTTTTAACTTTTGCGCTCCTTTTTTACCAAATCAAGTTTTAGCCGAAATTAAAGATCAAGGCTTTAGCAAACTGCTGATTTATCCATTATTGGTTGTTGATTCCATTTTTACCAGTGGTATTGCTCTTGAACAAGTAAATAATGCTCTGGTAGAATTAGCTGATGGTGATGAACATTGGATCAAAGCCCAAAGATATATTCCTTCGTTCTACAATGAGCCAAAATATATTGATTTAATGGCGCATTTGGTAGAAGAAAAAATTCATACTGATTTGGCTACAGGTTATCTACCGTCGCAAATTGGGATTATCTTGATGAATCATGGTTGTCCCCACAAAGCTAAAGGTTTTACATCGGGAATTGATGAAAGTCAAGCCATGTATGAGTTAGTTAGAAACAAGTTAATTAACAATTATCCGTTAATTTCTGTGGGTTGGTTAAATCACGATACCCCATTAATTGAATGGACTCAACCAAATGCTACAGTAGCCGCTCAAAATTTGATTCAATTGGGTGCAAAGGCGTTGCTATTTATGCCCATTGGTTTTGCAACTGAAAATCATGAAACTTTATTAGATGTGCATCACATTATTCATGATTTAGAAAAGCAACATCCAAATGTAGATTATTTACAAATGGCTTGTGTTAATGATGATCCACAATTTCTAGCTATGGTTGCTGAATGGGCAAATGCACATATTGCTGAGTTGATGGAAACGGAAGGAATGGCTGTTAATTCACAATCAGCTATTACTCACCACCATCACCATCATTAAAAGGAATCTGTAAGGGCGCAGTTCCTGCGCCCATTAACTCTGGAATTTATCTAACCGCAGAGGCGCAGAGGACGCAGAGTAAAAAAATTAATTCCCTACTAGTGGTGCATTTAAGGTTTTCTCAATGCGATCGCGTGTTTCCAATAAAAAAGCCTGTGTATATTCATCTTCAGAGTTCACCCGTTTTAATTGATTATTTAATTGCTTGAGTTTATACCAGGCTAAAGTACGGGCATCTTCAGGAGTAGCTTCTTTTCGCAACACCATTCCCATCAGTACATTTAGATATTCCCGTTGTAAACCTCTCCGCAAACTGGAAATTTTTAATTTGCCTTTAGGTTGCAAAACTTCCGACCAAATCCCAGTTTGTAAAGTATCAAATAATTCTGGCAAGGTGAGAGATTTTCCTGTTTCACTTTTTAATTCTAGATCCTTAATCCGTGTTAAGCGATCGCTTGCCAATAAATCCCGTAACACCGCAGTCTGCACCAACAACACTAAATCATGAATTGGATAATCTAACCGTCCGATTTGAATATTAGTCCCCCAATGTAGCCACCGTGAAGGTACTAATTTATTCAGTAATTCCGGGGGAAATTTCAAAGCATCTTCCGCAAAAACATACTTTTGCATTGTCATCAATGCTTGTCGCTGTTGTTCTACCGGCACAGGGACAAATGGTAATTGTCCTTTAGTATCATTTGGTTTAACTCGGTAAAAAGACTGTCCACCAATGTATTTACTGGTATAGTATAAATTCTGTAAATAATTTCTGAGGATGGTATTAAAACGCTCTTCTACATCGCTAGAATTTTCTGCATCTATAGCATATCCCTGATTTAATCGTTCCCACATCCGCCGCGCATTAGCCAATTGTGAATGAGAATAAACCAATACATTACTGCTATGATCCCAAGGATTCACCGTCGGATCACTATTAGATAAATCCTCATCAGGAGCATAACTCAACTCTCGTTGGTTAGATTTTCCAGCAATTGCTGCTAAAAACGACTTTTCTCCCATGGTAGTTGACGCTTGACTGGGAGTGTAACCATACTCAATTACCCATTCATCATAGGGTCCCACCTGCTGTGGAAAATAATCTCCCTGCTTGACACCATTAGGGGCAATGTTTGGGGGAATATAATCCATAACCGATGCTGTCATTCCTTTAGTCTGCGTAATTTCTGGATTATTCATCTCCTCTGGAAAGAGCAAGGTACTACCACGGAAATTATGACGCAAACCTAAAGTATGACCAACTTCATGGGTAATAATTAAACGTAAATATTGATGGATATAATCTTTTAACTGCTCTGGACTTGGTGTAGTATTTCCTAACATTGACATTGCTAAAGAACCAAAAGCCAACTGATTAGATGCTTCCATGCCATAGCATAAATCATAATCTGTCGCTAGTTTAGACAAATTGCCTAATGATTTTGGAGATTTTTGATTACCTTTGCCACACAAACGCCCATTGTTGACCAATGTTGATAAAGAAGTGCTAGTTTGTGAATTTTGAGGTTGAATAATTTGCCGATAATCATTTTTTAATAATCGGACAAAACTACCATCAATCAGAATATCTGCATTCAAAATTTCTCCAGTTAAGGGATTAACACGGGATGGACCCATCGCAAAAAAACCATCTACAGTATTAATCCAACGGATAGTATTATAGCGAATATCGGCTGGGTCCCAGGTAGCATTATCAGGCATTTGTTGAACTTGAATAGCATCCTTGAATCCTGCTTTCAAAAAGGCTTGATTCCACATCAAAATTCCCTCTTTGATAGACTGACGATATTCTAGAGGTACAGCATTATCAATCCAAAAAACAATCGGTTTTTTCGGTGGAGAAATTGCGGCTGTGGGATCTTGTTTTTCTAAATTCCAGCGATTAATATAACGAACAAAAGTATCTCTCCGTTCATCTTTAGATAAATCTTGATAAGCTGTGAGGAAATAACCTACCCGTTCATCAGCTAACCGAGGTTGATATTTAGTTTTTGGTAATTCCGATAAACTATAATGTACCTTTAAGGTAAAACCGCGACTATCTGGTAAAACATCCGAATTCTTGCCACCATTAGCAAAATTGAAAATCGTCCCAATTTCTAAATTATTGGGAAATACTTTCGCATTACCAAGATAACCTTGATCGGGACTAACAGCTAATTCTAAATTAGTAGATAATCCTGCCAAATCTGTGAGTAGTAAATCACCTAAATCAATAAGAATAGTTTTTCCTTGTGAATTAATACTCTTAATAGGAATAGTGTAAAGAACAGAATCACTAAATGATCTCGCTACTGATCTGGCTTGGGGATCTCCTTCACGAGTCCGAAAATTGACATTACGAACCACAAACTGAATTTGATTATCTACCTTTTGAAAGTAGAATAAGAAGTCTTGTAATGGCATTCCACTATAAATACCCTTTTCACCAATTCCCGATTCTAAAGTTGAGTTTGCTATAAAGTTTTTTTGGAGTTGTTCTGGTTTAATTTCCAGATAGATTTTATTTTTATGTTTATGACGATAAATAGTAAAGATTCCCTCTGATTTTTGGGTATCCTTGGTAACTTCTGTAAAATCTTCTAATTCATCTTCTTTCGGTGATTTAGAATTGGATTCAGGTTTAGTTTTTGGTTTCTCTGTTTCCTTCTTAACTTGAAGAAATGGCTGTTTTCCTACTTCCTTTAAATCCTTAAATACCCAAACAAAATTTTGTATTTTTACCTGATGATTTTGATCAATAACTGCTATTTTGGAAGATGGTAGTTTTAATTGTTGAACAATTTTATCCACATTAGTGGTTTGTCTCTCTATTTCTATATTTGAATTATCATGATTATTTATTAATGATTTAGCATCAGCAGTTTCTATGGAAACAAATAGACTATTAAACAAAATGAGAGCGAAAGTAAACTTATTCATTTCCTAACTTCCTGATAATTATTGTTTAATAGCCGTCTGAAATGGAAACTCTCCAACTTTGCGCCTTTGCTCCTTTGCGACTGGGCGCGAAACATAACCTATCCTAATTCGTAACTGATTGGGCTTCCTGATACATAATTTCCTGGAAGTGAATCATATCTTTTTGGGGATCAGCCAAACTAACTTTCACTAATAAATTTTCTCCCAAACTGACAGAACGCCGGAAGGACATAGGCAATTGTAAACCCAAATCTTCTAATAAAATTAGTCCTAAATTGCTATCTTCTCGTAACCACATTAATACCGTTACCTGCCAAACTTGTTCAGGATGACGACGTAAATATTCTAAAGCGTAATATCTATTAGTTTGTCGTTCCACCATTGTTGCTTCTTGAGTGATGCTGCTGACCGTCATCATCACTTCTTTGAGTTGTTCAGCAGAGAAGGGTAAACCTTCGCCGCGTAAATGTGCTTTTAATTGGAAGTGGGTGAGTAAGTCGCTATAACGACGAATGGGGGAAGTAGCTTGAGTGTAGGTATCTAAACCCAAACCAGCATGGCGCACTGGTGTAATGCTCATTTCGCTTTTAGGCATACAGCGTCGCATCGCACAGGAACGAACAAAACCGGCTGGAAGCAGGAGCAGTTCTTCCTCTGGAGGTAATTCTGGTTGGGGTTGGCCGCGAAAGGGCAGCGGGATATTATGAGTTTGTCCGTAACGGGCGGCAACTTCTCCAGCAAGAATCATCATTTCTGCGACTAATTGGCGGGAGGAAGAATCATCTAAAACATCAATATTGATATCATCGTCTTTGACTTTGATCATCGCTTCGGGCATATTGATACTGATAGCACCTTGACTATAACGCCAAGTTTTGCGGATTTTTGCCCAATTAGCGATCGCCTCAATTTCTGGTTCTGCTTGAACTCCCAACTCCAGCATCTCATCCACATCTTGATAGGTGAGGCGGTAGGTAGGCTTAATTAAACCAGTGTGTATACAGTAATCTTCCACAGCCCCAACTGCATCTAAAATCACCCCAAAGCTGAGGGCGCAACAGACTTTCCCCTGAATTAAACTCATGGGACCTGTGGCCAACACCTCTGGGAACATGGGAATCATCCCTGTTGGTAAATATACCGTACTGCCCCGTTTTCTGGCTTCCAAATCCAACTCATCATCTGGCATTAATAACCGCGTTGGGTCAGCAATATGCACCCATAACCGTTCCTTACCATCTGGTAATATCTCCCAACTCAAACCATCGTCTATTTCTGTAGTGCTTTCATCATCAATGGTATATACCTTGAGATGTGTGAGATCGAGACGGTTTGTATCTAAATCTGTAGGAGGAAAATCCCAACATTCTTGCGCCACTTCTAATACCTGATGAGGAAATTGAACGGAAATTGATGAACGGCGCAGGAACAGGTTTTCGTGGGAAGTCCACAAACCCAAATCTATCAAGAGTTGAAAGGCCGCCTGGGGCGTAGCAGAACGTCCCAGCATATTCATAGTTTCTAATACTGAGATTGGAGGCGGACAAGCACGAGCTAAAGAGTCGTAATTTATTTTTAGCATCACCACATCCGCCAGCAAAGTCGCATACTTTTCTAATGCGTCTAAACGCTGGCGATCCAGTCGTTGCCATTCTACCACTTGTCCCTGGAGCGCCTGTTCTATCCGGGCTAAAAATTCCTGCTGTCCCTTGGCTTTTTGTGATTCTACTTGAATCTGGTGCTTGCGTTCTGCTATTTGCGCTGCGCTGCGGGGTTCGTAAGCGTCTCCTTTTTGTTTGAAATAGAGTTTATCTTCTGATAACAAACAATGGGCTGCATAACACTGGGGAGGTGTGGATTCCGAAAATAGGAGATTTGCCAATTGGCTAGGAGTGACAGTTTCTCCATCTTCAATCAGTAGTTCCCAAGCTATTTCCAGACTTGATGGATCTAGATAAGGCTGAACTTGACTTAAAAACTCAGCGATTTCCCCTGGTTTATAGGTTTGTCCGTTAACCGTGTAGGTAAATTGGTTATTTTTGATGTTATGGGATTGACCACGTTCATCTACTACAAACCAACTAGTTTTACCGTCTGGACGATCTATCACTCCAAGACGGCGATCGCCTTTAACCCTAAATTCAACTAACGTCCCCTTATCCACAACTGTCGCACTTTAATTTTAATATTTTGAGATTTTTAGACTGGAAATTCTGGATTAAATAACGGGTATTTAATCCTTTATTTAATAATTTGCTGTGAGAAATGCTATTCCAGTTTAGAATTCCATCCTCAAATTTAGCGATATCGTACCATTTTTGAGAATGAATTAATTAAATGTTTTTAGCAATTTCCTAACATTAAATATTAAATTTTAGATTTTGGACTCAAAGTAACTGGGCATATCCATGCAACTGCTACTTTTTTGGATGATCATCCAAAATCCAAAATCCAAAATATTCTTAACCTTCGGCGTTAATGAAGGGCAATAAAGCCACAATTCGAGAGCGTTTAATGGCTAGAGTCAGAGCGCGTTGTTGCTGACAGGTTAAACCGGTGATTCTCCGAGGTAATATTTTACCACGTTCGGTGAGAAACTTCCGCAACAAATCTACATCTTTGTAATCAATGGGATCTCCGGGCTTAATTGGAGAAAGGCGACGACGATAGTAACTCATTCTTACTTAATTTCCTTGTGAACTGTGTGTTTGTTGCAGTGGGTACAGAACTTTTTCAGTTCTAAGCGGTTGGTTGTGTTCCGACGGTTCTTGGTACTGGTATAACGGGATACGCCAGGTGAACGTTTATCTGGATTTGTTCGACACTCGGTGCATTCTAGTGTCACTATTATGCGCGCACCTTTACTCTTAGCCATAATCTTAGAAACTGTAAAGCCTGGAGATAATTAACACAAATGGTTATTATCTCATATTTCGTGGAAATTTTGCAACTAACCGTTTAATTTTTATATCTAATGAATAACCCCGACGGGAAGAAACTATGATAGTCCGAAAAAAGCGGTCATGGAATGCCTGTCGCATCTGAGTATCGGATAAAGCTGCACCGCCGTCAATGATCAGGGGAAGTAATAGGACGACAGCAGCGGGATTGAGGATGATATTCCCCAAGAAAATGGATAATAACAAGCTAGAAAAGCAAATAATCCCTTCTCGCAGTAATAAGGTCTGAAATTGGGGGATTCTATTGACTATTTCGCCATTTGCAACTTCTAGGATCTTTAAATCAAATGCCCAACGGCCTAAACTTTGTCCTTGATTGTTGTAAACTATGATGACGCGGAAAATTAGCCAAGCAAAAATAAAAACAAAGATTTGGGTAAATTGAATCCCGATTTGATTACTTCTGAAAATAGAACTCAGGAACCATGCACAGAAGAAGTCAAGAGCTAAGGCCATACCTCGACGGGTAAGATCCCCTTTTGGGAAGTGTCTTTGATTGACTTTAACAAGAGTCATAGCCTTTACCTCGCTGCTGGTAGAATAGTGAGTTTATTTAAACTTGTATCAATATCTCTCAACAATTTAAAATCATCCTCTGATAAAAGATAACTATTGTTACTAACTAAGGTCTAGGGTTTCTATCAAAGTATAGCCAGATTTAATTTTTAGTAAAATTATACTAATTTGGTAATCCCAGATTATAATATTATATGTAAGTAAGCTTGAAAATTTTTTCAGATATTCATTCTATTTTGATTTGCGAGTCTGATTATGATTGATTGTCTCAATGCAGCTCGTTACTTTATTGCGAGAGCCTACGAAGACAGTATGGAAGCAGAAATGACTAATATGAAAGTTCAGAAGCTTCTGTATTATTCACAAAGCTTACATTTGGCGATGTACGATGAACCGTTATTTGCAGAAGAAATTCAAGCATGGCGATACGGTCCTGTGTGTCCTCCTGCTTATAGATTTTATAGTGAATTTGAAGCTAATCAATTACCTGTTCCTAGTCAAGAATTATTGTTACAAATTCCTGATGATCAGAAAAAACTTCTCGAAGAAGTGTGGGAAAATTTTGGAGGTTATCACGCCTATTTGCTGAGTGATATGACTCATTTGGAGTTTCCTTGGAAAAAAGCTCGTAAGGGTTTACTACCCCAAGCAAGCTCAACTAAGCCGATTTTGCTGGAGGATTTGAAAGCATTAGGTCATCAAAAATTAGACTTAATAGAACGTGATCATCCTGCTTATCAACCTATAATGTCTGAACTTGTGAAGGACGCTTGTACTTCGGAATCATCAACTAGAATCAAGAAAGGAGAAGTGCGTGACTGGCTTAATTCCCTTCTCGATTGAAGAATCCGAAAATTTTAAACGTTCTTTCAAAAAACTGAGAAAAGTTCATGGAGATGCTTTTGTTGAATTGATTGTAGAAGTATTGGAAGATTTGATTGCAGATCAATATCCTCCAAATTCCCGCCAAGAACCGTTACCTGGTAAGATTGATTTACCAGAAGGATGGACTTTTCATAAATTGGAATTGAGGTTTGCTAAAGGTGCTTCTGGACAAATTAGATTGATGTATTTAGTCAATTCAGAAATGTTTGTAATTACGCCTGTATGGATTTATAGTCATGAACAGTTTACAAAACGCCCTGCTGATGCAGATTTAAAAAGTGTTATTAGGGAAATATTAGACTGTTAATTTCAGCTATTTTACTTATTTATTAACAACTTCATTTAATGCTTCATGAATAATATCATCACTCACACCATGTCGTTTTAAACTAGCAATTAAAGCATTAACTGTATTATTTTCTAACTTTTCTAAATCTGCTCTCATTCCTTGTCCAATGTATGCTCGAATTAAGGGTTGATAACCAGAAAAACCAAGTATGGGTGCAAGTTGTTTCAATTCTTCTACTACATCTTCTGGTATTCTTAGAGTAACCGTAATCATGGGGCGATTTTTGTCTAAGCGTTGTTTTAATGTTTCAATCTTCATAATATTCTCGCTCCTTGCGTGTGGCTTTACGGGCTGAAATAATTCTGATTACATCATCATCTATATTAACAATAGGCTTATTTCCTTGACTTGGGAAAATGGTGACTATACTTACTCTGTTTCTTGATCGGAAGGTTCAAGTAATTAAATGTATTTGAATATTTACAACAAGAATCAAAGAATATTACATAAAAAATGATACTTATTCAAAGTTCATGATCTTCATTGAAGTTTTGTGACACAAAATATGTACTTAGCAATGAAAGTAAACAAAAAATAAACTAGGAAAGTATTTACAACTACGCTTGTATATGATTATTATGTTAACGGGTATATAAGTTGCTACATCAGGCAATGAAGCAGATGTAAGGACGATTATCCAAAATAATTAAAAATGAATGCGCTAAAAAAGTTATTTATTCACTTTATCAGGAGATTGGATATGTCTCAAGCAAATACATCAATTAATCATCATGTTGAAGACTACTTAAATTATTATTGTGCATTACGTCATTCTCCTAAATTCGCTATTTTACTTAAAGGGAAATGGGGGTCTGGTAAAACATGGTTTATAAATCAATATCGTGAGAAGCTAGAAGAACAAGGAAAAAAATCTTTATATGTCAGTCTATATGGAGTTAGTAAATATTCAGAAATAGAAGAATCTCTTTTCCAGCAATTACACCCTTTCCGTTCATCTAAGGGAATGGTATTAGCAGGAAAAGTCTTTAAAGGGCTTTTAAAAGGTGCGTTAAAAATTGATTTAAATCATGATGGTAAAGATGATGGAACGTGGAATATTTCTATTCCAGATATAAACATTCCTGATAAATTTAAGGATTCTAATTTTGATCTTTTAATATTTGATGATTTGGAGCGTTGCAGCATAAACATTGCAAATATTTTGGGATATATTAGTAGCTTTGTAGAATCGCAGGATTTAAAAGTAGTCATAATTGCGAATGAAGATCAAATTAATATCAAACAAGAAGAATATAAAAGAATAAAAGAAAAGTTAATTGGTAAGACTTTTGAAATATTTCCTGATTTTTCAGGAGCATTAAATGATTTTATAAATCAAATAGAACACCATAAAATCAAATATATTTTACTAAATAATCTTAATCTTATTCAAGAACTATTTATAAAGGCAGAGTGTAAAAATTTAAGATTTTTGAATCAAATTAGTTTAGACTTTGAAAGAATATTTAATATTTTATCAGAAGAGGCACAGAAAAAATCCGATTTATTGGAGGAGATTTTACAATTATTAACAATTTTTTCAATTGAAATTTCTAGTGCAAGACTCAAAGCAGAAGATATTAGTCAGTTATCAGATAAAATAAGTAAAGAATATGCATCTTCAGAAATAAAAAAATATCATGCAACTGCTGATTTACAAGAAAATAATATCAAAGATGAAATTTCATGGTTGCAAACTTTTGAAAGATATGGTTTTGTAAATTTAATTCTCAATAGTCCCTTTCCTAGTTTATTATGGTGGGAAAATTTTTTTGATAAAGGCATTGTGGATCAAGATACTTTAGAAAAATTAATGCCAAATAGCAAATATTTTGAAGATGAAAATACTCCTAATTGGTTGAAACTGTGGTACTATACTAGACATACAGATGAAGAGTTTGAAAAAATACTTAATCAAGTAGAGTCAGAATACAAAAAGAGAAAATTTGAAGACATTGGCATAATTAAACATATTACTGGATTATTTTTACTGTTTTCTGATACTGGAGTATATAGCAAAAATAAGCCAGATATTATTGATGAATCAAAAAAATATATTGATGAATTAAAGATGTCTGGGAAGCTAGATATAAAATATCGTGATGAGATATTCGATAATTATATGGGACTTGTTTTTCCATCTAAAGATTCTCAAGAGTTTAAAGATTTTGAGAATTATATTGAGCAATGTAAAAAAGAAGTAATGCTTCAAAATATGCCTAATGAAGCAAATAAATTATTGAAGGTTATGCAAAATAATATTAATGAGTTGCGCCCCCTAATTTGTATACCTTCGTCAAACTATTTAGATATTTTTCAAGAAACATATTATAACTTTCCTATTTTCAAATATTTATCACCTAAAGACTTTATGAAAACAGTTTTCATGCTTTCTAATGAGAAGATAAATTACTTATTTTATTTGTTGCAAGAAAGGTATAAGTATAGAGGTATTGTTGAAAAATTAGTTGATGAATTGGATTTTCTTAAAGAGGTTCAAAAGTTATTATTAGCAGAAGTTATTCACAGAGAAGGGAAAATGAGTGGATACATATTAAGTCTTGCAAACAAAAAATATTTGCAAAAAATTATTAGTGATCTTGAACAAATAAAAAATGCTCCCCAGCCAAATAACATATAAAATTAATAATATTTGATAATCCCTCTACTCGACTATATAGACAAAGTTAATAATTTTCACATCCAAGTTATGCAAAATACTGTAAATAATTTATAATCTTAAATAATGACTTGGGAAATTAGATGATGATATCAGTCCCGATTACCTTAGAACAATTAATTACGGCTGTACAACAATTACAACCGCAAGAACGAGCAATAGTAGCTCAAGCATTGATAAAATTTGATTTAGCTGCTGATTTGACAGCTTTAATTCAAGAATTATACTCCCAACCACCAATTGATGATATTACAGATGATGATATTATGGCAGAAATCAAAGCTGTGCGTCAGCAAAACCGCCAAACATGAAATTTCGGGTAGTCATTGACACTAATATTTGGATTCGCATTTTATTGAGAGGGCGAGTCACATTACCAATTTTAGCAGCATTTAATGATCACAAATTCCAGTTATTGATGAGTCAACCTTTACTGGATGAATTTCATGACGTATGGAATCGGCCTCGATTAAAACAACGAATAGATGAAAATCAAGCTATTCGACTGGAACAGCAGTTAAAATACCGTTCAATATGGGTTGAAGCTACAACAATTCCGCCAAATTGTCGAGATATTAAAGATTTACCTATACTAGCTACAGCTATTGATGGTGAAGCAAACTTGATTGTATCTGGAGATGATGATTTACGTGCTGATGATACGCTGAGACTAGAAATGGAAGCTTATGGTATAAGATTGCTTGGTGTTAATTCTTTCTTGGAATGTTTAGAAGTTTAGCTATGAGAATATTGACCTTTTCCTAATAAATCCACTTTAATAAGATTAAAAAAGTGTGTTAACAATAAAGCCATGATAGATTTATCTAAAATAGCAGAACAAATACCAACACAAAATATTAATTTAGCTTTAAAGTTTTTACCAAAGCTACCAGCAGAGGCTTATACAGCATTGCAACATATAGAGATAATAGCTTCACCAGAAGATTGGCAAAAAATCACCTATCAAATAGCACATACTTTAGTAGATGCTCAATATGAAATCACTCATCGTCAAATTATGGAACAAATGAAGGTGGATAATTTAGATAAGATAGAATCTGATGATGATATTTTAGCCACTGCTTTGAAACTTACGAGTTAGTTTATATTCCGTCTTCCTCTGTGTCCTCTGTGCCTCTGTGGTTCGTTTAATCCATATTCTCCCGTAAAAACCCATAAAAAAAAGTGGGTTAACAATAAAGTCACCCACCAAATAAATTACTGATATTATTGAAATCCGTAATTAACCAACATTAGTTAATAACAACTCACGGGTTTCCGATTTTCTAACCTTTACCTGTCCATCATCATCTACATCCACAATAGCCTTATCTCCATCTGCGATTTCCCCAGATAAGATCGCTTCAACCAGAGAATCTTCCAACAGACGCACAATAGCGCGGCGTAATGGTCTAGCACCGTAGCTAGGATCATAGCCTTCTTGGACAACCTTCTCTTTAAAAGCTTCCGTCACTTCTAAAGTGATATTCTTCTCTTTGAGACGACTACCAACATCACGCAGCATGATTTCAGCAATTTGCTTGACCTCATCTTTGTTGAGTTGAGTGAAGACGATAATATCATCAACACGGTTGAGGAATTCGGGACGGAAATATGCTTTGAGTTCTTCGTTAACCAAGTTACGAATCCGATGATAACTAGCTTCTGCTGCATTATCAAACTCAAACCCTAAGCTACTACCACCTTTTTCAATTACCTTAGAACCAATGTTAGAAGTCAAGATAATTAATGTATTCTTGAAGTCTACTTTCCGACCTTTCGCATCCGTAAGATGACCGTCATCCAAGATTTGCAGCAGCATATTGAATACATCGGGATGCGCTTTTTCGATTTCGTCGAATAGCAACACTGTGTAGGGTTTGCGCCGTACAGCTTCCGTTAATTGTCCGCCTTCATCGTATCCTACATAACCAGGAGGTGAACCAATCAACTTGGAAACGTTGTGGCTTTCCATGTATTCGGACATATCTAAACGTACCATTGATTCTTCATCCCCGAAGAAGTAAGCCGCTAAGGCTTTAGCTAATTCGGTTTTCCCGACACCAGTTGGTCCAGAAAAGATAAAACTAGCAATGGGACGATTAGGACTTTTTAAGCCGACACGGGCGCGACGAATAGCGCGAGAAACCGATGTAACTGCTTGTTCTTGTCCAATCAATCTTGTATGTAAAGTGTCTTCAAGATGTAAAAGTAATTCAGATTCAGATTCAGTCAGTTTGTTAACGGGAACACCAGTCCAAGAAGCGACAATTTGAGCAATGTCTTCTTCGTTGACAAGGGGAGCGTTGACAGTTTCCTGATTTTCTTCTAAATCAAGTCTGGTTTGTAGTTCTAATTCTTGTATCCGCAATTTACCAGCTTTGCTAAAATCTTGAACTCTAATGGCTTCCGATTTGGCTTTGGTAGCGGTGGTTAATTCCCGTTTGAGTTCTTTGTTATTCGCAATGTGCGAGTGACGTAAACGCACGCGAGAACCAGCTTCATCAATCAAGTCAATGGCTTTGTCGGGTAGAAAGCGATCGCTAATATAACGATCTGCCAATTCAGCCGCCGCAACTACTGCTTCATCCGTAATATTGACTCTATGATGCTGTTCATAAGCACCGCGTAAACCATAGAGAATATCAATAGTTTCGGCTACCGATGGTTCTCCCACCAAAATTGGCTGGAAACGCCGCTCTAAAGCCGCATCACGCTCGATGTGCTGACGATATTCATCTAAGGTAGTAGCACCAATGCACTGGAGTTCACCCCGTGCTAAAGCCGGTTTCAGGATATTAGCTGCATCCAAACCGCCTTCTGTGCCACCTGCACCCACTAAGGTATGAATTTCATCAATCACTAAGATGATGTTTCCGGCGCTGCGGACTTCCTCCATGATTTTTTTGAGGCGTTCCTCAAAATCACCCCGGAAACGAGTTCCCGCTACCACAGACCCCATATCCAAACTAATTACTTGCTTATCAAGTAAAATTTCGGGGACATCTTGATTGATAATACGTTGCGCTAAACCTTCAGCGATCGCTGTTTTACCAACCCCTGGTTCTCCAATTAAAACCGGGTTATTTTTGGTTCTCCGACCGAGAATTTGCACAGTTCTTTCAATTTCCTTCTGGCGACCAACTACCGGGTCTAGCCTGCCATCCTGAGCCAGTTTGGTGAGATTTCTGCCAAACGCCTCTATGGATAAATTTTGATTGCGCTGGGAATTACTTCTACCACCAGTGACAACCGCTGTATCTTCACCCAATCGGCTCATCACAGCGGAACGGATAACTGGTAAATCCACTCCTAGATTTTGTAATACTTTGGCGGCGACTCCTTCACCAGCCTCAGTTAAACCTAATAATAAGTGTTCAGTGTTTATGTAATTATGTCCAAGACCGTGAGCTTCTCGGAAAGATTGCTCAAACAGGCTTTTTACTTTCGGGGTAAAAGGAATTTCCGGTGGGACAAACCCAGAACCCCGGCCAATTATTTTTTCTACTTCCCGACGGGCTTCTTTCAGGGTAACACCCAACTCAGCCAGCACCTTAGCAGCAACACCTGTTCCTTCTCCCATTAGACCCAGGAGAATTTGTTCTGTTCCTACAAAGTTGTGTCCCAGTCGTCGTGCTTCCTCCTGGGCTAACATAATTACCCTAATGGCTTCGGAAGTGAAGTGTTCAAACATAGCGGGTTCTTTCCCTCGTGCTGCTTGGACTTTGGGTGAGATATTATTTCACCCTCATCTAAAGTTTCTTGTATTTTCTTAAAGATAATGTATCTTTATTTTAAGCTGAATGGCAGTAGTGAGAGCCGTAAGTGACAAGGCGTAGTTGCCGTCATTCACTAGATAATGGTAGATAATTAGCAATGGTCGAGATTTTTCATCTTGAGTTGTTGATGGATTGCTAACTTCGTACAGGTATTAATTGTGACAGAAATTTCCGGCGGTAAAGACCAACAACATCCACTCTACAACCGCGATCGCCCCCTTATTGATATTTTACTCGCTCAAGACGCAACCGATTACAATTTATCAGAATTAGCTAGACTAAAAATTCGCTATCAAGGTTTTCCGGGAGCGCGGGACATCCAAAGCAACTTAGATAAAGTTTTGCAACGCTGGGGTTTAACGGAAACTGAACTATTTGCAAAAACCCGTCAAATCCATGATATCGGCGGAATTTACAAAAGTCAGGGCAAAAAAGACGAGCAGGATTGGAATTAGGGAATAGGAGTTCAGGAGTCAGGAGTCAGGAGTCAGGAGGAAAAAAGAATAAAGAAGGAAGTTTCTCCCCCACTTCCCCCACTTCCCCCACTTCCCCCACTTCCCCCACTTCCCCCACTTCCCCTACTCCCTGTCCCCTGTCCCCTGTTCTCGATAATCTCGGAGTTGTTGGAGGAGTTGTTCTTGGGATGAATTGGGTGGTTCGGAGATAGGTTGGGTGGTTATTTCTACTTTCTCCAGGGTTTTGGGTGGGGGAGTAATTACTAAGTTTCGACTTTGCTCAACTACCGATACTTGTTTTTGGGGAACGGGTGCGGTAATTACTACCTTTGGGCGATTAGCATCAGCTTTGAGAGAATCTAGAGTTACAGCTACCTTGGTTTTTTCCTGGATGTCTTTGCTAGAAGAAACTAATTTACTCAGACCATTTACCAATCGCAGCATATTTTGACGGAACTTAGGATCGCCTGTTAATTCATCTAAATCAGCGGTAATTTTTTGGGTATTTTCAAATGTTGCTCTAGCTGCATCTAAAGTTTGTTGCAGTAAAACAATGTTTTTTGGATCATTTAAAGTTTTAGAAGCATCTTTTAAATTCGCAGAAGCTTCGGCTGCATTTGCAGATAGGGTTTCTAGGTTATTTAATAATTTTCCTTGGGTTAAGCGGTTAATCGCCGGTGATAAACTGGTAATTGTTTGCCTAAGTTGGTTACTGGTTTCCGTCATACTATTCAAAGTACCAACTAAAGAAGAACGATTAGTAGTGATGAGATTATCTAAATTTGTTAGTAAGCGACTTGCTTGCTTGGCTGTTGTACTAAAGTCTTTAGATGTTTCGCCTAATTGATTCGCTGTTTTGGTTGTGGTTGCAGTTAATTGGACTGTCGAACGTTGTAATGTAGCTGCTGTATCTGAAAATACACCTATTTGTCCTTTGAAGGTTTTGCTCAAACCTTGCAAATCCTTCGTCAAATCAGCGATATTAGCAGCAGCATTAGCCGAGGTTTCTAACGTACGATTCACATTTTTATAGAACTTTTCGTTACTGTACTGAGCCGCAAAAATAGTTGATTGTCGCATCAGTTCATCCACACTGATCCCAATTATCCCTTTTAAGCGAGAACCATTACAAATAATCAAGCTAGAATTACAGTCTTTATCTAGGGGTTTAGCGGTTACCTTCCCAGGTAAATCTCCTTTTGGTGTAATGTCAATAATATTTTCGCTAATTAATCCACTTTGATTGGCTTCAATGATCGAATTACTGGGAATTATTAAATCAGGGGAGTTAATTTGAATTTCGACATCAATCGCATTTGAGCCGGGTTTAACATTGGTGATAGTCCCCACTTTCACACCCCGAAAACGCACTGCTGAACCTTTTTGCATTCCCCCCGCGTTAGCAAATTCGATAGTTGCTTGATAAGAAGTTTGGCCGGGGGTGATTCTATTCAACCACAGTAAAATTACTCCAAATGCGCCTAACCCTAGCAGGAGCAACAATCCTACAGAACCTTCTCTCCATGTACGTGCAGATGTGAAGCTGCTAATTAGACCTCGCATTTATTCCTCCACTGATAGCGTTAAACTCAGCAATTTTATTTGATTTGGTACTTAACCAGCTACTTGAATGGGTCCATGTACACTTCCACTCATAAATTGTCTAATTAAGGGATTTTCTGTGTGATCTAAGGCAACTACTGTACCTTGCCATTGCACTTTTCCTTGATAAAGAAAGACTATTTGATCCGATGTCCGCCGAATTGTACTATCTTGGTGAGTCACAATGGAGTAGGTACTACAGACTCCTTGTGTATGTTGTAAGTCACGGATTAAGTCCTCAATTACCGTTGAGGCAATGGGATCTAATCCGGCTGTAGGTTCATCGTATAATAAAACCTCTGGACTATCTGTAGGACGTTGAGGATTGGACATAATAGCACGGGCAAAACTGACTCTTTTTCGCATTCCTCCAGAAAGTTCTGACGGGTAAAGGTGACTAATATCTGCTAGTCCTACCAATTCTAGTTTTTGATTGACTAATTCCCGAATATGCGATCGCTTGAGTCGAGAATGTTGATAAAGTAGAAATCCAATGTTCTCTTCGACTGTCAAGGAGTCGAATAAGGCCGCTTGCTGAAATACCATCCCAATCCCCACAGGGTCAGCAGCATCTTCTATTAAACCTTTTCGTTGTACTCCTTGAATATAAATTTCTCCCTCATCGGGTTTTAATAATCCGGCTATAATCCGCAAAACCGTTGATTTACCAGTTCCTGATGGTCCAATAATCCCTAATGCTTGGCCTCGATATATTTTCAAATCTATATTATCCAAAACCTTGTTCTTGCCAAAAGTTTTAGAAATACCTCTTAATTCAATTAATGGTTCTAATGTTTCTATCATTGCTGGTTGGTAATTGATTAAATTCTCACCTGTCACTTAATCACCTGTAACCTATAATATTTTGTAAATAACGTTATTTTCCCATTTTACTCAAGTTTATGTCTCCTTATCCTAGTTTAGTAACTGTTTCCGCACTTATACTATACTTTGTAGTCACAATTAATGTTGGTATAGCCAGAGCTAAATATCAAGTCCCCGTACCGCAAACTACAGGAAACCTCGATTTTGAAAGAGTGCTAAGGGTACAACAAAATACCTTGGAACAACTAGCTTTATTTATTCCGGCTTTATGGTTGTTTTCTATTTACGTTAGTCCTATTTGGGGTTCTGCTCTCGGTGCAGCTTGGATAGTAGGAAGAATTGCTTATGCTTGGGGATATTATCAAGCTGCTGAAAAACGCGGTCCTGGTTTTGCAATTAGTTCTCTCAGCGGTATCGTGCTAATTCTTGGTTCGCTGGTGGGGATTATTTTATCTATGGTGAAATAATTTTTGTTTCGCGCAAAGATACAAAGGAGCAAAGACGCAAAGGAAGAGGGCGGATTGACTTCCGCCCATATTGGTTATATATATGTACTTGATTTACTCAACTAAATCGGGGAAGACTTCTTGGACAGCAGGATGTACAAGCCGATGATTTTGGACGTTTAAACCTTTTGCTAAGGCTGGGTTAATGTCTAAAGCTTTAAGTCCCAGGTTTGCTAACTGGACAGTATAGGGTAAGGTGCTGTTATTGAGGGCTTGTGTGGATGTCCAAGGCACTGCTCCTGGCATATTAGGAACGCCATAATGCACTACTCCCTCATCAATGTATACTGGTTTGGTGTGAGATGTGGGGTGTAATGTTTCCACGCAGCCACCTTGATCTACAGCGACATCAACAATCACTGAACCAGGACGCATTTGTTTAACTAATGCACGAGATACTAGAATGGGGGCTTTTTTACCAGGAATTAAAACTGCACCAATTAGTAAATCTGCATCTTTAACTGCGGCTTCAATATGGGCGGAATTGCTGTAAAGTAGTTCTACTCTCGAACCAAAGAGGGTTTCTAGGTAAGATAGGCGTTCCACGTTGACATCTAATATTTGCACCATTGCACCCATACCGACGGCGATTTTTGCGGCTTCTGTACCGACTACACCACCACCTAAAATCACGACTTTACCGGCTTTGACTCCGGGGATACCTCCTAAAAGTACGCCTCTTCCTCCTTGTTGACTTTCTAGGAATCTTGCGCCAAATTGTACGGCTAACCGACCAGCAACAATACTCATGGGGGTGAGTAAGGGGAGTTTATTTGCTCCCGGTTGTTCTACGGTTTCATAAGCGATCGCACAAGTGCCACAATCAATTAAATGTTCTGTTAGTTGACGATTTGCAGCTAAATGTAAATAAGTAAATAACAATTGTCCTTTCTGCAAAAATTTATACTCGCTTACTAAAGGCTCTTTTACCTTAACAACTAACTCCCGATTCCAAGCAGCATCGGCTTTATCTACAATTTCTGCTCCAGCATTACGGTAGTCTTCATCAGTAAATCCCGCAACCGTACCAGCTTCACTTTCTACAAAAATATTATTACCATTTTCTCGTAATACCCGAACACTGGAAGGACTTAAACCTACCCGAAATTCTTGATCTTTAGTTTCCTTGGGAACACCAATTTCCATTGATAACCTCTTATATTTTATTGTTTCACTTTAGCGTGCCAGTACCTAGCTGATTATTTCCGTATTCAGTAATTCAAAATCCAAAATTTTTTAGTCTCCCTCACGCTACACCTTGACTAATTCGCCAGGTTTCTTACAATAGATAAAGAATAATTAAAAATTGTTAAGTACCGACGACCATCTCCGACAATTTACTTGAAAAATCCCTGTAAATTTTTGTTTGCCAATTATCAAGAAAGGAATCACTGATTATGACACAACAACAACCAACTATTACCCCTAAATTAGAACAACCTAAGTTTGGTTTTAATGAATATGCCGAGCGTTTAAATGGCAGAGCGGCTATGATTGGCTTTGTTTTAATGGTGATAATCGAATATGCTACCAATCAAGGTGTAATTGCATGGCTCGGTTTGAAGTAAACTTCTAATCTGGCGTTACTGATAACTTGCGTGGCATAGTTTACTAAAGCATGAATTTAGGTTTAGAGATGTTCCATGGAATGTCTCTACATTAGTTTTCAGTTGATTTTTGTCCTCACAGTCTGTTTCGCTAAATTAATTTCGTGCGTCAGTCCTAGTACAATGGAAATAATTGTGATGATCCTCAAAGCAATTACTTCTAGGGTGTTAATTACCGTACTCCCTTTTTCGGCAAAGGAAATTACAATTATTTGTGCTATTATTTGCCTCTAATCAAATAGACGAATTGTAGTTGGAATATTCTGAGTAAGTTTATACAAAAACTCTAAGTGGAACTAAGTAAGCTGTGATGAATGCTGTATTACCTCGTTTTTTAAAGTCAGCCTACCGCAAAGAACCGATCATTAGTGTATTGATAACAGCGGGAACAATAGATGCTATCATTGGTGGTTTGGATGATAGTTGGTCACTTTTCATCTTTGGTTTAGGAACAGTTGGAATAGCTCTCGTCTTTAAATTATGGCGAATGCAGCAACGTCCGGCTTTACCAGAAGAGCCTGTTGCTCAATATTATTTACCTCCTCAGTCTTCGGCTGATGCTTTACCTGTATTAAAGGTTTCCAAAAAGAAACCCCGTCAGTAATTACCGAAGCTATCAGCGGTAAAACGCTTGAGGTGCAAAGCTTTATGATGAAAATTTGTACCTCATTTGCCCAAAATATGCTATGTTTGGAAACTTTAGAAAGATTCAGGACTACTGGTTATATGTGGTCTTTGTCAGAAATTTACATTATTCAAAATCAAGTAAAATTCAATTAGTAACTATTACTAAATAGAACGATGAAACTACAAACTACTACCCAAGAAATCAAAGTAGTTACGGCTTACTATACTCCAGAAGAATATTTAGAATTAGAAGAAAAAGCTGATTATAAGAATGAATATCGAGATGGAGAAATTATATCTATGACTGGTGGAACAACAAATCATAATAAACTGGCATTAAATTTAGCAACTGGCTTGAATGTGGCGTTAAATGATTTAGACTATGAAATTTATATTGGTGATGTGAAATTGTGGATACCACGCTATCGGGAATTTATTTATCCTGATGTGATGGTAATTGAAGGTCAGCCTGTTTATTACAGTGCGAATACTACAATAGTTACTAATCCTGTGTTAATTGTGGAAGTTTTATCTAAATCAACAAAAGATTATGACCGTGGTGATAAGTTTCTTTATTATCGCTCAATTCCTGAATTTAAAGAATATATTTTAATTGACCAAACTAAATATTATGTAATGCAGTATGTGAAAACTTCGGAAAATCAATGGATTTTGACAGAGTATGAAACTGAAGATGCTCTGATAAATTTGTCATCAATTAATGTAGAATTATCTTTGAAGCAATTATATAAAAAAGTCAATTTCTCGGAAAATTTAGAATAAAAAATCTCGGAATTTGGTGATTACTTTTTTATTAACAACTGACAACTGTACGGGCGAAGCATTTGAAGAACTATTTTTGGCAATGACCGATAATTTATCTTCCAAATGCTTCGCCACTACTGACAACTGTACGGGCGAAGCATTTGGAGGACTATTTTTGGCAATGACCGATAATTTATCTTCCAAATGCTTCGCCACTACTGACAACTGTACGGGCGAAGCATTTGGAGAACTATTTTTGGCAATGACCGATAATTTATCTTCCAAATGCTTCGCCACTACTGACAACTGTACGGGCGAAGCATTTGGAGAACTATTTTTGGCAATGACCGATAATTTATCTTCCAAATGCTTCGCCACTACTAACAACTGTACGGGCGAAGCATTTGGAGAACTATTTTTGGCAATGACCGATAATTTATCTTCCAAATGCTTCGCCACTACTAACAACTGTACGGGCGAAGCATTTGGAGAACTATTTTTGGCAATGACCGATAATTTATCTTCCAAATGCTTCGCCACTACTAACAACTGTACGGGCGAAGCATTTGGAGAACTATTTTTGGCAATGACCGATAATTTATTTTCCAAATGCTTCGCCCCTACTAACAACTGACAACTGTACGGGCGAAGCATTTGGAGGACTATTTTTGGCAATGACCGATAATTTATCTTCCAAATGCTTCGCCCCTACTAACAACTGACAACTGACTAATAAGCAATGAATAAATTACTAGTAGTAGCGACAGGAAACCCCGGTAAATTGCGGGAAATGCAAGCTTATTTAGCTGATTCTGGATGGGAATTAGCTTTAAAACCGGAAGATTTGGATGTGGAAGAAACGGGAGAAACTTTTGCGGAAAATGCTGGTCTGAAAGCCTCGGAAATTGCCAAAGTTACAGGTAATTGGGCGATCGCTGATGATTCTGGTTTAAAGGTAGATGCTCTCAATGGTTCGCCGGGGGTGTATTCTGCTCGTTATGGGAACACGGATACAGAAAGGATTGAGAGGTTATTAAGAGAATTAGGTGATCAGGAAAATCGTCAAGCTCAATTTGTGTGTGCGATCGCAGTTGCAAATCCTCAAGGAGAAATAGTGATTCAATCTGAGGGTATTTGTCACGGTGAAATTTTGTTTGCACCTTCTGGAGATGGTGGTTTTGGTTATGATCCGGTTTTTTATGTACCAGAGAAACAATTGACTTTTGCTCAAATGACGACGGATTTAAAAAAATCAATTAGTCATCGTGGTAATGCTTTAAAAGCTTTAGTTCCTCAGTTATTGAGCATTTAAGATTAAGAATCTAAAATTTTAATTTGGATTTGGTGAAGACGCGGACCAATAATTGAGATCACCGTAAATTCAAGATGATCATAATTAAAGATTTCCCCTTTCTTGGGGATTTTTTGGCATTGATAAAGTAAAAATCCGCCCAAAGTCAGATATTCTCTAGTTAAAGGTAAATTAAGATGTAAAACTTGATTAACTTCTTCTAGATTGATTTGAGCTTGCACTAAAAATGTCTGTTGGTCTACCATTTGGATCAGCAAATCATTAATGCTATCAAGTTCACCGGAATGACCGATAATTTCAGCAATAATGTCTTGAGTAGTCACCAGTCCGACAGTTCCCCCAAATTCATTGACTACCATTACCATAGAGGGTTTCTCTTGCTGCATCATTGGCAAAAGTTCACTTAATAGGGTTTGTTCTGGCACAAATCGGGGCGAACGCATCCACTGTTGGATTTGTGTTTCTGGTGTGATTTTTCCTAAAGCCAAGGGTTGTGCTAAATCTTGAAAGTAAACTATACCGCGAATGTCGTCTAAAGATTCGCCAATGATCGGATAACGAGAGTGACCAGTAGATGCTATTTCCTCAAGTAATCCCTGAAAACTGGCGGTTATGGGTAAAGCAATAATGCTAGTTCGGGGAATCATGATGTCTTCAGCCGTAATATCTCCGAATTCAAAGACGTTATTTAAGAGTTCTCGTTCTGCATTTTCTAAACCTGTAGATTCTCGTTCTGTGGAGATAATTAATTGTAATTCTTCTGGTGTGACTGGAGGCCGCCAACTTTGTCCCGTGTATTCAATCCCAAATAATCGTAATAGCCAATAAGTTGAGTGGTTGAGAACCCAAATAAAGGGACTAAAAAAACGGACTATTGATTTAACTGATGGACCTAAAAGCCTAGCTAGATGTTCTGAATACAACATTGCTACTGATTTTGGACACAATTCGCCTAAGACGATTTGTAGGTAAGCAATGGCAAAAAAGGCCATGGGGACTGATAAAGAATGAGCTAGTAGATAATTAATTCTGAAAGGTAACGGCCAGGAATCGAGCCATTTTTCTACCAATACAGCAATTGTACTTTCGCCAATCCAACCCAGTGCCAGACTAGAAAGGGTGATACCTAGTTGGGCTGTAGATAGTAATCTATCAATACTACGCTGTAGTGTTTCCACGGACATCGCTCGGAAATCACCCGCTTGTACTAACTGTTGAATCCGAGTTCGCCGCACTGTCACCATTGCAAACTCTGCCGTCACAAAAAAGGCATTGATAGCAATTAGCACTAGCACACTACACAACCGCAGCCCCACATCTGTCCAACTTAAAGTAGAAAAAGCACTCACTGTCTAAGGTGATGTCAAATTTGACATTAGTGTAAGAAAATACCATCTAAAATCCTGCGACTGAGCGAAATTAAAGTCCAAAATGGAATCTTAATTCCCTTTTTCTACAGGAATATCAGATAATTGTAACTTGAGTTTTTGAGCAGGATAATCAGTCAAAGATAGAGATATCTGTTTGACATCATCAAGTAAAGCTGTGGGAATGCTAATTGTACCTTTAAATTCCGCACCTTTTGCGGGCAATTCTGCTGGTAAACCTTCTGTAATTGCACTCAAAGTTCTGCCTTTATCGTCGGTAATATCTAAAAAACTATAGAGAAACCGCACAGAATCACCACCTTTATTCTGCATATTCACTTTTAGTAGTAAATCACCACCCGAATAGCGGATAGATTTTACAGACATAGTTACACCTTCACTTTCAGCAGTTATAGGAAATCCTGGTTGAGAAGTTTCTGGTGCTGCGGATTTTTCCTGTGGCTGCGGCTGGGTAATTTTAATTTCTTCTTCTTCTGATTTGTCTGGTTTATTACCCTTTTTTTGGTCGCTAATTCGTGATTTCACGACTTTGAGAATATCTTCTTCTTTTAAGAAAGCTTCACTTTCCTGTTGGGGGTTATTGGCTTTGCTGCTGTTAAATTTAGTCGCAGGACGACCATCTGGTGTAGTGACACCTTTAAGTGCCATACTTCCCAAGGTAAAGCCCAAAAAACCACTTGCAGAACCAGCACCCAACATGAGGGTTAACAAAATTAAGGTTAGTAGTACAGTAGTATTTATTTTCATGGCAGTTATCAGCGAATAGGAATTCAGATTTAGTTACTATATATGCTACTCAGGATTTTTGAGTTTGGCATTATTAATCTTAGCAAAATTTACAACTCTATGCCATTGATAGGAGTTGAGGGGTCTTATATCTTTGCTTTCTTTCTGCCCGCGCTCAAATTATCACTTTTTTTCTGCCAATATTAAAGTAGAATCTGCACTTCGTCCAAATTCTTCTGGTGCATATTGAAGATGAACTTCCGCACCAGGCCAAATAAATGTTCCTGGAGTCACAGAACGAACTAAATAATGTAAACTATAAACTCCCGGTTCAAGATGATTTGCATAGGAAATAATTCGATCTTTATGGATTGTTTTATATCCTAATTGCCAATTATCGGCTTTTGCTTGTAATGCTGGTGTTGCTGTTTGAAAACTATCATCTACAGCTTCAAATCCTGCGGGTAAGGGGTCTTTTATGACTACATGATCTACAGGATGATCTGTAATTATTTCTAACCCAATATCAAAGACTTGTCCAGGTTGTAAAGTTAAAGGTTTATCAAAAGCATACATTCCAGTTTTTTGAATAACTTTCTCTTCATTGACTTTACTAATTTCTCGCGTTACTCGTAACCCGTTAAATCTTCCTGATTGATTTCCTTGTAACCGATATTTGTAAGCAACTAAATAATGTAATCTGCCTCTTCCAGATTTTTGTAACCATAAATCACGATTACCTTGGGGTAATTTATTCATGGGAATATTTATTTGCAAGTTGGGATTTTGATAGCCATTAAAACGGGTTTCTCCTAATTTCTGATTTGCTAATTTTACCGTAGTCATAAAATTAGGTGGTGTGGGTTGAAGTTGACTATATGCAACTAAAGCTGTGAATGCCTGGGCGTTATTATAACTAGATTCCCATGCGCCATCTCTGCGTAAATTAAGAAGACTTTGCAGTAATTTATCAATGATTTCTGGGTTGGTTTTTTGGTCAATAAATAACCGTAAAGCTTGGGCTTGGGTGACAGTATTTGAACTCATCCAACTCCAACTTTGAGGTAAGTTTACAACTGCGGTACGTCCAGTTTCATAAATATTCTTTTGGAATTGCACACGCATAATTTGCGCTTGATTTTGCCATTCAGGAAATTGATATAGATATCTGGCTAATTTGATTTGAGTAACTAGATCAAAATCATCACGTTGTTGATAAATATCTGACAGAAAACTATTGCGTTTATCTCCTAATTGTGCTAAGGCAATCAAAGAATTTAGTTGCAATTGAGATTTACAAAGTTTCTGTTTACAAAAGTCATATTGTCCAGGATTTGCAAGAACATTTTGCAGATAAGTTTTCAGAGTAGAGATGATTTTACTATCAACCAAATCAGGAAAAATTTGATTAGCTTTGACTAAAGATTCTGTTGCATAACTAGAAACCCAAGGATCTGATTTTTGTTGTCCTGGAAATGCTGCAAAACCACCATCTGCTATTTGCAATTTTTGTAATTGTGCAATTGCTAATTTTGCTTGTGCTTGAGGATTAAATTCTGCAAAGGTTTGATTATATTTTTGGGTGAGGGTTTGCAGATTTGCCGCAATTAATAATTGACTTGCGGCTGGTTCTGCAAATGGTAAATTATTATTTTCTAAAACTTGTTTTGCAGGTGCTGTAATTTCCGGAATTAAGGTACTGGCTAATTGAATATCTAAACCTCCGGCTTCGCGGCAGGTATTTTTATTAATATTCAGGGGAATTTTTAGCTGTTTTTCACTAACACCAGTTTCTACAACTTGTTCAGTAATTTCTAAAGGTTTAATTTCCAAAGGGACAGTAAAAGCATCAGCAATATTATTTAATTGGGTGGTAAATGTGAGTTTACCTTGTCCCACATTACCCGCTATCATGGGGAAGCGATAAGCTTGGGTTGCTGACTCGGCTTTTGGTTGTAATGTCGTGGTTTTGGGATTATTTTCGGCGAAGTTGAGAGAACCGCTAAGTTCACCTTTAATATTGAGGTTTCCGGTGTTTGTGGTGGTATTGGTGACGGATAAACCTGCCAAAATGCGATCGCCTGTGCGGGCAAATTGTGGCAGAATAGCATTAGTTATTAATGGCTTTGTGGTGATAAATGTTGCGTCACCATTGCCAAACCGCAAATTTCCATCTGTAGCCACTACCATTATCCGCCAAGTTGTTAAATTATCGGGTAATTTAAAGGTGATTTTGGCTTTACCATTTTCATCACTAATTACCGAACCATTGTAATAAGCTAAAGCTTGAAAATCTTCACGAATCCGAGTATTTGCTAAAGCATTGGAGAAGCCACCACCATAACCCCAACCCTTGGGTAAACTTGCCGATAATGGGGCTAATTTAACATGACGACGATTATCACTAAATCGGGTAGAAATTGGTTGTTCTGCATAGACAGTATCTACCAAATTTGGCGGACGATAACCAGTTAATTGTAATATGGCTTCATTCACCACCATGACAGTAAATTGTCCTTTGGTGGCTTTTCCTTGATCATCTTTTAATTCCAGTTCTACATTTGCTTCTTTTCCCGGTTCTAAAGATTTTTCAACTGGGTTAATTTGTACCTTTAAATATTTATCTACTAGGTTAACTTTAAAATCTGCAAAACCAATTCGGGCTAAATTTTCTAAACTTCCCAGTTCTATTTGATTAAGTGGTTTACCTTGTCTAACTAACACCGCTTGTACTGCTGCATTAGGTAACATTTCTGGCGTAATTGGAAACTGAATTTGGGGCGCACCTCCTTTAATTTTGATAACTTGTTGATAAAGAGGTTTGTCTTTAATGACTGCAAAATATAATTCTCCTTCTGGGTAGGGAGATTGAATTAAAGCTGTTGCTGTGTCTCCAGGTTTAAACTCTTTTTTATTTAATTTAACTGACAACTTATCTTTTTCTTCTCCACCCCAAAATACTTGATTTTCTCCTGTCACCCAAATTTGTAAATCTGTGGCTGTAATTTCATCTTTATTATCACTAAAATTAGCGCGAATCCGATATGAACCTGATATGGTAGGTTTCAAATTGACTGTTTGGGGAGTATTCGCAGATGTAATATCTGTTTTCCCAACTGTCTGATATTCAACTTGATTTTGTGGAGTTTTACTACCTTCAACGATTTTGGTAACGCTGCTATATTTCATCTGTTGTAATTCCAGATGTATCCTTTGATTTTCTAGAGGTTTTCCCGTTGGGTTAGTGACAATAAATTCTACAGGAAAATCTTTACCAGCGTCAGCGACAAAATTACTTTTTAAACCAATGATTCTATTACTAGGTAAAGCAGTAAAAGTTTGGGAATTAGCAACTGATAAATTAGAAACATCACTAATTTGCACGTCTACCCGGTAAGTCATGGGGTAGGGTAAATCTTTAGCTACAGTTAAGGTTTGATTACTTTTCCCATTAGCATCTAATTTAGTGTTAGTTTGTAAAACATCATTAGGAACATTGGGACTTTCTTCCGGCCAAAACCATTGTCTCCCAAAACTAAATTCTTCCCAACCTTTAGGGATAAAATTAGTCTGTTTACGAGTGACAAAATACTTAGCTTCTCCTCCTTCCACTGGGGAACCAAATAAATAATTACTTCCTACTTGCACATCAATTTTGTCATCAATTACTGCAAATTTTTTATTTAGCTGTAAATCAACTTTAAAATTTGGTGGTTTAAATTCTGCTACTTGAAACTCTCCAGAAATTTCTTGTCCCTTGTTACCTTTTGCTTTAATAGTATAAAATCCTAAAGGCTGATTTTTGGGAATCGGTAACTCTAAAGAAAATGTACTAAATTCATTAGTTGTTTTTGTGCCTAAATCTGTATTTTTCCCAGTAGTATTGACTAGAGTTAATTGATAAACTGCATTTTTATCTTCCTGAACTTTACCTTTTTCTAAATAATCTGCAAAAGCAGTAAAAGCCGCTTTTTCTCCGGGTTGATATAACTTTCTATCAGAAAAAATTATGCCTCGTGATTCTGGTTTATCAGCTTCCCAACCAGCATCAATTCCATAACCATAAGCACCACTATATTCTTCATTTCTAGTAAATGCCCAATCTTGATTTTCACTAGCAATTACTAATAATTGTGGTAAACTAGATTTTAATTTGGGATAACATTGGATTAATTGATTATTTTCAATGATTAAAATTCCTTTTTCATCAGTTTTTCCAGTTGCACATGGTACAGGTTGAGGACGAGATTTATCAGCTAATTTTGATTGATAAACTTCAATATTTGCCGCTTTAACTGGTGAACCATTACTAAGATAATGAACCCGAATTAAACCGGATTCTGGAAACCATTGAGAAAAGATACCTAAATTGGTTAATTGTACCATTCCATAAGTTGTCGGTTCTCTCCACAATTGTTTACCGTCTTCTTGATATTTATGAGTTCGTGCTTGCACTCCATAAGCTAACATTCCCTGAGTAGTCCCTAATTTTTCTTTGAGGGGAACATTGATAGTTAAGGATTGATTTTGCTTACCATTAATTGTGAAATCTTGCCATTTAGCAGGTTCGGGTAATAAATCATTAGCAGTATTTGTATAAACTAAATCTGTTGGCTTAACAATACGATAAGCTGCTTGATATTTTGATTCTGGTAAATTAATAGTATCAATATTAATTTGTAGATCTTTATCTGTGGGGAAAATATTTAAATCTGAGGGTACAGAAATATTCCCAGCTATATCACCAGTATCATATTTAATTGTGAGTGGTTTACCTAAAGTTTGTCCAAATTTATCTTTGAGATTTTTCTCAATATTAATTGTATAAGTAGTAGCTGGTTCTAAAGCATAAGGATTAATACTGACAATTCTATCTTCTCCAGAAATTTGCAGTACACCATCAATATTTTTTGGTGTTGGCTTAATTTTAATATTTTCCTTAACGGAATCTGCTAATAAAAGATTATTAAATTCTAACTGGGGACTACCTTTAATAAATCTGCCATAAGTTCCACCTGAATCTGGTTCTCCATAAGGTTTAATTCCCACAAATCCCAAAGGTGAATAAGTCGCTAATTTACTGACAAATTCTTTTTGACTTGGTAAATTACCATTAGCAGGAAGAATACCAGGAGAAAAAGTTAAACGGTAAGGTGTGGCTTTTTCCAGATTTTGCTGAGGAATCAGATTATAAATCCAATTTTTAGTTGCAGGATCAAATTTTTCTAAAGGATCTAAATTTTCTGGTGTTTCTTCCTTCGCTAATTCCACCTTAAAACCCACACCTTGAGTTTTACCTTCAGGAATTAACTGTAAATGCTTTTGGACAGAATCTAGATCCAATGCTAAATTAGAGGTAAATTGCAACTTTGGTTGTAAATCAATTGGTTCAACTTCCGCTTTTTCCATGGGGTTAACCCCTGGTAAATTAGTAATTTGAATAGATTCAGTATTAAAAGTCCAAGCCAAATCTTGATTTAAGCGATGATTTTTTAAATCAGCTAAACCAGCTTTGAGAGTAACCTTAACTCGCGTCGCTTTCGGTATAGCTTTATCAGCTTGAAAACCCACCATACGCGGAGTTAAAAAGCGAAACTGTCCCGGTAAAGGAGGCCAAATGGCAAATTTAGTTAATAAATTTTGTTGTTGGGGACTATCAAGACTTTCAATAGGAATTACAGCTTCTTTAAAACGGATACGAATTTGCCCCAGAGGTTTTGCATCTCCCACAGGACTGATTTGTTCTATCCAATCTGGTAACTTTGGCGTTATTAACGACTCAACCATTGGTAATTGTTCATTACCTGATTGAATACCAACAAAATTACAACCCGTCATTCCGCATACGAGAATAACAATAACCAGGAACTTAAATATTTTTATGATCTTCATATTAAATAAAATGTAAACATCGCATTCCTCTCTTCCTCTGTGTTCTCTGTGCCTCTGTGGTTAGATAAAAAATTCTGTACACAAATCAAAAAGGATTGATATATAGATAACTAATCTAGTGTGACAATTCCCAACAAACCATACAATTCTTAATATTGTGATGAATTTACTAACTCATGTCCTCAAAACTCTTACTCTTCGCGCCTCTGCGACTCTGCGTGAAATAAAATCATATAAATTGAAACTAAAGCGCAACTACAAACTAAATAAAATTATTTTCTCCTGCATATTGATATGTTTTCTAGTCCGATTATGCCCCTATTTTGCACCTATTCATAGTGTAGATATTGCCCAGCATCAATTAGCAATAGAGTTTACAGATCGGAATAATTTACCATTAGGAACTGTATTAACCAGTGATCAAGAAAATACATCAGTTGTGAAATTAAATCAAGTTTCACCTCAATTTATCAAAGCAATTTTGGCGGCTGAAGACGGTAGTTTCTATCAACATGGGGCGTTAGATTTAAAAGCGATTTTGCGGGCAATTAAAATAGGAGTAGAAAATAAAAAAATTGTTTCTGGTGCTTCCACAATTACCATGCAATTGGCGAGAATGTTGGATAATTCACCGCGAACAATGACTGCAAAATTAAAAGAGGTTTGGTTATCGTGGCGATTAGCTGCGGGAATGACTAAAGATGAAATTTTAGCTGCTTATATTAATCGTCTCCCCATGGGCGGAAATATTTATGGGGTGGAAGCTGCGGCGCGAATTTACTTTGCTATTCCTGCAAGTGATTTAAACTTAGCACAAGCTTCTATTTTAGCAGCAATTCCTAATAATCCCACTTATTTTAATCCTTATCAACATCAAAAAAGATTACAGCAACGACAGAAATATGTGTTAAACAGAATGGTACAGGAAAAATATATTTCTGATGCAGAAGTAGAACTTATATATCAAGAGAAAATAATATTTAACCCCCAGCAACAGGGAATTATTGCTGCACCACATTTTTTATTTTGGTTAGCAACAAAAAACAATACGCATAATACAGAATCATCACCTATTCGTACGACAATAAATCGCCCTTTACAGCAATTTGTGGAAGCACAGGTACAACAAGTAATTTCTTCTTTAAAGGCGAATAATGTCCATGATGCAGCAGCGGTAATAATTGACAACTCCTCTGGGGAGATTTTAAGTTATGTCGGTTCGCCTGATTATTTTAATGATGTGAAATTAGGGCGAAATGATGGAGTCCAAGCTTTGCGCCAACCAGGTTCTACCTTAAAGCCATTTGTGTATGAATTAGCTTTAGAAAAAGGCGTAATTAGTCCTCATACTATTTTGGCAGATGTTCCTACTCATTATGCAATTCCGGGAGCAAAATTATATAGTCCGACAGATTATACTAACAGCTTTCTTGGTCCTGTCAGAGTCAGAGTTGCTTTGGCGAATTCTTTAAATGTACCTGCGGTAAAGGTATTAGAAAAGGTGGGTGTAGAAACTTTTTTAAATCGGCTGCATGAATTGGGTTTTGCACATCTAAATCAAAATGCTGAATATTATGGTTTAGGGTTGACTTTGGGTAGTGGTGAGGTGAATTTATGGGAACTGGCTAGTGCCTATTTAACTATGGCTAATATGGGGAAAATCACACCATTGGTAACTACATTAAATAGTTCTCCAATTGCCAATTCTCAATCTTTAGTTTCCCATAGTTGGCAATTAATTATTGATATGTTAAGCGATCGCTATGCCAGATCCACAGCTTTTGGTGTAGACTCAGTGTTAAATTTGCCCTTTCCCGTCGCTGTCAAAACTGGTACATCTTCAAACTATCGTGATACCTGGACTGTAGGCTTTAGCAGTGATTATACTGTGGCTACGTGGGTAGGTAATTTCAACGGTGAACCCATGCGTCAAGTTTCCGGTGTCACAGGGGCTGCACCTTTGTGGAATAGAATCATGTTACATCTGCACGAACATCAAGCCCCCGCTGATTTTCCACCTCCAGCAGACATGATAAAATTGCCTATCTGCGCCACCACAGGGTTAAAACCTACACCTAGCTGTACTTCCGTAGTTCAGGAATATTTCTCTGTCAAAGATAAAATTGCTTATCAAAAATCTACGGATTTCCATTTATCACCTGTGTATGATCAATGGTTAGCAAAACAACCACAATTGAATTTTAATCCTGATAATTTCCGCATTATCTCTCCTCGTAATGGGGATTTATTTCTGCTGTATCCAGGTGAAGACGGACAGCAAAAATTAGAATTTAAAGCTAGTGGAACATTAAATCAGTCTGTGGACTGGTGGCTAAATGATAAACATTTATCTACACAATCAAGTAATGGGATATTTTGGCATTTACGCCCTGGTAATTGGCAGTTAGAAGCTAGAACTGGCAAGCTACACGACCAAATAAACTTTCAAGTAAAGTTAGGAAATATCCAACCTAAAAAACAAGGTTTTTCTGTAGCAAATCCCACTAAATAATAGAATATTAGAGATTGATGAATTTTGCATAATCACCTCAATCTTTTATCCGGGAGTTGATAAATCAAAGTTGATAATGTAAATGTGGTTAAAAGTTTTCAGGAAGTGAAAATAGTCATGAAAAATACACAAGAACGCAAGTCTACTAAAAAGAAACAGTCTTTTTCTCCTGTTGATATTGGGACTCCTAAAGTACCAGTTCGGAAAACTAAAGCTAAAAATCAACAGTCTGAATCACTCAGCGACTGGGAACACGCGAGTTAATTTATGAACTGCTTTTCTTTCCCTGCATCTGTCTAAACTATGATTTGTAGTGATTTTGGTGATCATGATGATTTAATATGGTAATCATTGAATCAAAGTAATTATAGTTTAGACAATAATCAAGTAAGGTAGGGTAAGTTAGGGTCAAAAAAAGATGATCAATGAAAAGTATAAATACTCGGAACTGACATCCAAAATCATTGGATGTTCTATGACTGTGCATAAAACATTGGGTAATGGTTTTCAAGAAGTTATTTATCAAAGGGCATTGGTAATTGAAATGCAATTAGCGGGTATTTCTTTTGCAAGAGAATTTGAAATGCCAATTTTTTACAAAAAAGAACAAATAGGAACACGACGAGTAGATTTTTTGGTCGAAGATGTTATTTCAGTTGAAATAAAAGCAGTAACTAAATTAGAAGACGTTCATTTTGCACAAGCAATTAACTACTTAGAAGCATATAATCTTGAGATTGGGTTACTAATCAATTTCGGTGAAACCAGTTTGAACTTTAAAAGACTTACTAATAAGAAATATAAAACGTCTGAACTATGATTCTTATGATTTGGATGATTCTTGTGATTTTTATGATTTGGATGATTTAG